>NZ_JACZDT010000001.1:691074-1036612 GCF_015903855.1 Fictibacillus sp. 18YEL24
GAAACTGCTACCGCTATTAACAATGTTAGCTGAGGCGCTTTTTGTAGAGGAATGTTAGGCTTTAAGATTAAACTCATCCAAACTCCTGTCCCTTTAGGAGATTGCCACGCTCTTCCTAACCTTCCTCTCCCACCGGTCTGTTCGTCAGCAAGTACAATGCTTCCTTCCACCGCACCATCTCTAGCAAGAATATGCGCGATCTCTTGTGTACTCTTTACTGATTCTCTGTACGTGATCTTCTTACCGAATGTTCCGTCACCCGTGTATAGTGATACTTCTTCTGCTGTTACTGCATCAGGAGATGTGATCAATCGATATCCTCTTTTTTGTACAGCTTCAATCGTATAACCGTTCTTACGTAGTTCTGATATGTGTTTCCAGATCGCCGTTCTCGAACAATCCAGTCTGTTTGAGATCTCTTGACCTGAAACAAACTTTCCTTCTTGCTCTGTCAGCATGTGCAACAATGCTTCTTTCATCATGGCTCCCACCTTTTTACCCAATCCTTTAGTGTGGATATGTTGAGTGTTAGTTCTCCGTCAACGATTTTTTTCTCCATCTCTTCTAAAAGTTTTCCTAACCAAATGCCTGGTTCACGATTAGTGATCTCTAAAATATCCTCACCATCTAGTGGTATATCTTTTCTAGATGTGATCGGTATCTCGCTATATCGCTGATGAAGCTGTTCTTTCACGATAGCATAGTCTTTCTTTTTCATCGCACTTTTTAACGTGATGCTTGATAAAGCCGTCTCTAAGCCATAGCGGTACAAATCCATCTTGCTCCAAGCATCAATCTCATAAGCGGACTTTAACTCTCCAACTTTTTTGATCATATGATTTGGGAGTTTCCAACTCTTTAAGAACCCTCTGCCATCACTTATATCCGATAATAACAAGATCGCTGTCCATCGCTGTTCATCGGATTCTAGCTTGTTCCAAGAGAAATCCTTATAAAGTTCGTTCTGTTTTTCTTGCAGATCAGTAGGCAAGTGATTTAAAACAGAGCTTTTCTTCATAAATTCGAGAACATGACCCGCTTGTTCACCTTGAAGCAGTTTGATAAATTCGATGGCAATTCGTTCTGTCGAGATACGCTTTAACAAATGAGCTTTTTCTTTGATCGCGTCAATGGTCTTTTTTTCGATTACCATGTTAAATACACTCATGAACCGGCAAGCTCTCATAATACGAAGAGGATCTTCTGAAAAGCGCAGATTCGGATCTCCAACAGTCCGAATCTGCTCTCTCTTAAGATCTTCACGCCCCCCAAAATGATCGATCAACTGAAAAGAAGTATCCATCGCCATTGCATTGAAGGTGAAATCTCTTCTAGAGAGATCTTCTTTCAGGTCATCGACAAACCACACTTTAGACGGTCTTCTATAATCCTTATACTCATCTTCTTTTCTGAACGTTGTAACTTCATAAGACACAGATTCGTGTCTCACGATAACCGTTCCGTGTTCGATACCGACCGGAATGGTCTTAGGAAATATTCGCTGAACGTCTTCTGGTCTAGCAGAACTCGCAATATCGATATCTTTGATGTGACGCTGAAGTAAGAGGTCTCGTACACAACCTCCAACAAAATAAGCGCTGAAACCTTCTTCTTCCAACCTCTTTAATACCGGCAATGCGTTTTCGAACATCTGGTTCATACCGAACGATCCTCTATCAATGAATAATAAATATCTTCATAGATCGAGACGATTTTGTCAGATAAGAAGTTCTCTTTTACATGTCTAACGGAATTTTCTCTGAACGCCATTAATTTTTCTTCATCCTTTAACAGAGCTATCGCTTTTTCGGCTACTGATTCTGGACACCCTAGCTCCACCATATAACCAGTCTCGCCATCAACGATCACCTCTGGAATCCCACCGATATTGGTTCCGATAACGGGTACACCGCATGCCATCGCTTCTAGCAGTACGAGCCCAAAGCTTTCTTTTTCAGAAAGAAGGAGCTTCAGATCGCAAATAGAGAACAGTTCACCGACATTCTCTTGTTTACCTAAGAACAACACATCATCTTCAATATCGAGCTCACGCACAAGTTCGCATGCCGTTGTTAGTTCTGGACCGTTTCCGATCAACAATAGCTTTGAAGTAAGCTCTTTTCGGATAAGAGCGAACGACTTGATAACATCTTCTAACCTTTTTACTTTTCTAAAATTCGAGATATGAACGATGACTTTTTCGTTCTCATCAATTCCGTACGTTTGTCTTAATTCAGCATTGTTGCTTCTTCTGTAATACACTCTTTCGTCTACAAAGTTATGTACAGGGATGATATCTTTGTTGATATTCAACAACTCTAACGTATCTGCTTTCAGTTGATGAGAAACCGATGTGACTACATCCGATTTCTCGATACCAAACTTGATCATTTCACTAAGTGAAGGATCGTAGCCAAGTACCGTAATGTCTGTTCCATGTAAAGTTGTAACGATCTTCATCTCATCGTTAAGCATCTGTTTGGCTAATACCGCACAAACGGCATGAGGAACAGCATAATGAACATGAAGAAGATCAAGCTTTTCTCGTTTTGCCACTTCTGCCATCTTGCTCGCTAAAGCTAGATCATATGGCGGATATTTAAACACAGAATAATGGTTTACTTCTACTTCATGAAAGAAGATGTTCGGATAAAATTTTCCTAGACGAAAAGGAACACTTGATGTAATAAAATGAATCTCGTGTCCTTTTTCTGCTAATAGTTTTCCTAGTTCTGTCGCTACCACCCCTGATCCGCCTACGGTCGGATAACAAGTGATGCCGATTTTTAACGTCATAGACTTTCTCCTTATAGATGGTTAGTTATATACGTTTGTTCGGGGATGAACCCTTCTGCATAACTGACACCAGCTTCAAGACCAAACAGTTTGTCGCGGGATTCCACACGTTCGATGTAACCATTCGTCAGCGGTGTATCGATGCTATCCAGTGTTTTCACAAACTGTGACGGATAAGCTTTCAGTGCCTCGATCTTCGCTTTGTAAGACCCTGTTACATCGACAAAGAGTTGTGGTCTCTCTGCACTGTTGATCATGTAATAAAATATATTTTTTACTTTGTGTGAAGGCAGATGTTTCGGATCTTGAATATTTTTTATGCCAGCAGAAAAGACTGCTTCTTTTACGAGACGAGCACAGTTTCCGTGGTCTGGATGCCGATCGACCCAATAGGGAGCGAACACATATTGCGGCTTATGCTCACGAATCACGGACACGAGCTTTAGAATATAGTCTTCTTGCATGTATAGTCCACGGTCAGGCAACTGTAAATTACTTCTTGTCCTTACACCTAAAAGGCGAGCTGCTCTTTCTGCCTCTTTTTTTCGGATGTCGACAGTACCGTTCGATGACAGTTCTGCTTCTGTTAAGTCGCAGATGATCACGTTACGGCCTCTCTCTGTTTCTGCTTTAATCGTCGCACCCATGCCGATCTCGACATCATCTGAATGTGCGCCAAAAGCAAGCCAGCTTTCTACGTTCATTTTTTCTCTGACTCTCTTTCATCTATTATTTTTCTCCAATCCAGATCTCCTCGTTCAAGTGAACGAATAAAAAGCTCTGCTGAAGCCAAGTTCGTTGCAAGCGGAATCTGATACACATCACATAAACGCATCAGTGCTGATACATCAGGCTCATGAGGCTGTGCGGTCAAAGGATCTCTGAAGAACAGTACAAGATCTAGATCGTTTTCTGCTATCAATGCTCCGATCTGCTGATCGCCGCCTAAAGGACCCGATTGGAATCGTTTGATATCAAGCCCCGTCGCTTCGTTTATTTTAAATCCTGTTGTTCCTGTCGCAAACAGTGTATGATCCTTTAAGATCGGAGCGTATGCGACGGTAAAATTAATCATATCGTTCTTTTTCTTATCGTGCGCAATAAGAGCTATTTTCATAGTATCCCCTCTTATTCCATAATATTTTCAAGACCGTATACAAGGCCTTCAATGTTCATTACACTTTCTACCGCAAGTCGAACCCCTGGCATGAATGATGTTCTGTTCATAGAATCATGACGGATCGTCAAGACTTGACCCTCACCACCGAAGATGACTTCTTGATGCGCGACCAGTCCAGGTAATCTTACACTATGAATACGAATCCCTTCTAGTTCAGCGCCTCGTGCGCCTTTAAGGTCCTCTTTTTCATCAGGATGACCTTGTTTCTTTTCATCTCGCACTTCTGTTATCAGTTGTGCTGTTTTTAATGCCGTTCCTGACGGCGCATCCAGCTTTTGATCATGATGCTTTTCAATGATCTCGATATCCGGAAGGTATTTTGCTGCCATTTGAGAAAACTTCATCATTAAGATCGCACCGATCGCAAAGTTTGGCGCAATGATAGCACCTGTTTGTTTTTCTTCAGCTAACGCTTTTAGTCGCTCTAGGTCTTCATTTGAAAAGCCGGTTGTTCCGATCACCGTGCGCAGACCATGCTTTAGAGCAAGTTCAAGATGTTTTTTGCCGATATCTGGTCGTGTAAGATCAACAACGACATCTGCTTCAATTGAAGCAAAGCAGTTTTCCATATCATCATACACTGGTGCCTCCATTGACTGCGGTGCACCTGACAGATCTTTTACTTGAAGACCGTCATTCTTTGAATCTACAGCTGCCACAAGTTCAAAATGAGGAGTTTCCTCGATCATCTTCAACGCTTCTTGACCCATCTTTCCTCTTGGTCCTGCAAGTATGATACGAATATTATTCATGTGTAGTCTCTCCCTCTTTTTTTGTCCATCTGTCTTTGTCACGTGTTTCAAACTTATGCATAACGGTTTTCAACGCATCATCTAGATCTATATTCAAGGAGTTCGCAAGACAGATCAAAACAAAGAACATATCTCCAAGTTCTTCTTCAACCGTCTTCTTATCCTCTGTGGATTTCTTCGGTTTCTCTCCATAGTGATGATTCACTTCACGGGCAAGTTCACCTAATTCTTCTGTTAATCGTGCAAGCATAGCTAAAGGACTGAAATAGCCTTCTTTAAACTGTGATATGTATTGATCTACAACGTCCTGACTCTCTTTTAATGTACGATTGGCCATGATGTTGACACTCCTCATTCAATATTAGTCTTCTTTATGTTATCGGTATTTTTTCTGTTTGACAAATTTCATGAAATTTCGCTTATAATAGGAAGGCATGACTAAAAACAACCTCAGTATTTTTGTAGAAAGTAGGCCTCCTATGACTTATCCAATCAAACTAAAAAATATTTTATTCATCTTACTTGGTGCTGCCATCTTCTCGTTTGGAATCGTTCACTTTAATATGACGAACAATTTAGCAGAAGGTGGTTTTACAGGGATCACGCTTATTCTCTATTTTCTTTTTTCAATCGATCCTTCTTATTCTAACCTGGCACTCAACATTCCATTGTTCTTTGTCGGCTGGAAGCTGCTTGGCAGAAACGCCTTTATCTATACGATCATCGGAACAGTTGCCGTATCGGTGTTTTTGTTTATCTTTCAGCGTTTCTCATTCGTTACGATCAACCTTAAAGAGGACATGACACTTGCTGCATTATTTGCTGGTGTATTTATCGGAGTCGGACTAGGAATCATCTTCCGCTTTGGTGGAACGACTGGCGGAGTGGATATCATCGCGAGACTCGGTCATAAATTTTTAGGCTGGAGCATGGGTAAGACAATGTTCATCTTTGATTTCGTGGTTATCGCGATTTCTCTCGTCTACTTAGATTATAAAGAAGCGATGTACACACTCGTTGCTGTTTTCATCGGTGCACGTGTGATCGACTTTATGCAAGAAGGCGCTTATGCTGGTAAAGCCGTCATGATCTTTTCTGATAAAAATACCGAGATCGCAGCAGATATTATCAAAGAATTGGACCGTGGTGCGACCATCTTAAACGGTAAAGGTTCTTTTACAGGAAATATCCGGGAAGTACTGTACTGCGTTATCGCTAAGAACGAGATCGTCCGCATCAAGCAAGTGATAGAGCGCATTGATCCCCATGCATTTGTTACTGTAAATGATGTTCATGAAGTCATCGGAGAAGGTTTCACTTTAGATGCTGATAAGAATCCGATAGGCAGATAGAAAAAAAGCTCCCGATTATGTATCGGGAGCTTTTTTGTTAGTCTTGTATTAATCGTCTTGGTTCATCCCTAAGAACATGAAGATGAATCGTGCTAGTTCTAGTAATGCTACTAGCGCACCAGCTACATAAGTTAAGGCAGCAGCGTTTAGAACTTTACGTGCTCCTCGCTCTTCGTTGTTACGGATCAGACCCGTTGAAACGATCTGGTCCATCGCACGAGAGCTTGCATTGAACTCAACAGGCAGAGTAACGAACTGGAACAATACAGCTACTGACATGAAGATGATCCCTAGAAGGAACATATTCATAGAGCTTAAAAGCATACCACCAAGAATCAATAGAAACGAAAAGTTAGATCCGATGTTAGCTACAGGAACGAGCGCATGTCTGAAGCGCAAGAACGCATACCCTTCTGCATCTTGAATCGCATGCCCAACTTCATGGGCTGCAACCGCTGCACCTGCAATCGAACTTCCGTAATAGTTATCTTCAGATAAACGAACTACTTTGCTGCGAGGGTCGTAATGATCAGATAACATCCCTCTGACTGGCTCTACTTGAACACTGTAAAGTCCATTTTGGTCTAAGATCTCTCTTGCAACTTCTGCACCCGTCTTACCTGTGCTGTTACTGACTTTTGAATACTTTTTGTACGTGCTTTTCACTCGCATCTGAGCCCAGATTGGAACGATAAGCAAAATTGCGAAGTAGATTAAAAATCCACCCATCGTTGGCATTCCTCCATATAAAAAGCTTTTGATACTCACATTTTACGTTTTCAGCTCACAGTTTGTCAAAGAATACGCATGACTCATGACCCATTACCGTTTATCCGGCACTCGCAACTCATCCTGCTGATCACCTTTGTATTTTCTCCATCCTACGTAAGCTAGTGTTGATGATATGATTCCACCGATTGAAAATATTAGCCAAAAGAGCGACGGTTCTGAGTTATCTTTTTTCGCGAAGAATAGTGCTTCAAAGTCAGCAGCTGCTGTCTCAAGCTGTTTTTGATGAGCAGTATCCTTAAGTATTTGACTGCGGTTAGTATCTACGTAAGAAACGTGTTCATCCAGCTTTTGAAGATCTTCATCTTTCAGGTCGACCATGAGTGCCGGTCTGACCGTTTCGTACCTCTCGAGTAAAAGGTTAGCAGCTTGATGAAAGGTTACTGAATCATCCTCACTGATTCCTTTTTCCATCGTGATAAAAGGCTCTAGCATCATCAGCCCTGTTTTTTTCCATAACGGCTCATAATCAGTCTGAAGGGCATCCACTAATAATCGAACCTCTGTAAGCTTGTTTAGCTTTTTTTCTTTTGACCATTCGGGATTCTGAAGAGAAGACACAGCATCTCTGAACGTATATTCAACGAGACGCTTCTGTTCCGGTCTCAAGGACAAGACATCTTCAATATGAATGATGTTGGCGGAAGTAAACTGCAACACACCCGCAGCTTCTTCATACCTTTCTATCTTACCAAGCTCCCAGATCTCACTCGTTAGTTCATTGATCTCAGACCAATCCTTCGTTTCTGTATGATTTGACGCAAGTGCTGGCAAAGCAAGTCCAAAAACCATACAAAGAACCATCAATGCCCATCCAAACCTTCTCATCCGTTGTCCCTCCTGTACCCTTATACTTAAAACGTATGAGAGCTGGGACAAGGATAGACCTATAATTAAGGATTGGGAGCGTGCATTATGCTTTTCTCATTTTCCAAACAATGAAGATTGAAAGTACAGACAACCAAAAGGTTAAGTAACCGATCATATCTTGATACGGATCAAGAATGTCATATCTCGGCATCATATCAAACACATAGTCGATGATCTCGTTATGAAAAAGGACGAGAGCAGCAAGTGTTACGTGCCAACCCTTAATCTTATAAAACGGAGCATAAAGCAGCCCTTGAACCGCCATGCCGAGGTGTGAAAAGATAAGCATGTAGTTAATAAGATCAAGAGGAGTTCCAACAAGAGCTCCACCAAGATTCATCCCAACAGCCCATATGCCATACTTAAAAAGCGTCGCAACAGCCAACGCCTCGATCACTCCATGCTGTTTATCCCTCAAAAAACCGATGATAACAAAAACAAAAAACAAAGATGCTGTCGGACTATCGGGGACGAAAGGCAAAAAGTACCAAGGTGTCTCTTGCAGCTGATACAGGTACCAATAATAGCCATAGATCGTGCCTAGTATGTTGATTAAAAGAAGTGCAAGTAAAAACATTCGATCCATGATGATCGTTCGAATCCAAGACATAATCACATACTCCTTCTTTTTCTAAGTTCAGAAAAAAAGCCGGCCCATACCGAGCCGGCTTCTACCATTTACTTTTGTTCTAGTTTTGAGATGAATTCTGCTAATTGTTTTAGCTCATCATCAGAACCTTTAAACGCATTCGGCGGCATGCCTGGCGGCTTACCTTCTTTTGCGATTTTCATGATTTCTTCAGGCTTCAATCCTGTACCGATCAATGAAGGTCCTGATGCTCCACCTGATAACGTGTTACCATGGCAGCCTACGCAACTCTGCTGTTGGTAGATCTTGTATCCAGGGTCGTTTTCATCAAAACTTACATCAACGATCTTACCTTGAGTCTTCGCTTTTTCCCAATCGTGTGTCACAACAGATTCCCATGTTAAATATGTAACAGAGATCAAACCTAATAACATTAATCCAGTTGCGATCGGACGTTTAGAAGGACGTCGCTCCAACCCTTTGTCTAAGAATGGCGCAAGCATTAACGCACCAAATGCTAGACCCGGTATAATAACAGTACCGATAAGAACATAATCCCCTGCCGCATACTTGTACTTCAGAAGCTGGTATAAAAATAGGAAGTACCAGTCTGGTAGAGGAATATATCCAGCATCGGTAGGATCTGCTTTTTTCTCCAAAGGAGATTCATGGACGATTGTTAGTATGAGGTATCCGATTAAGAATACGGCTCCTACCATCCATTCTTTTAAAAGAAAGTTTGGCCAGAACGCTTCCGTTTTCCCCGGAAACTCCGAATAGTCTTTAGGAATATTCGGCTTGCGCTCAGCAGGGACACGTGAGTCACCGACAAACTTCATTCCTTTACCGCGATGCATATATTTCCCTCCTTTGCTCTTATGAAACTTTTAATCTTATGTTTGTTCTTACAACGGTCCGGAAATACCTTGTTTACGAATCATTAAGAAATGGGCACCCATCAAGCCTAACAATGCTGCAGGAAGGAAGAATACGTGAATCGCAAAGAAACGCGTGAGCGTCTGTGCTCCGATAATCTCTCCGCCGGCAAGGAATGTCTTCGCGATCGGACCAACAACAGGAATCGTCATAGCGATCTCAATTCCTACCTTAGTCGCAAATAGCGCTTTCATATCCCAAGGCAATAGATAACCTGTAAAACCTAAACCTAACATAACAAAGAAAATAAGTACTCCAACAACCCAGTTTAATTCTCTTGGCTTCTTATAAGCTCCCTGGAAAAATACGCGCAATGTATGTAGAAACATCATTACGATAACAAGGCTCGCGCCCCAGTGGTGCATTCCGCGTACGATCACTCCAAATGCCACTTCATTTTGCAGGTAATATACGGATTCCCAAGCATTCACGATATCAGGCACATAGTACATCGTTAAGAACATACCTGAAAGAATTTGGATAACCGTGATGAAGAAAGTTAATCCACCGAAACAGTAAACGAACGCAGAAAAATGATGTGCGGGGTTTACGTGTTCAGGTACTTCATGGTCTGCAACATCTCTCCAAAGCGGCGTAATATCCAGGCGCTCATCTACCCAGTCATAAATCTTTTGTAGCATTCATTACGCCCCCTTTCTTGGTTTTGCCTTTCCTAAATAAAGCTTTCCATCTTTCACCTGGCTGTCATATACATCAAGCGGTGCAAGAGGTGCAGTTCCCTTAACATTCGTTCCATCCTTCGTATAACGGCCTAAGTGGCAAGGACAGAAGAACTGGTTAGGGTGCGATGGATCTGTATTCCAGTCTACCGTACAACCTAGATGTTTACAGATTGGAGAAAGTGCGATAATATCACCATTCTTCGCTTTATAAACCCAGGCAGATTGAGTGACATCAGACTCGTACCAGCCATCTTTTTGTTTGATTTTAAAATCGAAACGCTTTGGTTCGTTCGCGATCTCTTCCATGCTCGTAACCGCTACCAATTCTTGATCTGTTCCCTCTTTTAGAATCGGATCAAGGGCGAAACGGACCATTGGCATAAGCATGCCGGCAGCCATAAATCCGCCTACGCCAGTTAATGTGTAGTTTAAGAACTGACGTCTTGAAATATCTTCCTTTGACATTGTTTTCCCCCCCTTATGCTGTAAATGACGGTCCATCCGGACTTTTACACACATATTACTAGGACATAAACATGATAGCTTATGTTGTCTTTTAATGTCAATATGACATGTGGTAAATATTACGAATTTATACTTCTCTGCCAATCGTTGAAAATGAGTTGAAACAACGGTTTTACCTGCTCTTTTATCACCTCAAGTTTATACTTCTCGTCCATGGTTTCTAGTGGCAGAGCGGGAACCCAGAACAATTGACCAGAAAGTTGCTGTTCGAACTCTTTCCAATACACATCACTTGTCATGAGGAAGATATGTTTAAAATGTCCCGAGTTTTTTACGTGCTCTATGAAACTAGTTAATAGATCCATAGAACTTTCATCCTTTACATATGTAAAATTAGGTGATAAAAACAACCTGCCATGCAGCTGACGCTCGATCTCTGATGTTAACAGTTCTGTATACTCAGACATCGTCACACTGGATTTGAACTCGTGGGAGAAACTGACTGGTGTTAACGGAATGAGAATCGAGTCCACATACTCACCAGATTTTAAGAACACATCTGCGTCTTTCGTTTTCCATTTCATAAAAAAATCTCCTTACTTGGTATGTACTGCTTCTTATCGTACCATATTTCTCTTCCTGGTAATGAGATTCTCAATGAAAATAGGTATTTTTACAGATGTCGAAATATGTCTAGGAATGTCGACTCGCGGATTAAAGCGAAAAACTTCTGGATAAAGTGACCAAACTTTAGGATTGCAGGCTAAAACTCGTGGATTCAAAGCAAAAATTTGTGGATTGGTTGCAAAACAAGCTTGGCTGAGACCAACAATATCGTGTGTGCACCCTTTCACAGAAGTCATATAACGCACAAAAAAGACGACTCTTTCTTAAGAGTCGCCTTCACACAACTAGGATGGCTGTTTTTCTAAATTTTTTAGTTCATTCGTCCATTTTGTAAAGCTGTCATAATCCTTTTGGTCTAGTGCAGCATCGATCTTTGCCATAATATCATTCTTACGGTAGGTTTCAATCGACTTTTCTAATACCATTTCCGCCCATATGCCGTATTTTTTGTCCATAGACATATTCTGAGGCAAGTGTGGATTTTCTTCTAAAACCGAAGCGTACTCGGGCGTCAGACGTGATGCGTTAAAATTAAGTTCCAGATAGATCTCTTCTTCTTGGTTCAAGCGGATGTCGTGAAATGATTTTTCGGCATCAGTCGTTAGAACATTTTGCTTGTAAAAACGGAATGGAACTCCGTCTGTGCATTGAGTTGACATGATTATGGCCTTTGGACAATATTCAGCTTTCTCTACAAAATGTACCTTCTCCATCAGTTGGTCATCACTAACTAAATAGTTTAATAACCAAACACATTCGCGCTTCTTTAACTGATAATGATTAAGGAACCATTTGATAAAATCCTTTTTTTCAAGGACCGAAACGGTGCTGCTCATTGCAATCCCCCCATCATTCAAAAACACGTCATCTTGATAATAAATATATTCTCTCACTGCTCGTAAAATCCTTCTTCACTTCAGAAAGTTTTAAAAATCTTCCAGTCGATTCAAAACATCCTCAATATCGTCTCGTTCAGGGCTTTGGTTCAACAAATTCTGCAGAATGCTCTTCGCTTTCTTCTGCTCTCCTTCCTCGATGAGGAAGTATGCATATTCTTCTAAGAACACCGGGTCCTCCGTAAACAACAGAGAAGCTTTTTGGAACCATTTTGCAGCCTCTGTATAGTTCTCGGTTTCTTTATTTGCTGTAGCTAGATGCCAGTACATGAGCGGTATCTCTTCTTTCGTTTCAGCCAGAGACTTGTAGAGACTGAGCAGATCTTCAAATCGTTCTTCACGAATGTATTGATCTCCTAACCGCAAGAGTGGTTCGATCCGTGTTGGATTGATTTCAAGTGCTTGTTTCACCCACTGTTCTCCTTGATCAGGGTTGTGGAGTTTATAAGCTAACCTTGCCGCTTGTAGATAGATATTTTCGTTATGTTCATCTCTTTTTAATCCTTCAGTGATAACATCATACGCCTCTGTTAGAGCTCCTTCTTCTTCATATGCTTCAGATAGAACGCTATAAAGGGTCGTATAATCAGGATCCATGTCTTTTAGTTCTTCAAGACTTGCGATCGCTTCTTTAAACTCACCTGCTTTAAAGGCCGTTACTCCATGACCAAATAAGCTGTAAAGATCTTTATGGTGATCCAGACCTTTTCTATAGAATGGAAGTGATTCTTCAAATTTACCTGCTCTGCTTAATGCTTCGGCATATCGTAATGTAACATCTTCTATTTCAGCTTTTTCATCGATCGCTACTTTTAATAGTGGCAAACTTGAATCAAATTTACCTTGCCTTAAATAAAAATCACCTAAAGCATAAGCAAGTACAGGATGTTTCTGGTCCTTTTGATGCGCTTCAGTAAGCTTACGTTCTGCTACTTCTGTCAGTCCAAGACTTTCATAAAGATCTGCTTGAAGAATTAGTGCTCTAAGATATTCATCATCATCTTCATTTACTTGATCTAAATACTCGATCGCTTTCTCATCCATTCCTTCATCTAAGCAGCATTCTGCAATAGAAACGAGCAGTTCGCCGTCCCCAGGGTACTTTTCTAGCAACTCATTAAAAAGGTTCATCGCTTCGGTTGTATGGCCCCAGTTCAAATAAACTTCGGCAATCTCGAACTTTTCTGGATCTAGAGCTTTTTGTTTTATTTTTTCTAAAAGCGACATTCCTTTTTCTACGTCACCATGTTCAACAAGCCTTATTGCATCTTGGATTTCGTTCACTGATAAAACTCCCTTATCCCTTGTATTCTTGTGCCTATTATACACGAGATACGAGAGATTCTCCAAAACGACGAGGCTTTACTACGATAATTTCTTTACCAAACCCTTGATGAGTTTCTGGAAGATTCTTAGTAAAAACGATTTTGCCTCTTACGATTACAGCTTGCAGCGTATCACCTATTGCATCTATACGATAGATGCAATAGTCAGCATCACTTCCTGTGAACAGACCGCCTTTTACAGGATATAGACCAAGCATTTTTAAACTTGGTAACGAGATTGGTTCGGTTTCACACAGATCATGAAAAAGAGTTGGGATCTGATGTTTGACCGATAGCTCGTTCCATTTTCTTTGCCACGTGTTTTTCAACTTCTGATCTATGTTCGCTGGAAAGGTTGGAAAGACTACAGTACCATAACTGAAATTAGTTTCACTGATCCTCTCCCAGATCACATGTGTTAACTGAGCAAAATCTTTACAGATCAACTGGATGAACGGGATTTTCTGTTTTCGGCAAAAACTCATCATTTGTGGTGTGATTTTTTCTGGAGACATACTTAGACCGATGCAATAGTCTATTGAACTGGATATTAAGAGATGCCTCGTTCGCTTCAACTCTGTTTCTGCTTCATGCAGATAGTTGACTTCAGCAGAAGCTAAGAGCGTAGTCGTGCCGCTTCTAACTCTCTCGCTAAGGGTCTGTCTTACCTTTTCGATAGGCAATCTATTCAATGACATAAGAGGACTGATATGCCCAGGAATCATCTTTAAACCATGCAGAGACATCTTCATCACATTCATTCTAAGAGGGCCCTGTGAGACATAGGAGATTTTCTGAGAGTCTACTAGATAAGAAAGAACAGTGTCTGTACCGAGCGATTGCAGCGGGCGCTCAATGATATATCGCATAGCTCGCCTCCTTTTTTTCTCTATAGGACAAGTTATGATAGAGATGTTATTTTTATGATAGAAAATTTAAGAGGAAACTAAAGAAGAGAACAAAAAAAGTCCTGACATGTAAGCGCTGTCAGGAAAGTATAATATGGATAGGAGTGGAGAGAAACCATATTACATTCATTATAAATAGAGCTTATTTAAAATGCAACACTTTTTTGAAAATTATGAAAATAGCCCGATATAATTAATCATAATCGGGCTTTTGTTGTGGGTCTTTTATTTATTTACTTTCTCTACTACAGAATCAATATACGCACCTAAGTGTTCTATGATCTCTTTGTTCTGGTCTTCTTCACCGATCGTTACTCGGATCATGGTAGGAAAACCTAATGCACTTCCTGAGCGCACGATGTAACCTTTTCGTAGAAGATAATCAAACGCTTTATCAGCATCAGATTTTACGTCGAGCAGAATAAAGTTTGCTTCTGAGGGGTAGTACAACAGCCCTTTTTCATCACAGAATGAATAGAACATTTCTAGACCTTTTCTGTTCTTTTCTTTGCATTCTGAAATAAACGTATCATCTTCTAAGGCCCCAATCGCTGCAGCTTGAGCGATACGAGAAGTGTTGAAAGGCTCTCTAGCAGGCTCAATCGACTGGATGATAGAAGACTGTGCGACTCCATAACCAATTCGAAGTGCAGCTAGTCCATGAGCTTTTGAGAACGTTCTTAGAATCACTAGATTCGGATACTTATCCAAGTAATCTAGTGTGTTTGGATAATCAGCAGCTGATACATATTCATAATAAGCTTCGTCACTTACTACGACCACATCAGACGGAACTTTTTCCATAAAACTTACAAACTCTGACTCAGGAATATAGTTTCCCGTCGGGTTGTTCGGATTGCAAAGCCAGACGATTCTCGTATCTTGATCGATCGCCTCGAGCATACCACCTAGATCATGATTGCCTTCGATCAGCTCAACCTCTCTCACTTCAGCTCCTTCAATGACAGCATTATGTCTGTATTGTGGAAAAGTAGGAGCGGCCATCACAGTATTCGTTTCAGAAGATAGATAGGCTCGGCAAAGAATTTGTACGACTTCATCTGAGCCGTTTCCAAAAATAATCTGGTCTTGTTTCACTTGAAGTTGGTTTGAAAGTTTTTCTCTAAGCTCAGCTGAATAGCCGTCAGGATACACATGAAGCTGTGATAACTCCTCATTTATTTTCTCTTTCGCAAGATCAGAGCATCCATAAGGGTTCTCGTTTGAAGCAAGTTTCACAATTCTTTCAAGACCTAGTTCACGCTTCACTTCTTCTACTGGTTTACCTGGTTTGTATGGTTTTAAAGATAACAACTGCTGTTTCGGCTGCATTTTCCCACTCCTTTTTAACGACTATAGACAGGCAGCAATGACTCAATATACGATTTAAACGTTTTGATCGCTTCCTCTCTGTTCGTTAGCAGGTCACTCTCTAGCTCCTCAATCTTTTTAACGATCGCACTGCCTACGATAAACCCATCACTGCTGCCATCAAACTGCTGGATCTGTTCTCGTGTAGACAGTCCGAACCCTACTAAGACTGGAACGCGGCTGTTTCGTTTCGCGGCTTTTAAGAAATCGTCCAATCCAGCTCGAAACTCACTTCTGATTCCTGTCACACCTAAAGATGAGATGCAATACAAAAACCCTTCTGCCTCTCTACTGAGTCTAGCAAGCTTTTCTTCACGTGTTGTAGGTGAAACAAGCGAGATGAGAGCAAGGTTATGCTCTGAACACATCTTCCGTAGATACCCGCTTTCTTCATACGGCAGATCAGGTACTAGAACCCCATCTACACCGCTGTTCTCTGCTAACTTCAGGAAACGATTTTCTCCTAATTGTAACAAAAGATTATAATAAGTAAAGATAATTACCGGAATCTTCAATCCTCTTTCACGAAGCTTTGAAACGAGCTTTACCGTTTTCTCAAGATTCATGTTTTGTGCCAAACCTCTCATACCCGCTCGTTGAATAACAGGTCCATCAGCTAAAGGATCTGAGTATGGAACACCCAGCTCGAGAGCGTGTGCTCCACACTCTTCTAGAGCGAGTGCCAGGTCAATCGTTGCTTCTTCACATGGATCACCAGCCATGATATACGGAGTGAAGCGAAAATCTGAAGATTGCTGAAAAACTTCCCATCTCTTATTCATACTCATTTCCCCCTTCTTCAAATTCCATCAATGTATGAACATCTTTATCGCCTCTTCCAGATAAACAGACGACTACATGTTGATCTTTTTGCATTTTTTTAGCGAGCTTCAGACTATATGCTACGGCGTGTGCACTCTCTAACGCGCATAGAATACCTTCGTTCTCACATAAAAGCTTCAAAGCGTGTAATGCTTCTTCATCTGTGACTGCTTCATAAGTTACTCTTTTTGTCTCATGCAGGTAAGCATGCTCTGGTCCTATTCCTGGATAATCAAGTCCTGCTGAGATCGAGTATGGTTCTGTAATCTGTCCTTCGCTCGTTTGAAGAAGCTTTGTCAACGAACCGTGAATCACACCATTCGACCCTTTAGATAACGTTGCCGCATGCTGAGCAGTCTCTACCCCCATCCCTGCAGCCTCTATGCCATACAGAGGTACATCTTTCTCAATAAACGGTGCGAACATGCCGATCGCATTACTGCCACCGCCCACACATGCAACAACAGCGTCAGGAAGCTTCCCTTGTTGGATCTCTTTAAACTGACTCTCTGTTTCATGACCGATCACCTGTTGAAATTGTTTGACCATCTTCGGGTATGGATAAGGTCCTACAGCTGATCCGATGAGATAGAATGTGTCTTCTACCGCAGCAACCCATTCCCGGATCGCCTCATTAGTAGCATCTTTTAATGTTTGGCTGCCACTCGTTACCTCAATCACTTCTGCTCCTAACAGTTTCATGCGAAACACATTTAAAGCTTGTCTTCTTATATCTTCTTTTCCCATATAAACTTTACAAGATAATCCGTACTTAGCAGCTACTGTCGCTGCTGCTACGCCATGCTGACCCGCTCCAGTTTCAGCGATGATCTTTTTCTTTCCCATCCTTACAGCTAAGAGTGCCTGCCCGATGGCGTTATTGATCTTATGTGCCCCTGTATGGTTAAGGTCTTCTCTTTTTAAATAGATGGATGCTCCACCATTCGACTCACTCAATCGGTCAGCTTTTGTTAATGGAGTCGGACGTCCTGAATAAATCGCGAGTTCTTTTTGAAAAAGCTCATTAAATTCTTGATCTTGGATGGCTTCGTTGAAAGCTGTCTCAAGCTCTTCGAGTGCAAACATGATTGTTTCTGGTACGTATTTTCCTCCGAACACTCCATATCTTCCTCTATGATCAGGTACTGTTGCTGTAGTCATCTCATCATCATCCTTTCAAGAGTTTCTATTCTTTTTACGCTTTTTTTGCCATTTTCTTCGATACCACCACTTAAATCGATTCCGTGTGGATGAAGTTTCATCAGTTCTGAAACATTTTCTGGTTTGATTCCGCCAGCAATGAAACACGTAACTCCTATCCCATCTGATGCTTTCATCATGTTAGGAACTTCCTCCCACGAAAATGGAATGCCGGTACCGCCGAATTGACCTTGAGAGACAGAATCTATGATAAGTCCATCTGCCACTTTTCCGTGTAACTCTATTTCTTTTAAGATGCTTTCACTAAAAGGGAGTGCTTTATAGATTTCTTTGTTGCAATGTACTCTTATTTCCTTGAGCTGATCAACCGATTCAGTTCCGTGACACTGGATGATATCGATCGGTACTGTGTTAATAACATTCTTGATCTTTTGTAGAGTTGCATTTTGAAAAACACCTACTAGCTTTTTAGGTTTTCCGTACTTCTCGATCCAGCTGTTCACTTCTGTAGGATCGACTTTCCTTTTACTTTCAGCGAATATGAATCCGATCAGATCTGCTTTTGATTCAATGAGCAGCTTATAGTCCTCTTCAGACTGACAACCACAATATTTAATTTGAACAGTCATGATAAAGCTCTCTTATCTTATTTTCTATGGAGTCCGCTCTCATCAATGTTTCTCCGATCAACATTCCGTTCACTTGGTGATCCAGCAGGCTTTTAACATCTGAAGCTGTTTTTATGCCACTCTCACTAATCACGAGGGTTTCGTTTTTAATAGATGAAAGAAGTGAAAACGTATGCTCGATATCTGTTGTGAACGTTTTTAGGTCACGATTGTTTATTCCAATCATAGAAGGGTCGCAAACGTCGTAAACTTGCTCGATCTCACTAATTGAGTGTACTTCGACCAAGCACTCTAACCCGCATTCTAAAGCTAGTGCGTGAAGCGTCCCTAACCGTTCAGCCGGCAAACATGCGGCAATCAGCAGAATCGCATCTGCTCCATTTTCTACACTCTCAATAACCTGCTTTTCATCGATGATGAAATCTTTTCTTAAGAGAGGAAGCGAAACATGTTTTCGAATATCTTTCAAATATTGAAGGTCTCCTTGAAAGAACTTGGTGTCCGTTAAGACGGATAAGCAAGATGCTCCTGCTTTTTCATAATCTATCGCGATCTCAATTGGATTAAAATTTTCTTTAATAATTCCTTTGGATGGTGAAGCTTTTTTCACTTCGGCGATCAATGCTGGTCTTATCACAGAGTTAGCGATTCTATTAGCAAAAGGGCGATGATCCTTATCTGTAAAATCCAGCTCACCTTTTTTGAACGAAGGAAGAATAGCTACTTCTCTTTCTTTTTGCTTCAATATTTTAGTTAACATGTGCATTCGCCTCTTCTTTCGTCATTTCTTCTAGATGATCATATGCAGAATTTGAATGTAGACATTGTTTGATGATCTCCACACCGTCTCGAATACTCGGAACTCGTTTTGATGCAAAAAGGGCGGCAGCCGCGTTCAAGATGACGATGTTTCGTGCTGATTCGTTTCCTTCTCCTTGTAGGATGGAACGTATGAGTTCTGCACTTTCTTTTTTGTTTGAAACAGTTAAATCATTTAGATTTCCTCGATGTAACCCTGCTTCTTCAGGTGTGTAGTTGAACGAATTAATCGTGTTGTTCTCCACTAAATACATCCGTGTCTCGCCAGTGATCGAACATTCATCCAATCCATCTTTACCTGTAACGATCAATGCGCGTTTGATCCCGAGCTTCTGAATCACTTTAGCAAGCTTTTCAGCAACTTCTTCATTGCTTGCTCCAATCAGTTGATAAGCAGGTGCCATCGGGTTTAACAATGGACCGATACAATTGAAGATCGTTCGAAATGGAAGTTGCCCTCTCAACGACGCTACTTTTTTTAGTGCCGGATGAAAATATGGAGCGTGTAAAAACGCGATGTCGTGTTTATTCAGTTGAGAGTTCGCTTCAAAGTGGTTGCTGGCTGCTCCAATACCTAAAGCTTCTAAAACATCAGAGCTACCACTTTTTGATGTAATTGCTTTGTTACCATGCTTGGCTACCTTTACTCCTAAAGAAGCGAGTATGATACTTACCGCTGTAGAGATGTTAAAGGTCGATGCTCCATCACCGCCAGTGCCACAAGTGTCCATGAGCTCACCGTGCTGGGATGAATCTGCCGCTCTAGAGAGCTTTCTGATCGCCTTAACAAAACCAACGATCTCATCGATCGTCTCGCCGCGAAAGCTCATGATGCTTAAAACAGAACTTCCTTGCGCATCTGTTACATCACCATTGGCTAATTTCTCCATAAAATAAAAAGCTTCATTTTCGGTTAATGTTTCGTGTTTCATTATTTTTTGAATGATATTTGAAATCATATGAACACCCCTTAATCGTTTTGGTTGTTTTGTCTACAAACAAAAGCGTTCAAGGAGGGATCGGATGGGATATGATCATGTCTGCACCTCCGCTTTATACGGAGAATGAGGGGGATATAAGAGGTCGATCTTTTACGGGAACATGTACATCCTTCTTTTACGAAGCATATAAAAAAGCCATGCAGAAATAACCCGCATGGCATATGTACATATCCATTCTCGGCTCTGCTCCACTCAAACTCTCTCAACTTGTCTCAACTAGGCTCTAAACTCTATACTAATGTGCACAGTTACGTGTGCTCTAAACTTATCAGTTACATTAAACCATTGTAGGAAATCTGTCAACAGATTTACATGGTTGTATTTTTGTTTTTTAACTCAGTTTTCGATAAAAGAACGGTTCTACCGATACTAAGTCGTATAAACCTGGATTGAAGATCTGCTCGGTACTTCCCACGAACAGAACACCGCCGTTTCGAAGTGCTTTGCTGAATTTTTGATACAGGACTGTTTTGGCTTCTTCCGTAAAATAGATCATTACATTTCGGCAAACGATCAGATCAAAATCAGATTCAAAACGATCAGAAAGCAAGTTCTGCTTCTTAAACGTTACATGTTTTTTGATTGAATCTGTAACGCTGATACCGAGTTCCTCTTTTGTTGTATATCGTGCTATTTTATCGCTCGGAACATCTTTGATCGCTTTTTCAAAATAAAACCCTTTTTTGGCTTGCTCTAACACTTGTTGATCTAAGTCTGTTGCAAGGATCGAAAACCTTGATACGTCCTTTTTGTAATCGGATAACAGCATCGACAAGCTGTATGGCTCTTCTCCTGTGGAGCAGGCTGCGCTCCATACTTTTAAAGATGACCTGTCTTCAACTAACAGAGGAATGATTTTTTTCTCTAGTACATCCCAACGAGCAGGATTTCGGTAAAATTCAGAAACGTTGATGGTCATACGGTCTAGAAATTCAAGAAGTAATTCTGGATTTTTTGTGAGTGCACGAAAATATTCAGAAAACGTTGTAAATCCCCGTTTGTCCCTCAGTGCAATGAGTCTGCGTTTCATCTGCGCTTCCTTGTATAAGGAAAGATCTATTCCTGTTTGATCATAAATGCTCTGTTTAAAGCTTTCGTAGTCGCGATCCATATGTTTCTCTCTCCAATTCACTTCTGCTATCCATATTTAGTCTATGTATGTATAATATCGGATCGGAATTTAAATTGTTGCGTTATCGGAGCGACATTATTAAGATGTCGACTCGATGATATAAAGCAAAAACTCCACCGGATTTTTTAAGAAATCTCCATGTAAATGGTTGATAAATGTACAACAGGCGCTCTCTTTTGATGCGATAATCAAAATTTTTAACGTATTGCCTCAAAACCCGTTCTCACTTCCATTTTCGGAACGAATAGACCCATTCTCAGCCACTTTTTCTTCGCTACCACATTCAATTTTATCTTAATAACAAAAAAACCGGCACATCGGCCGGTTAAAACGCTTTCATTTCCATGTAAAATTAAATCCAAACCGCCACTGCTTTATCATAAGAAACAAGTTCTTCTTCTTTGAAGAAAAGACCGATCTCACGGACAGCGCTTTCAGCAGAGTCAGAACCATGGATGATGTTGTTGCTCACTTGTACAGCATAGTCTCCGCGGATTGATCCAGGAGCAGCTTCAGAAGGGTTCGTTTTGCCCATCATGTTACGAGCTGTAAGAATAACGTCCTTTCCTTCCCAAACCATAGCAAATACTGGACCAGATGTAATAAAATCAACAAGTTCGCCGAAGAACGGACGCTCTTTGTGCTCACCATAATGTTCTTTTGCAAGATCTTCAGAAATGTTCATTAGTTTAGCTCCAACAAGTTGAAAACCTTTCTTTTCAAAACGGGATACGATTTCTCCGATTAACGCACGTTGAACACCATCAGGTTTTACCATTAAAAACGTTTTTTCCATGCATTCCCTCTCCTATCATCTATGTATATGTGGGACAAGTTCCCCAGAGAAATCGTACCAAAAATTTTAAAAATTAGCAATCACTCAAAATTTTCGACCAGCTATATAATCTGCTACTTTTAACAAACTATCTCTGGCATCCGTTTCTGGCAAAGACTCGGCAGCTAATTTAGCGCGTTTCAAATATTTATCAGATATCTTCGTTGCGTAATCAATTCCGCCTAACTCTTTGATATCTTTTAACAGTTCTGCAAGCTGAGCGGGCTCTTTTTTGTCATAATAAGCATCCAGCTTTTCTTTCATCTCTGGATACTGATAGATCGTGTAAAGCACAGGCAATGTTAAGTTTCCTTGCTTCAGATCACTTCCTGCTGGTTTACCGAGCTGTTTTTCAGAAGCGGTAAAGTCTAAGATATCGTCTGTAATCTGAAAAGCCATCCCTACAGAGAAACCAAAATCGTACAGTTTCTTTTGCAGAGAAACATCTGCTTTTGACGTAATCGCTCCAAGCTGACAGCTCAGTGCGATTAAAAGTGCGGTTTTTCGTTTGATTCGTTTGAAGTACTTTCGAATGTTTTGATCCGTATCATACTGCTCGTTGATCTGTTCGATCTCCCCAAGACACATCTCTTTCATGCCTTGTGCCAAAATCTGATGCGCACGCGGAATTTCGATCTCAGACATTAGTTTTAATGCGGATGCGAAAATAAAATCGCCCGTATACATGGCAATCTTGTTATCGTATTTTGCTTTTACTGTTTTTCTACCACGCCTCATATCCGCATCATCAACTACATCATCATGAACGAGCGAAGCCATATGAATCAGTTCAAGAGCTGCAGCTGGCTTTTTCACTTGGTGAATGTTATATGTGCCGAACTGAGCGGAAAGCAGAACAAACACAGGGCGGATTCTCTTTCCCCCTGCTTTTAAGAGTTCAGCTCCTGCCGTATGAATCTGTTTCTGATCGGAACGAACGGATTCTACGAGCTGATCTTCAATCTGCTGCAAGTCTTTTTTTAGAAATGAGTATAAGTCCTTTAACTTCACTTTTGTTTCACCCTATCGCCCGTTACTTATACGAATATTTAATGATAGAGGGCATTGTATTTAACAATCCGCACTCTACAGCTAGCTGAAAATAAAGGTTGAGTCCCTTTTCATGTTCGCCACTAAATTGATAATTTAATCCATTAAAATAAGAATTCCAGAACTGAAAAGTGCCTCCGTGTTCTTCTATCACTCGTTCGATGACTGGAACAAAATTTTCTCTCTGACATCTTTCTTTGCTCTCTATCATACTTCTACCCACATACGATAACAGCGCACCTTGTTCGGTTTCCATTTCATTTCGATACGCCATCACGGCAAAGATCATTGGCAGTCCTGTCTGTTGATACCAGATCTCTCCAAGATCATATACGTGATAAGAGCCTCGTTTACGGTTCGCACTTATCGCATCGTCCCCTATCAAGAGACATGCATCATATGTGTTCAGCATGGATTCAAAGTTCGGTGTTTCTACTTGATACGTAACCTCTACACCATAAAAACGGTCTAAGATAATTTTTAATAGAGCGACCGATGTTTCTGAGCTAGATGTTAATGCGATTTTTTTACCGTCCAACTCTTCCATCTTATACTTTGAAAAAAGAAAGATAGAGTTTACTTTTCCGAACGAAGAAACCGAAAGATCTGGGACTAAACTATAGTTCTCCGCGTTCTTTCCGTATGAAAATGAAGAGATGCCTCCTATGTCGACCAGCCGTTTCTCCATTAAAGCGTTAACTCGTGATGGAACCGCTTGTGTAATCGTCGCACCTTGATCCATCAGTCGCTCTCTATCCAAATAAAAATAAAGGGGTATGATGTTCGTGTAGCTGATTTCCCCGATGTTCATAATCTATCAGTCTCCCCAGCGTGTAAACAATTCGTGATGTACACCTAAGTTATCTAGCACTTTACCTACCAAGAAGTTCACTAGATCATCCATCGATTTTGGCAAGTGATAAAAACCAGGCATCGCAGGAACAATCTTTCCTCCTGCTTCTGTTACTTTTAACATGTTTTCAAGGTGAATCTTGTGAAGTGGTGTCTCTCTTGGTACTAAGATCAGTTTTCTGCTCTCTTTCAGCATAACATCTGCTGTACGTTCTAACAGGTTTCCTGATGCACCATGTGCGATCCCAGAAAGAGTTCCCATCGAACAAGGAATGATGACCATTCCGTCGTTCTGATACGATCCGCTCGCGATCGGTGCATTAAAATCGCGAAGCGTGTGATAATGAAAACGATCTTTTCCGTATGAAGCAAAATTCTCTTCTATACAGCGTTCACGGTCCTCCGTATCCCACAATAATTCTTCTCTAAACACTTGCCACCCTGCTTCAGTAACAACAAGATGTAGCTTGTGTCCGCTTTTTAAGATCTCTTGAGCAAGTCTTACTCCGTAAACAGCTCCACTCGCTCCTGTTATTCCGATTGTAAAAGTTTTCATATCAACAAATCTCCTACTGAAAAGATAAACATGACCACACTCAATACACCGTTCATCGTAAAGAAGGCTACATCCAGTTTAGACAGATCATGAGGCTTAACGAGTGAATGCTCATACACCATGATCGCACCAGATATGAACACCCCTAAATAATAGATCCAGCCCATTCCTGATACAACGCCAAGAGAGACAAACGCTATGAAACTAGCAACGTGCAGCCATCTAGCAGTCATTAGACCATTAGCAATACCAAACGCAGAAGGAATGGAATACAGCCCATGCGACTTGTCATATTCAGCATCTTGTGTAGCATAGATCACGTCAAAACCAGCTGTCCAAAACAATACCCCTATAAATAGTAAAAAGGCTTCCGGACTTAATGTTCCGGTTGCACCAACCCAACCGCCAAGTGGCGCGATAGCGATCGTCACACCTAAGACGAGATGACACAAATACGTGAAACGCTTCGTATAGGAATAGATAACAAGAAAAAAGACCGCAAGCGGCAAGAGCTTAACTGATAGGGCGTTTAATTGATAAGCACTTACAAATAATAAAGCTAGTGAGACGAGTATAAAAAGATAGACTTCGCCTCTTTTTAAAAGCTTAGCTGGTATCGCTCTTGTTTTCGTTCTAGGATTCGCTCCATCAATCTCTGAATCTATCGCACGGTTAAGAGCCATAGCAGAACTTCGTGCCCCGACCATTGCGAGAGTGATCCAAACCCATTCCATCAAAGATGGAACTGTTCCCTCTTCAACGAGGTTTCCCATGATCGCTCCAAGAAATGCGAACGGTAGAGCAAAGATGGTATGTTCAAACTTTATCATTTCTAAAATTATTTTAATTTTCTTCCACACACTGCAACGCTCTCTTCTATTGCTGTTTTTTCCCAGTATGCATGGCGGCAGCACCTAAAGCATACGATTTAACCTCAACGTTTGATAAACCCGCTTGTTTAAAAAGTTGTCTCAGTTCTTCTTTTGTTAAAAAAGCTTCTGTTGATTCTTGAAGCCATGCGTATTCTTGGTAACTTTTTGCGAATAACTTACCGAATACTGGCATGATATACGTAAAATAAAATTTAAAGAGCTGTTTGAACACCGGAACTGTGGGATGCGAAGTCTCTAAACATACGACTCTACCGCCCGGTTTCACTACGCGTGCCATCTCTTTAAGTGTTTGTAGATAATCGGGTACGTTTCTAAGCCCAAACCCGATCGTAACGAAGTCAAAGCTGTTATCTTCGAACGGAAGCTCCATCGCGTTGCCATGGATAAAGCTGACTCCAGGAGCTCGGCGCTTCCTTAGCTTTTCGATCCCAACGTTCAGCATGTTCTGACTGAAATCGAGGCCAACTACTTTCCCTTCTGCACCAACTTTTTCAGCAAGAGCGAACGTCCATTCACCTGTTCCGCAACAAACATCTAAACATTGGTTTCCAGGCTGTACATTCATTCTTTTCATCGTATCTTTACGCCATTTACTATGCTGTTTAAAAGAGATCAGATCGTTCATATAGTCATACTGATCCGAGATCTTTTCAAATACAGAGTGAACCCGTTCTTCTTTACTCAACATCGGATTAACCCTCTCCTAACATTAAGTCATTTTTGCTAGCATCTACCATGTTGTATCCTTCTCTATGAAACAACAGCGGCATTTCAACTTCTTTATTCTTTAGTTCAGCCTCGCATGTCTCGAGGAAGTTCAACTGTTCTTCACTTAATCTTCTTCTCTTATCAAGACTGTGATATCGTGACACAGTTAGGTACCTTTCAATAAACGGTATATATGTATAGAGACCAAACGATTCAGCGGCTTTTGTTAATAATAGACTGTCGATCTTCTGTATGGCTTTTAAATATTCTACACTCGTGGTTGAAAACTTGTCCTTGCTATGAATATGCAGATCTGCCTTTAGTTCGTTAATTTCCTGAACCGCGCTCGATAACTTTGAGATCAGATCTAAATTTTCACAATGAGATAAAAGTAAGTAGTATA
The DNA here is from genome assembly GCF_015903855.1 of Fictibacillus sp. 18YEL24. GTDB lineage: Bacteria > Bacillota > Bacilli > Bacillales > Fictibacillaceae > Fictibacillus > Fictibacillus phosphorivorans_C. The sequence goes on from NZ_JACZDT010000001.1 coordinate 717,475, forward strand.
GACTGCTAAAATAATCGCCAGACAATACAACAAGCTGACGGTTCTTTTTGTTCTTATTGATTTGCTCTTCCAAAATATCATCATGACGGTCCAATGCAGACTGAATGAGAGTAATCGAACTGAAGTACTCTGCTTCTACAGCTTCATCCAATTCTAGTTCACGCAAAAGACAGTACGTGATGAATACTTTGAATTCATTAAATACTGGAGGTTGGATATATCGTTCTACATAACTGTGCTGCATCAATAAAAGTGTATGCTGTTTTAAACGTTGAATCTGTTCCATGGTGTTCATCAAATCCCTCCAATGACACAGCAAAATTGTGCTTTCTTATTATAACATAGTCGCCAAAATTATTAGGATTCAACCTCTTTAAAAGACATAAAGAAAACTAGGCTTATCTGTAGCCCAGCTTTTTGGCACATGTACTGCCGAAAGTAATCTTTACGATTCTGTATCTACTTCTCCGTGTTTCGTGTAGATCACAGCTTTCCCTCTTACTTTTACAGCTGAAGTATGCTCTGTGAACTGAGCGATCATCACTTCACCTTTATCAAGCTTTTCAGAATGGTGAAATCTTGTTTCTGTACCACGAGTCAAGCCGATCACGTTTACGCCGTTCTCTTTCGCTTTAATCACGAAAAAATCAAATTCTGATTTCATGAAGTTACCTCCTTAGTTTCTAATTAAACTTAGTACTTCTGCACGAGAAGCAGGATCTTTTTCAAAAACGCCACGAACTGCTGAAGTAACCGTCATAGAGCCCGGTTTTTTAACACCACGCATCGTCATGCACATATGCTCTGCTTCGATCACAACGATCACACCATGAGGTTCGAGAGTCTCTAGCAAGCTGTTCGCAATCGTCGATGTGATTCTTTCTTGAAGTTGAGGTCGTTTTGTAACAGCTTCCACAGCTCTAGCAAGCTTGCTTAATCCTGTTACTTTGCCTCCTTTAGGTATGTATCCGATATGAGCTTTTCCGAAGAAAGGTACGAGATGATGCTCACACATGGAGTAGAAAGGGATATCTTTTACAAGCACTAACTCTTCATGATCTTCTCCAAAAATTGTAGCAAAGTGCTCTTTAGGATCTTGGTTCAATCCTTGGAATACTTCTTCATACATTTTTGCAACACGTTTTGGTGTATCTATTAAACCCTCTCGATCAGGGTCTTCACCTATCGCTTCTAATATCATTTTTACCGCTAACTCAATTTTTTCTTTTTGAACTTCTGCCACGCCGGTTGTCCTCCAATTCCATTAACACAATAGAAAAATTTTAGCATAATGAAGAGAGAATAGCAAAAAGAGAAAACCCTTACGCCGTGTCCGGAGTGGATCTGATTGAATAGTAAGGTTCGAATTGGATGACGGGTGATTCTTTGAGTGAGTTGCTGATAAAATTGGATTTTTGCCGATATATTTTGTTTGTTGCCGATATATTCAAATTCTTGACGATATAATCTCATTCTTGCCGATATATCTTTCCCTTCTTCCATTCCATATAAAAAAGACCGTGAATGGATTCACGGTCTTTTTTAAGTTGCCCTATGTATCAATTATTTAACAGCGTCCTTAAGGGCTTTCCCTGGTTTGAAAGCAGGAACTTTGCTAGCAGAGATCTCGATCTCTTGACCAGTTTGTGGGTTGCGGCCTTTACGAGCTGCACGCTCACGAACTTCAAAGTTACCAAATCCGATAAGTTGAACCTTATCACCGCTTTGTAGTGTACCAGTGATTGCTTCGAAAACAGCGTCAACTGCTTTAGATGCATCTTTCTTAGAAAGCTCAGCTTGCTCAGATACTGCATTGATTAGATCAGTCTTGTTCATTCCATTCACCTCCTCTCAAGGTACTATTCACCATCATTCAACTTTTGAATCATGGTTCCTTCATTTATGTAATATACAAGATTTTACTAATTATATCTGTAACAAGCCTTATATTATACGATTACCTTGAGAAATTCAATCTTTTTTAGGCGTTTTTCGCTATTCAACCCTTAAAATTCCTTATTTTTTGACCTTTTTTTACAAAAAAAACTATCCTCGCGAGGTAATAAAGTCACTCTCTTAGCACAGGTCATTTGTTCTAGTCAAACAAACAGAGATACACAGTTACCTTAATCGTTAAAACAAAAAAAAGACTCCTGATGATAGGAGTCCAAAAGTTATAAAATAATGGCAATCAAACCGCCTGAACCTTCATTTATAATACGTTCTAATGTCTCTTTTAATTTATATCTTGCATTCTCTGGCATCAGTGAGATCTTCCCTTGGATTCCTTCTCTTACGATAGAATTTAGCGATCTTCCAAAGATATCAGAATTCCAGATTGATAGTGGATCTTCTTCAAAGTCTTGCATCAAGTATCTAAGCATCTCTTCACTTTGTTTTTCCGTACCGATAATTGGAGCAAACTCTGATTCTACATCTACTTTAATCATATGAATGGAAGGTGCGATCGCCTTCAGTCTTACACCGAATCGAGATCCTTGACGGATGATCTCAGGCTCATCGAGGCTCATATCAGTAATCGCTGGTGCCGCGATTCCATATCCTGTTTGCTTAACCATTCTTAGCGCGTCGGCCACTTGATCGTATTCCGTCTTAGCGTATGCAAATTCTTGCATCAGCTGAAGCAAGTGGTCTTTGCCTCGAATCTCAACGCCCACCACTTCTTTTAAGATCTGGTCGTACAGGTAATCAGGTGCGAACAAGTCGATCTCAGCGATCCCTTGCCCCATTTCGATTCCTGCGAGTCTTGCGTCATCGATAAAATCATAGTCAGCGAAGAACCCTACAACCTTATCTACATCACGTAAACGTTTGATGTCTTGAACCGTTTCTCTAACTGCTTCTTCATAGCTTTCACGCAACCAATGGTTCTCACGAAGGACCATTACCCAGCTAGGAAGGTTAACATTGACCTCAAGCACCGGAAACTCGTATAACGCTTCTCTTAACACGTTGTTAATATCATGCTCCGTCATCGCTTCAACACTCATTGCGAGTACAGGAATATCGTATTTTTCACAAAGCTCGTTGCGAAGTCTTTGCGTGTCTGGATGGTGCGGCTGTGTAGAGTTGATCAGCATGATAAACGGCTTTCCAACTTCTTTCAGCTCTTCGACCACTCGTTCTTCTGATTCCACATAATCGTATCTTGGAATCTCACCGATCGTTCCATCCGTTGTTACTACTACTCCAAGCGTGGAGTGTTCTTGAATAACTTTTCGAGTACCGATCTCAGCGGCTTCATGAAACGGAATCGGCTCATCATACCATGGTGTATGAATCATTCTTGGGCCGTTTTCATCTTCGTACCCTTTTGCACTCGGCACCGCATAACCTACTGAATCAACGAGACGTATGTTAACATCTAGCCCATCACCTACATTGATCTTCACCGCATTGTTTGGAACAAATTTGGGCTCAGTGGTCATAATGGTGCGTCCAGCTGCACTCTGCGGTAATTCATCTTGAGCACGTTGGCGTTCTGCTTCATTATCAATGTTCGGCAGCACCACAAGCTCCATAAACTTTTTAATAAATGTGGACTTCCCTGTTCTAACTGCTCCTACTACACCCAAGTAGATATCTCCGCCTGTCCGTTCGGCGATATCTTTGAAAATATCGATTTTCTCCATTCATTTCCCTCCCGATCCAAATAAAGTTCCGGATGCTAGTCTTGGACAATACATCGTATGATTTTGTCCTATTGATTATGACAAAGGAACGGAAATTTTTATTGGATCCTCGCTTTTCTCGGTTGTATAGTTCCATAAAAACGGGAGGGCGCACTAGAGTGCCTACCGATGAAACTATAAAGCTTGTTTCGTTAAAAGGATTTCCAAAAAAAATCTCTCCGCCTTTTCTATGAATGTATTAGAAAAAGGGAGAGTTCATGCCTATTTTATTAAAAAAATAGGTTTATTATTTTCAACTGTATATGGAACAGAATAGACAGGCACAAAAAACGAATGAACGGCTAGTAGGTGACGTATGTCTTCGTGTTTATCCAATTCATCCTGGTAGCTTGTGATCGCTGCACTTAGATCTTTCCTGTAATCTATAAAAATCTTTGCATCACCATTGATCATAAATGGCAGTTTCTTCCCCGTAAAAGGACTTGTGACGTACGGATCTTCCTTAAAACCTAACTTCTTAAAATCAAGAGTGTGCCTGCCCGATGCTTCTATCTTTTTAAAAGGCGGGTAGTCGTGTTCGGCCATATAGATATTTAAAGCAACCTGTATATCCTGAACCTTATCAGTTAATACAAGATCTGCAAGCTTTACAGTCGGCTTTGTCTCTACATCGATCAATACGTATTGAAAGGTTCCACCCTTTTCAAAAGCATTGCCGGGAGGTTCTTGCATATATTTTGGAACTAGTTTATTAAAGTCGATCAAGTATTTTTGATAGATATCTGTATCTGCCTCTTTTGTTTTAATCGGCAGTACACCCGTATCTTTTTGAAAACTCTCAACGGCTTGCTGAACCGCAGTAATCTGATCTTGATAAGGAACTCGGTTCTGTGTTTTTCTTTCTTCCGGATACAAACATCCTGAAAGTGTGAATAAAATTAAACATAAAGGAATCCACCATTTTTTAGACATATTGACTTCCTCCTTTAACCTTGTACAGGTCCGCTGAACACAACGATGATGATTAGAATACCTGCTACGATCATACAGATCCACGCAAATAGTGAAACGACCGTCTGAAAGATTCCAGATAATTTCGCTCGACTAAACATGATAGAGAAAACAGCAACAAACATTAAACCGATGGCTGATAGAGCCACCCACATTTTTAACAAACCTTCACTCATATGTATCCTCCTTGTCCACAGCGTACATTATAGCATAATTCTTGGTATTTCCTTTACTTTTTCGGAAGTTGGAATTTTGTATGAAACTAGACTTGTATATTGATCATCGAAAACTTGATCCTCAAGATTGAGTGACGATCTTGTTATTATATTTGAACTTAAAGGCATGGGCTTTTCGTTTCATTTTTTGAAGGTGTACGAATGTGGCTCACCGCCTGCCCCGCAAAAAGCGAGCAACCTGGAACGGAAATCAATTACCTTTGAAACATCAAAGAAACAGCCAATATCAATAAAAAAAACCAAACAAAAAAACACCCGGGCGTGACCGGGTGTTCGACTAAATACTTCCTGTACTGAAGGAACACTTCCATGTTTTTAGGTGCTGATCCACTTTATACAATTATAAAAATTGAGCCTACTTACCTTCAAACATTTTAGATAATGTTGCTAAGTCGAGAGGTATGTTATTGTTAAGAACAGCTTGAACGATCTGATCTTCTTTTTGTTTCGAAACCGCTACTCCAGCCATAGAAGATACTTGGGAAATCAGCATACGAATCGTGCGCTCGTCACGAAGATTTGACCCGCTTACGGATTGAGCAAGTTTAAAAATATCATCCTTTTTCACACTTGTTTTCTTCTCGATCTTATCAAAAAAGTGTTGTTCACGTTCCACCTGAAGTCCTCCTCCCACTTCCTTTTCACCTTATCGTATGCAGGGAGATTGGAAGCGTGAAAGAAAAAAAGGCGATTGCCTAAAATTTTTTAGACATTCGCCTATCGACTTTGTGTGTTTAGCTCTTTAAAGAAGATACATCTTCTACTTCATGTGTGCGAGAACGCTGCATCAGATCGTCAACAGCCTGTTTTGCACCCTTGTTGTTGAACAAGACATCATACAGCACTTGTGTGATCGGCATCTCCACTTCTACACGTTTACTCAATTCGTACGCTGCTTGTGTGGTTCTAACGCCTTCAACGACCATGCCCATGTTCTCAAGAACATCTTCTAGCTTCATACCTTTTCCAAGCATATTTCCAGCACGCCAGTTACGACTATGAACACTCGTACACGTTACGATTAAATCTCCAATTCCTGTAAGACCTGAGAAAGTTAGAGGATTGGCACCCATTTGTGTACCAAGTCGGGCGATCTCAGCCAGACCTCTCGTGATTAAAGCCGCCTTTGCGTTATCTCCATAACCTAATCCATCAGAAAGTCCCGCACCTAGAGCGATGATGTTCTTTAGAGCACCACCAAGCTCCACACCGACAACATCAGGATTCGTGTAGACACGGAAATTTTGATTAATAAAAAGATCTTGTACTTTTTCAGCAGCCTTCATGTTTACTGAAGATACCGTAACAGTGGTTGGCTGCCTTAGAGATACCTCTTCTGCATGACTTGGACCTGAAAGAACAACCACAGAATCCAATACACTCAGAGGAAGCTCTTCTTCGATGATTTCAGAAATACGTTTATATGTACCAGGCTCGATGCCTTTAGAAGCATGAACGATTGTAACAGGAGAGCTCAATTCTTTTTTCAATTGTCCGAGTACTTCTCTCATCGCTTTTGTTGGCGTGACGAGTACGATCGTGTCCGCTTCTTTCACACATTCTTTCAACTGAGTTGTTGCTTGGATGTTTTCAGGGAGTTCAACGCCAGGCAGATATTTTTCGTTCTTATGATCGTTGTTGATCTCATTGACCTGATCTTCTCTACGTCCCCATAGAGAAACGTTATGACCGTTGTCAGCCAAAACGATGGCAAGGGCCGTACCCCAACTTCCAGCACCTAAAACAGCAACATTATCCATACGTGTCACACTCCACTATTAAATTTTACGTTCATTCCCATTCCAGATCCTTGCTATATTTCCACGATGCTTCCAGATTGAAACAATCGAAAGAACGAAGCTAGTTAATACTGCTTCTAGTGACAGATTAAATTGGTACAACATGAAAAATGGAGTAAGAATTAAAAAAACAATAGAACCTAATGAAACAAATCTGGATATCCAAATGGTTATGATCGCGATAACACCTGCTATAAGTGACGGCAAGAATGCAATCGCAGCAAAAACACCAATCGCTGTAGCCACGCCTTTCCCGCCTTTAAATCCATAAAAGACGGGATAGTTGTGACCGATGACGGCTATCATGCCGCACAGAACTGCAATGAAGGAAGAATCTGTGAACCATAAGGCAACCCAGACAACTAAAATACCCTTGAAGCAGTCTAATAGCAAAACGGCGATCGCCGGTTTTTTTCCTAACACTCTAAGCGTATTCGTTGCACCGGCGTTACCACTTCCATGATTCCTAATATCTTCATTTCTCAATACTTTAGTCAGCAAATAACTGAAACTAACACTTCCGATCAAGTAAGAAATAACGAAGAGTACGATCGTCATCATGGAAGATTAGTCGTTTTTCTTTCTAGCAAAGATTTTAATCGGTGTCCCAACAAAACCAAACGTTTCACGAATACGGTTCTCTAGAAAACGTTTGTATGAGAAGTGGAAAAGCTCAGGATCATTAACAAAGATGACGAACGTAGGTGGTTTTGACGCCACTTGTGTCGCATAGTTGATCTTCAATCTTTTTCCGTTATCCATTGGTGCTGGGTTCATCGCAACGGCATCCATGATCACTTCATTCAAGATGTTCGTTTGAACACGAAGTGAGTGATTTTCTGCAACCTGATTGATTACAGGATACAACTGATGAAGACGCTGCTTTGTTAATGCAGATACGAATACGATCGGAGCATAAGAAAGATATAAGAAATGATCACGAATCTTTTGCTCAAACTTCTGCATCGTCTTATCGTCTTTTTCAACAGCATCCCATTTATTAACGACAATCACTACTGCTTTACCCGCTTCATGCGCAAAACCAGCGACTTTCTTATCTTGTTCGATGATTCCTTCTTCAGCATCGATAACCATAAGGACAACATCGGAACGTTCGATCGCTTTCATCGCACGCATAACGCTATATTTTTCAGTTGTTTCATATACTTTTCCGCGCTTTCTCATACCAGCCGTATCGATGATTACATACTTCTGATCTTCGCGCTCAAAACTCGAATCGATCGCATCTCTCGTTGTTCCAGCAATATTACTTACAATAACTCGTTCTTTACCTAAAATAGCATTTACAAGAGAAGATTTTCCAACGTTCGGTCTACCGATCAAAGAAAAGTAGATCGTATCGTCTTCTTTCTCCTCAGCAACTGTTTCAGGGAAATGACTTACTACTTGGTCTAAAAGGTCTCCAAGACCTATACCATGTGTACCTGATACACCGATCGGCTCTCCCATTCCTAAGCTATAGAACTCATATAACAATTCTTTACGTTCTGGGTTATCGATCTTATTCACACCTAATACAACAGGCTTTTTAGATCGGAACAGCATCTTTGCTACTTCTTCATCAGCAGCTGTAATTCCGTTCATTCCATCTACAAGGAATAGAATAACATCCGCTTCTTCAATCGCAAGTTCTGCTTGTTCTTTCATCTGACTCATAAATGGTGCATCACTGATTTCAATACCGCCTGTATCGATTAAGTTGAATTCTGTGTTCAACCACTCTGCTGAGCTATAAATACGGTCACGCGTTACACCTGGCATATCTTCTACGATCGAGATACGATCTCCGGCAATTCTGTTAAATATAGTAGATTTTCCTACATTTGGCCTTCCTACTATGGCTAAAACTGGTTTCGTCATGTAGACACTTCCCTTTTTTCCTGATCAAGTCAATCATCAAATTTTCTTTTTTTATATGCTCTATCATTTTCTTGTAATTAGACAAGTCCACTTATTTTAGCAAATTACTTATGGTTTAGACAACTGATTCTCTTCTAAATCTGCTTCGCTGAAGTAACCCTTTTAAAAGTTGTTCGTCTTATTTTTTTGAACATATCTACCAATACTACCATAAATAAGAGCATCATAGAAGTTGAGGCAAACAAATCCAATACATATAGAGATCCGATCTCGACCTTGCCAACGAGCCTGAGAATGATGAATTGATAAGCGGCATCGCCAATAAAAAGACCTATAGCGATTAAACTGAAAAGATCTTTTTTACTTCTTGCTAACGTAATCGTTAAAAGTGTCAGGAATATGAGGAGTATTATTTTCTTGTTCAGAAACAGTTTTGCGGGGTCGTATAAAGCAAAAAGTTCGATTGAAACATAAGCTGTAGCCACTATAAAACTGCTAGTAACGAAAAAAAAGAGCTGATGACTAAATCTGATAACATGAATCAACCCGATCAACAAGAAGAATACAAATGCAGCATTCATATTTCCTACAGAAAAATGAAGATTTATACCGGACAATATAATTCCAAACAATGTTATAAGTACACATTGATTTCTTATCTTTCCTTTACGCAGAAGAAAGGTAGAAACAACCCAACTCATCCACATGAACCAATAAAAAAGTATGCCATCGTTCATCTCTTTCACCTCGATAGCATTATTGCCACATTGTGCCCCCTTCTAACCGCAAGAAAAAACAGCTCTCGATAAAACATCGAGAGCTGTAAATAATCGGGTATTATTTGTAACCTTTTAGCTGATCACCGATCATATCTGCTAATGAAAAACCTTTTTCTTCTTTTGGAAGGTTTTCTTTAAGATTTGCTTTTTCCTTTTCATCTTGAACAGCTTTCATGCTTAGACTCATACGTTTATCTTGACTGTTCACTTCAAGCACTTTGACAGAAACTTGCTGACCTTCTTTCACAACCTCACTTGGATTTCCGATGTGACGGTTCGCTAATTCTGAAATATGAACTAAGCCTTCGATGCCAGGTGCTACTTCTACGAATGCACCAAACGTAACGATGCGCTTAACCGTACCTTCAATAACACTTCCAGCTTGAATGGAAGAACTAGCTTCTTCCCAAGGTCCAGGCTGTGTTTCTTTTATCGACAATGAAATTCTGTCATTATCGCGGTCAACAGATAGAACTTTTACTTTTACCGTCTGACCTTCGCTAAGAACCTCTGAAGGGTTATCAACACGGTTATGTGATAGCTGTGAAACATGGACTAATCCATCAACACCACCAATATCTACAAAAGCACCAAAGTCAGTCAAACGTTGTACTTTACCTTCAATGATTTCGCCTGGTGCCAAACGGTCTAAAATCTCTTGTTTCTTTGCTACAGCTGCTTCTTCAGTAACTGCACGATGAGATAAGATAACGCGACCTTTTTCTGCATCAAGCTCTACGATTTTCACAGAAAGTGTTTTTCCTTTATAATCTGAAAAATCTTCAACGAAGTGAGACTCGACCATAGAAGCCGGAATGAACGCTCGCACGCCAAGGTCTACCACTAGTCCACCTTTTACTACATCGTGAACAACGACTTCAAACGTTTCTTTAGAATTAAACTTTTCTTCGAGTTCACTCCATGATTTTTCAGTGTCCACAGCTTTCTTTGAAACAAGTAGCTTGTCCTCTGTATGAGAAAGTACTTTAACCGTGATCTGATCTCCTTCATTCAACACGTCACTTACCTTTTCAATGAAAAGACTTGATACTTCATTAATCGGTAAAAACGCATCTTGCTTAGCGCTGATATCCACTAACGCGTGTTTGTCTTCCACTTTTAGTACAGTACCTTTAATGATTTCACCTTTTTCAGCCATAGAAGCATTTGTTAAACTTGTGCTCATTTCGTCTGTCATGTTCGTGACCTCCTCAAAAATTAGAAAAGTAATTTATTGAACTTTCGGTATGAAAGAACATTAACATCGATCATGGAGTTGTTTTTTAAAGAAGGATGAAAGTAAATCGAATTCCGTTACAGTTGCTCGCTTTCCAGGGGGCGTGCGGTGAGCCGCCTCGACACTTTGTGTCCTTAGGTGTCTCACCTGTCCCGCTGATCCCCTAGGAGTCTCGCAACTTACACTCCATTCAATTTGCAAAGAAGTTTATAAAAACAACTCAAAAGTAAATTCTTAAAGATAATTGATTAAGTTATTCATGCTCTTTTTTTAACTGAGCTATATGTTTCATTATAAGCTCTGTCGCTTCTTTTGCGGAAGCTTTTTGCTCCCGAAAATGTGTAAAGTCGATTGGTTTACCGAATACGACTTTAAGTTTTTTTCCTTTTTGGTATTCTCCAACGATTGCACATGGAACGATGTGAGCATCTGATTTAAGAGCAAAGAAACCGGCTCCCGCTAGGCCTTCTCCGATTTCTCCCGTCTTTGAGCGGGTTCCTTCTGGAAACAACCCTACAACTTTTCCCTCTTTTAAAAGGTTCATCCCTGTTTTTAATGCCGTTTTGTCGCTCATCCCGCGCTTTACAGGAAATGCGTTAATCTTCGGCAGGATATGTTTTAAAACCGGTACCGAGAAGAGTTCTGCTTTCGCCATAAAATGCACATCTCGTGGTGAAGCGACCCCTACAAGCGGTGGATCGTAGTTGTGGATGTGATTGGAACATAGAAGTATGCCTCCTGTTTTCGGCACATTTTCTGCTCCAACGATTTCTGGCTTATATGTTCCTTTAAAATAGGTCCCACATAGCCATTTTCCGAAAGAATAAAGCATCATTTTACAAAGCCCTTTCTTTTGCATAATGAAGAATGCTTGAAACTACCTCTTCGATCGTCATACTTGTTGTGTCCAGTTCGATAGCATCTTCTGCTTTTCTTAGTGGAGCTACTTCTCTTTCACTGTCACGTTTATCTCTTAAAGCAATCTCGCTTTTTAAAAGTTCAAAATCTGCTTCAAACCCTTTTGTTATATTTTCTTCATAGCGTCTGCGCGCTCTTTCTTCTACAGAAGCGATCAAGAAAATTTTTAGCTCCGCGTTAGGCATAACGTGTGTACCGATATCACGGCCATCCATGACTACGCCGCCAGATTCAGCTAGTAGCTGCTGTCTTTTTACCATTTCGGTTCGTACTTCTTGCTGCCTTGCAACAAATGATACATTATTCGTTACTTCACTAGTTCTGATCTCTTCTGATACGTCTTTTCCGTCAAGAAGTACAGCTTGTCCACCATCGGTGATTACTAATTTAATATCTGTATCATTTAAAACGATTTCTAGTTCGCGTCCATCATTAAGATTTGCTCCCTTTAGAAGAGCTTTATACGTAAGTGCCCTATACATAGCACCCGTGTCAATGTAAATGAAAGAAAGACGTTCAGCTACTTGTTTGGCTACCGTGCTTTTTCCTGCTCCAGCCGGTCCATCAATGGCGATCGATAATAATTTTTTCATGTTTCCTCCTACCCCATACCTATGACTATGCATACATAGCAATAAAAAGCAGGTGAGTATCCCCTGCTTTTTTTCTGTGTATAAATCTGAATTCATCAGACTTAATCTATATGTATATTACCATACATGTTGTTTAACGGTCTATGGTTTCCAAAGTTGGTTGTTGGTCATTCTTGATGACTCCTTCGTAATAGATGCTCTTGTTTGTATATAACTTAAAGGAAGGAATCTCAAGCAAAAATTGCGCGGCAACTAGTAAAATAAAATGAACTACGGCAAGCTGAATCAATATTCGTTCAAATCGTTTCATAAGTACGTCACCTTCTTTTCGGGAGTATTTTTCCCAAAAAGAAAAACTTTATGCACTTCTATAGACCCACGCTCTCTTTTTTCTTCTTAAGCAGTTGCTGTTCGAAGCAGAATCGGATAATATGCTGACGATCTCTTTGTGTGATCTTCTCAAATTGAAGGGACGCTTTCTGCCGTCCGCCTGCTCCTCCATCGAATACTCTTAACACTGTGCATTTTAGGTCCAGATACAGTTTTTCTCCAGATTGCATAGGAAAAACGACTAAACAGTTCAACCGATCCTCACTCCTGACGGCATGCTCGACTGGAAGAGAAAGCAGCATTCCTCCTGCACTTAGATCAAGAATAACAGAGTTAAATGGTGGATATGCATCATCTTGGTTAACAACAGACGTGTCTATCATCGTTTCAACTCTTACAAATTCTCTTCGCTGAATCTTATGGATCTCTTCTTCTTTTGGAGAAGTGATCATCAAGACGGGAATATTTTCAATCTTTCTACCTAAAAGCTCTGTTCGAAATGTGTAAACGTTTCTCTCTTTATCTACAAAAGAGGCTTTAAACTGTGTTCCATCAAAAAAATATTCCGTGCGATTTGTTTTCTCGTTACTCGGATAATCAATGTAGAGATGATCCTCTTTTACATCGAACACTTTACAGCGATATTTATCTTTTTTGTCCGAAAACAACGGCTCTAAATATAACGGTTCACCCACTGTAATCATCAAACTTCCCCCATACATTGCATTCTTATCTTTCTACCTTATTATGACAGTTTCAAAATAAAAGAAAAAGCAAAATTTCAAGTTGCGAAATTTTGCTTTTAAAAAAATTTGATCAATCTGAAATAGTAGTAAGTAGTTGATTTCCACTCCAGGCTGCTCGCTTTCCGGGGGGCGTGCGGTGAGCCTCCTCGGCGCTCCGCACCCTTAGGAGTCTCACCTGTCCCGCTGATCCCCCAGGAGTCTCGCACCTTCCGTTCCAATCAACTTGTCAATGAAGCAATTAATCCAAACCTTTTTTCACGATAACCATAATTCCCTTTTAAATATCGTTGTAAGATGGCTCTGCTTCTTTAAGCTTTCTTACTTCTTCTTCGTTTCCGTTCTCTGCGTTAATGAAGACGCGGAATGTATCATTACCTAGAATTCCTAGGAATTCGTAGCAATACACTTCTTCGTTAATATCGTTTCGAATCAATGCCTTGCTTGTTTCTTTTACTTGGAACTTAGGGTTAAGATTTGTTCTTGCTTCTTGTTCAGAGATCTTAAACGTAGGCGTTCTATCGTCTACATGTGCTAGAAGGAAGTCTGTACCTTCATACCCCATGATGTCTCCATTATCTAATGCTACTTTTACAGACACGGTCTCAGGATAGATCCTTACACCATCGTCGAGTCGAGCATAAGTGAACACCCCGATGTTATCGTATTGGTCACTCGTTACCATCTCCATTTGACTTTCCATATGCTTTTTCAAGAAGTCATCAGCTTGAAGCATCGCTTCATTCAGTGAGATTTTTGCCTTCCCAACATTACGATCGTAAAGGACGTAAAGTGGATATCCACCCTTTTTCGTTAGGTCCATATATGTTGTGCCTTTTGTATCTGGGTTATATAACGTTAGTGAGTATGCGTCGTACTTTGCATCTTTTCCAGTGCTTTCTACTGTAATCTTCACGTTTTTCTTTAGTTGGAAGAAATCGATCGCAATCTTTTTGGCTTCTTCTTTTGTGATCTTTTTACCTTTTAACTGACTAAGATCACGGTCTTTCATTTTTTCCATGTTGGATACTTCAGTTCCGAAATCTACGTCTGAGTAGCCTTCTACTGATTTATCAACAGTCTTAAATCCATCAATAATCGTGTTGTCTTCTGGCTGTTTATTCGTAGCTAGTGCCATCTCGACATCCATCCAACGCAAGTTGTTCTTTTGCGCGAGTGATTCTGTTTTTCTTAATTCGTTTTGGATTTCAGTTGAGTTTGCATACAATTCTTTTAATGTATTATATTCTTTATCACTAAGCGGATTCTTGTCTAGATCACGAACTGCTGCTCGATAACTGAATTCGCCCATCTTTGTTAAAAACTCTTCTGTTTTATTAAAAGGTAATAGCGCTAAAGGCAGTTGACCTACATCATTATGAGCCTCTGATGTTAGTCTCCAGACTTGAGCCAATGCTGGAGATAGCTGATTACGTGTATTCATAGCGATTGTTTCGCCAATCTTGTCATGAAGAGAATCCATATGGAAGTTCAAGTCATGAAAAGCGCGTTGATAGTTGTTTTCTGCTTGAAGAAGTACAGCATTCTTTTCTTGATGTTCACTGTAGCCCCAATAGCCTGTTCCTGCTACTGCCACGAACAACAGTACAATTAGGATCGTGCGTATCATATCAGTTCACCCCTTTATTAGTTACAGAAAATGTGCTTTCCGATTTTTTTGATTTGAGGACGAGTCCATATCCAGCCTGATGTAGCTGTATCAGGGTTAAAATAATATTCAGCTTCTCCTGTTGGATCCCAGCCGTTCAATGCATCCATGACCGCTTTTTTCGCTTGTGCATTAGGCGTTAGATAGATCTGGCCATCCGCAACTGCTGTGAATGCTCCTGGTTCGAAGATTACACCAGAAACGGTGTTTGGAAATGAAGCACTATTTACTCGGTTGATAATAACTGCTGCTACTGCGACTTGACCGATGTAAGGTTCACCACGGGCTTCACCATAAACAGCGTTAGCCATCAAATTCACATCGTTCTGAGAATAGCCATTAGGAATATTTTTTGCCGGTTTAACTTGAGCAGGCTTTGCTTTAGGTTTCCCTGCTCCTTTTGCAGTTCCAGCTTTTGGTGTGCCACTTTTTGCAGTGCCGCCTTTAGCCGCTCCACTCTTTGCACTTTTCTTTTCACCGCCGTAATAAGAAAACTTCTTGCCGGTGTCAATCTGTCTATTTACCCAAGCTTTATCGTATTTAGAAGCTTTTGCTAACTTGTTCTTTGTCGTACCACCTGCTAATCCATCGATCGGTAGACCGAACTCATATTGGAAGTTTCGTAATGCCCAATACGTTCTCCATCCAAAAACGCCATCGATGTTCCCCGTGTAAAAACCTAGATATTGAAGCCTCGACTGAAGTTCAACTACATCTTCACCCGTTGCTCCCACTTGAACGACTTGGTTTGAAAATGCATGTGCATTATTCTGACCAAATCCAGCTAATAGCCCAAAACAAAGGGCAATTGCAAAAAATGCTCCCTTTATGTAAGCTGAATTTCTTTTCATGAGAAAGTAAGCCTCCTGTAATTTAATCTCCATTTTCGTGTTATACAGATATCATTTGTAATCTGTTTTTTTTTATTCAGCTTTCAAAGACTCATGGTTCACAATAAAGAAAACTTGGCTGACGCCAAGCTCTTCAGGTCTGCCTTAGTTGCGCTTATACTATCTACCTTAACTTGTTGCCACGTCGAATGACATCGTGCTAACAAGTTATACTTTCTGATAGTGAAATAAAAGAAGACCGGTTATATTCCGGTCTTCGCATCTGGATTTGTGTATGGAGTTATAGCCGTATTGGCGATTCTTACTTTCCTAAGAGCGAACCACCATAAGAAAATCATAAATGGGAACATATAGAAGAAAATATATTTTGTGCTGGATACTAATAAGAAGTTGAACGTACCGTGTAAAACAACCGGTAAAAGGAGTGACAGAGTAAGGTAGATCTTCTTCCTTCTTCCTGTTGAAAACTTCCCTTTCCCTAAATAAAAGCCCATGATCACTCCGAACAAAGCATGACCACTTACAGGCAGAAGCGCTCGGACCAACGCTTCTTCAATCCCAAACGTGTAAAGATAAAAGATGTTTTCTAAGGATGCAAATCCTAATGATAGCGCTGTTGCATACACGATACCATCATATGGCTCGTTGAACTCTTCGTGAAGGTAAGCTCCATAGAACACTAAGAACCATTTGAAGAACTCTTCTAATGTACCACTAACAAAAAACGCCTCAACAAAGGAAGGTACGTTCATCTCTTCGTTGATTCCAAACTGAATAACCATGATTGGAAAGACGAGAAGAACGCCAAATATATATACTTTGACCACCAATGATAATGGTTCGGTCTCATATTTATCTTTTAGATAAAAAAAGGATAATAGAGCAATAGCCGGAGCCACCGCTGCAGAAATTACAGCTAGCATGTCCTGCCTCTTTTCTACTGTTTTTTTATATCGTAACATGATATTTTAAGAAGTGGAATAGCGAACACAAAGAATAAGGAGGGCGTTAATCTTGAAAAAGATATTATTGATTCATACTGGCGGCACGATCGCTATGGAAGAGAACAAATCCACAGGCGGCGTTAATACGAAGGAAACACACCCACTAGAGGCGACCCTCAGAGAACTGTCTGATCTAGCAGAAATAACGGTTAAAAATTATGTGAATCTGCCATCTCCTCATATTACTCCTTCCCATATGCTGGAGTTAGCACAATTTATTACTACACAAACAAATTCTGATCAATTCGATGGAATCGTCATCACTCACGGAACAGACACGCTCGAAGAAACGGCTTATGTATTAGATCTCGTACTTCAAACATCAATCCCAGTAATTGTTACGGGTGCAATGCGATCAAGTAACGAACATGGTTCAGATGGACCATACAACCTGATCTCATCTGTACGAGTTGCCTGTGAAGATCAATCTTTAGGCAAAGGAACACTTGTTGTATTTAACGACGAGATCCACGCTGCAAAAAATGTTACGAAGACTCACACGAGCAACATCGCGACATTCCAGAGTCCTCAATATGGACCGATCGGAATCGTAACAAAACGAGGAGTTCTGTTCCATCACACACCGATTCGATCAGACTTCTTTCATGTGAAGAACTTTTCTAAGAACGTCGTTTTACTTAAAGCATATGCAGGCATGGACGGTAATTTGATCCAAGCGGCAACAAATTCAGCAGATGGCGTTGTCATCGAAGCATTAGGTCAAGGGAACTTGCCTCCTGCAACAGTTCCTGCCATAAAAGAACTCATTTCAAATGGAATACCTGTTGTACTCGTATCAAGATGTTTTAACGGAATCGCTCAAGACATCTACTCATATGAAGGTGGAGGAAAGCACTTAAAAGAAATTGGCGCGATCTTCTCAAACGGACTAAACGGACAAAAAGCACGATTAAAACTGATGATCGCTTTAGAAAATACGAGTGAACCACATCAGTTGCAACGACTTTTTCTTCAATAATGGATATTTTCATCAATTGATCAAATGATTGACCATGAATAACTCAGACTTAGTTAGTAGACATGGGAATCGGATATGTGATTCACGAAAAAAACCGATAACTTAAAAAGGTTATCGGTTTTTTTCTCTTTTTTCTATCGTTTCACCTATCACTTCCCCGTGAAACCTTCCATTTTCGATAAAAATCTCATTTGCATTGTTACCTGCAGCAATTACACCTGCGATAAATAGACCTTCCACATTTGTTTCCATCGTTTCTTCAGAAAAAGAAGGACGTCCAGTTTCTGTATCGATGTCTACACCCATCTTTGATAGAAACGAATGATCAGGGTGATAGCCGATCATGGCAAACACGGCATGAAACGGATGATACGTTTTAGATCCACTCTCTCCTTCAGTAACATACATGCCGTCTTGTGTTATTTTATTTACACAAACATCGAATTTCATCTTGATGCTGCCTGCTTTCACACATGCTTCAAATTCTGGGAGTACCCATGGTTTGATGCTCGGTGAATAAGTACTTCCTCTGTAAAAGACGTGAGGACGAGCACCTGCTTTTTGCAGTTCTAACGCTGCGTCAATTGCAGAGTTTTTCCCACCGATCACTGCCACATCGAGGTCATAATATGGATGACCTTCTTTAAAATAATGATGAACATGAGGCAGGTCTTCTCCTTCGATGTTCAATCGATTTGGGTTATCATAATACCCTGTTGCGATGATGACATATTTGGCATCGTAACTCATCGTTTCATCTTTACGATTGGTTGTTTCAATTTTGAACGTTCCATCAGATTGTTTGGTCACAGATTTTGCTTTTTCAAATGTTCGAACTTGAAGGTTATTTCTTTTAACTACTTCACGATAGTACGTTAGCGCATGAATTCTTTTAGGTTTTCGTTGTTCATGGACGAAAGGAAAGTTGCCGATCTCAAGTTTTTCACTCGAGCTAAAAAATGTTTGATGCGTTGGATATTGATAGATGGTGTTAACTACGTTTCCTTTTTCAATCACACAGTAAGAAATTCCTTTTTTCTGTAGTGCAAGAGCTGCAGCTAATCCGCATGGCCCTCCACCAATAATACAAACGTCTATATTCACTTTTTTCACCACTCCAAAAGACACTGTTATTCATTTTCTTAGCATGCCAAAAAAAATCTCCTATCATCATATGATAGGAGATTTGGTATGAGTTTGCAAAAATTTAAATCCAGCCTCTGAAGCGTGATGCTTCAGCCATCTTACGAACACCAACCATATAAGCGGCTAGTCTCATGTTTACTTTTCTGTTCATCGCCGTTGTATAAACAGTCTCAAACGATTTTACCATTACTCGTTCAAGCTTCTCTTCTACTTCTTCTTCTGTCCAGTAATAACCTTGGTTGTTCTGTACCCACTCAAAGTAAGATACAGTTACTCCACCAGCACTTGCCAATACGTCAGGTACTAAAAGAATTCCTCTTTCAGATAAGATTCTAGTCGCTTCAAGTGTAGTTGGTCCGTTCGCTGCTTCAACAACGATCGAAGCTTTGATCTGGTTAGCATTCTTCTCAGTAATCTGGTTTTCAATCGCTGCAGGTACTAAAATATCACAATCAAGCTCTAACAGTTCTTGATTTGTTATCGTATCTTTGAAAAGCTTTGTTACGGTTCCAAAGCTATCACGGCGTTCAAGCAGATAATCGATGTCCAATCCTTCTGGATCGTATAGTCCACCATATGCATCCGAGATCGCGATTACTCTTGCACCAGCATCGTGCATGAATTTAGCAAGGAAGCTTCCCGCGTTACCGAAACCTTGTACGACTACACGAGCACCTTCAAGCTGGATACCCTTTTTCACTGCTGCTTCACGGATACAGATCGTAACACCTTTAGCAGTTGCTGTTTCACGGCCATGAGATCCACCTAGTACAAGTGGTTTCCCTGTAATAAATCCAGGAGAATCAAACTCTCTGATTCTGCTGTACTCATCCATCATCCAAGCCATGATCTGCGAATTTGTAAATACGTCTGGAGCTGGAATATCTTTCGTCGGTCCTACTAACTGACTGATCGCTCTTACATAACCACGGCTTAATCTTTCTAGTTCTCTGAATGACATTGTACGCGGATCACAAATGATTCCGCCTTTTCCTCCACCGTATGGCAGATCAACAATACCTGCTTTTAAGCTCATCCAGATTGATAGCGCTTTTACTTCTGTTTCTGATACATTCGGATGAAAACGAACGCCGCCCTTGGTTGGACCAACAGCATCATTATGCTGGGCACGATATCCTGTAAAAATCTTTGTACTTCCATCATCCATCTTGACCGGAATTCGAACGGTCAACATACGAATCGGTTCTTTTAATAACTCATAAACTTCGGAAGAGTATCCTAATTTATCGAGCGCATCCGCGATTACGGATTGCGTGGATTGGAGTACATTGTCATTTTCATGATGATTGTCGGATTTTTGGTCTGTGTTATTTTGGGCTGTCATTTGTTTACCTCCCATATTCGTCACCTCTAGAGTTTAGTCAAGCTTCATCGTCAGTATACACCTTTGTATAAGCAAAGAGAAGAGAAAATTAGTGATTTTCACCTAAAAAGTAAACGCTTTCTTAAGTCACGGACTGTTGAGAAAATAGCTAATTTTCTGCCAATATACCTATAGTGCTTGTCCACTGCTTTTATTATGTAATCCCCACCTCTTTAACAGAGGTGGAGACCACGTTAATTTTTCTTTATTACTTTTTTAAAGATAGCTCGATTAATTTTTCAATCATTGAAGGATAGTCCATTCCGATCTCTTTCGCTGCATCAGGGAACAGGCTAGTCGGTGTCATGCCTGGTAACGTGTTTACTTCCAAGATAACTGGTTCTGAACCGTCGTGTGGAACGATAAAATCAACTCGCGAATACACTTCACAGCCTAAAACTTCATGAGCACGGACTGCTTGTTCTTGTAATTTAGCCGTTGTACTCTCGTCAAGTCTTGCAGGAACATAGTGGATACTTCCACCTTCTGCGTACTTAGACTCATAGTCATAAAAAGCATTCTTAGGTTCGATCTCGACGACAGGAAGCGCTTTATAGTTGTTATGTTCCCCCATAACAGCTACAGTAACCTCTTTCCCGCTTACGAATTGTTCAACAAGAATCGTATCGTCATGAAGGAATGCTTCGGCGATTCCTTTTAATAGTTCATCATGATTTTGAGCGATAGTAAGACCGATAGTTGATCCTTCTCTATTCGGCTTTACTACAGCTGGAAAATCAAAAGAGAGTTCCAACTGGTTCTCATCATAAGACTTTCTGTAAAGAACTTTCTCTTTTGCGATATTGATGTTTGCGTCTTTAAAGAACTGTTTGGATTTAGCCTTATCCATAGCAATTCCTGATGCTAGAGCACCTGAACCTACGTAAGGAATTTCCATCATATCTAAAAGACCTTGTAACCTTCCATCTTCTCCATACTTTCCATGAAGACCTAAAAATACAACGTCAGCTTCAAGTTCTAACAAATCTTTAAGTCGAGAAGGATGAAAGTCAATTCCTGTTACTTCATGACCTTTGCTTTCAAGCGCAGAGATGATCTGCTTTCCTGTTGATAAGGATACTTCTCTCTCAGCAGAAACACCGCCATATAATACTGCTATTTTCATTTTAATGGTCACTCCTAGCCCAAAAGTTTATGTATATATTATATTCCCTGCCGTTATATCGGTTCAGTGGATGTAAAAAATATTAATAATCATAACACGTTTTGTCTCTAAAATCACAATGATATATACATGACATTTTTGTTTATGTTTAATCTATAAGCTGTTTGAGTTTTCAAGACTGTTTTAAGTTAAATTATAGCTATGCTAATGGTTATTTTCTGCTCCAGGTTGTTCGCTTTCCATGGGGCGATCGGTGAGCCCCTTGCCGCTATTCGCCATTAAGTGTCTCACCTGTCTAGTTGCAGTGGCTAGCCCTTCGAGGTCAAAAGTTTAACGGTCAAGAAGTTAAATAGACCATTCAACTTTTGCTGGTCGGGGCTGAACGAGCCACTTCCACATTTCAAAGTGATCGCTCGTCCCATAGGAGTCGACAACCTTGCGCTCCAATCAACTTGCATTGGAGGGGAACAAAAACCGAGTAGTCAACAGTATTTAAAAAAAGCTTTTCGCAAAAATAAATAAGGACGCAAAAATTTGCGCCCCTCTCTTTTGCAGTTACTTAAAATACCGATACAGTTCGCTTATTGCATCGGACTTCATTAATTCTTTTCCATACTCAATAACTCGATAGCTCGTAATCGTCGAGGAGCTTCCGAACTCAGCAAGAAGAGCAATGAACAGATCAAGGTCTACTGGCTGGACCTCATCTTCTTCAAACTTTAAATAGAAGTGATTATTAAACGAATACAGAGTACCACCTTTAATCTCTAAAGAATGTAGGCGTTTTGCAAGTAAAATAACGTCTTCAAAAGAAGAAAACTCATAGAAAATCTCATCGTTCTCATCTAACGTCACTTGCATCTCTATATAATCTTCATCATATTCTTCTTCAAGTTCATACTCGTTTATTCCTTTTGTAACAATTACGACCATACCTTGAGCTGGAAGTGAAAAAACTTCAACCGCAATAGGACCATCAGCTTTAAATCCTACTTCATCATCAGCTTCAGTCATCATGTCACGGAAGAGCTGATGTACTTTAGGAATATCCTGCCATATTTCTTCCTTAGAAATACCACGTTCATTCAGATCATCAAAAGTTAGGAAGATTTTTATTTTGTTATAGGTTAACCGTTCTACCCGCATCTCTGGTCCCCCTTACGATCGGCGCTATTATGTCTTAATATCAATATATGAGTTTGCAAAAAGTTGGTGATAAACATCCAACAAAATATAAAACCTAGGCTATTAATTTTTCAGCTTCTGAGCAATCCAGTCGTCCCATTCTAACTTCGTATTGCCAATTAAGAATGACTCGTACTTCTCTTGCGTTTCTGAAGAGATATGATTGATCGCTGCACCTCCAACACCAATTGCGGTATTCGGAAATTCTTTTTTCAGGCTGTTTGCCCACTCCAAGGTTTTATTAGAGTTCTCAGCGATCGTACACGAGAAAAATACCATCTTAGGTTCTACTTCTTTCATCACAACCTCAAAGTCTCGTTTTGGTATTCCATGTCCTAAGTATATAACTTCAAATCCTTTTCTTCTTAAGAACAGTGTAAACATCAGAAGCCCTAGTTCATGCTCCTCATCTAATCCGCACGCAGCAATAACCTTTGGTAAATATGGATCAGAAGGCAGCCATTGAATAAGTTGTCCAATCTTACTACGTAAAAAGGATGAAGTAAAATGTTCGTGCGCAACAGTAATTTTCTGTTCTTCCCAAAGGTGTCCTACGCGTACTAATAATGTACCCAAAATATCAATAATGACTTTTTCCAAATTATACATACTGAAAGCTTGGCTCAAAAGATCGTTTGCTTTCTTCTCCTGAAAGGATAAAAGAGCATCTAGAATCAAATTACCCATTTCGGCTGCACGATCTGTATTTTCAATTGAAAAAGGAGCTGCTTCTTTATAAAGTTCCCCATTTTGGGCAACATCAACCGCTTGACTGATCGTAAAACCTTGATTCACTTTATTCACTAGCCATTTTAGTATGTAAACTTGCTCGTCGGTGTAAAGTCGATGGCCAGCTTCATTTCTGTTTGGCTTTACGATTGAATAGCGTCTTTCCCAAGCTCTTAAAGTTCCTGCTTGAATGCCGAGCATCTTCGAAACCGCTTTAATGTTATATTTCCCTTCACTAGGCATCCGTTCTTCCTCCAATAAATAAGTTAAGAAGAGTATATCGAATAAAACGTTGTAATGTAAACTTTTTACCGCGTTAAGGTTATCAAATGTGTTTGACTAGGTGCCCCTAATCGTAAAGGTAGATGTGTTGCTCCATATCCGTTGCTCACTAATAAGGTATGTGTTAACTCTTCATACCAGCCGCCTCTTTTTGCTATTCCGAACGGTCCAACACGGATTTGTCCTCCATGCGTGTGCCCCGTTAAAACAAGCTGGACGTTATCTTCACCGTTAATTTGTTTTGAAATATCAGGATTATGACTAATTAATATCCTGCAAGAAGTTTGGCATTCTTTAAGTGCATCTTTCAGAGAGGCAAAACCCAGGGATGTATCATTTACTCCAACCAAGTCGATAACATCATGGTTTCTTTTAATGCAGACGTTAGTATTGTCTAAAATCTTTGCACCTTCATTTTCGATCGTGAAAGCTAACTGTTTCGTATCTACATCGTAATCATTGTTACCCCATACAAAGAAAACAGGTCCAATCGTTGAAAGGCGCTTGATATTATCTTCTACCTTCTTCATTGAAACTCCTTTTTCAACAAGGTCACCACCGATTACAACGAGATCAGCTTTTCCAGATTCTTTAATAATCTTTTCCGATATTTCCCGCTTATGAACATCAGAAATAAAAAAGATCTTAAAATTTTCAAATGACTTTGGCAGTTTTGCAATCTTGATGGAATCGTGAATGACACGATTTCGATGCGCTTCAATATACATATATAGTATTAGCGAAATACCAGCTAAAATGAATAAATATAAAAAGATCATTGTGTCCTCCTGATATGAATTTAAATGATCATATCATATTTTCTTTCGGCATCCTAAGTAGAATGGACCCTGTGTTAATTTTTTGAATATTTAAAAAGATTTGTTGAAAAAAATGTAAATTTCACGTATGATTAATTTACATGATTAACCAAAATAAGAGGAGAGGAAAAAC
Source organism: Fictibacillus sp. 18YEL24 (assembly GCF_015903855.1). GTDB lineage: Bacteria > Bacillota > Bacilli > Bacillales > Fictibacillaceae > Fictibacillus > Fictibacillus phosphorivorans_C. The sequence continues at coordinate 741,961 of NZ_JACZDT010000001.1, forward strand.
ATCATGACATTAACTAAATTGAAGAATAAATCTCTCGTGACAGATCCGGAGCTGTCTTATAGCATGCGACTCGGTCTTCCTATAGAAGTGTATTGCATGGAAAAACACGAAACGCTAGCATTTGGAAGAATCGATCATTTTTGTGAAATGACCGTTGTTATCCAAGGTCAGCACCACGATCGAGATTCTTGTTTATTTTTTGGCTGCCCCTGTCAGTAAATCTCATTATTTGTGAAGAATATTTATGTTATATTCATGTTTCATAAATTCAAAAACGACGTGCCTCTGGTTCCATTGTTCCTCATCACTCCACCATTCTTCGTTACGATCTATAAAATCTTTTCTGATCGCTTCAAAATCATCATCAGCTTTTTTGTACTTCTTTTTCATCCAGATCATATAAAAGCTCGCAAAAATAATAAAACCTGTACAGATCCATACCATTTCATCAGAGAATAACAACGTTAATGGATTTGAAAATCTAGAGGCTGTTGGAAGCTTATAGTAGTAAAGGTAGACGAAGGTTGCTAGTACAACAAAAATCATCGATAATCCCCATTGGTTGATGGCTTTTTTCCACTTGTCTTTTTCAGCTTTTTTATCAACAAGCTGTGCTAACACTATACTTGTCAATTCATTAACAAAGGGCTTTATCTTCCAGTGATTCAGTGCATTCATTCGCATAACCTCCTGTACACATAACTATGCCTATACAAGCAGATTCATGCTTTTTAATAATTGCTAGTCCGTGTAACAAGCCCTTCGTTTCATTCTTAAGCAGACGATAAATAAACACCAAAATTCGTTTTAAGGGAATCGAATAAAAGAATATTACAATCAAAAAAAGACCGTCTGGACATACTTAACCAGGCGGTCTTTAATCCTCGATCTCTACTTGTTCAACACCTTCTCGATCTTCACTCTGTACAGGGATATAAAGATCTTTTGACCACAATTTATAAGTCACTGTTATTCCGATCAAAAGAATAAAAGCAGCTAAGAGTATTCGAGTAACTAAAAAAGTTGTATTTCTCTTTTCTTTTTTAGCATTTTTTTGTTTTCTTTCGTTTTCTCTCTTTTTCCCGTGCACTTCTGTTCTTGAAGGCAAGGAATGAACATGTTGAACAGCAGCAGTGGTATGATCTGCTGTTTTATTTCTCAAACTCTCCGCCTGATCACTCTTCATCTAGTTCCACACTCCTACTCTCGCTGTCAATGATATTGTTTTGTTTCGCTATCCAGCATCCAGAAATAAAATCGATCAAGAAATGAGCTATGAAAGGTACCCAAATGTTATCTGTCATCTCATAGATCATACCTAGCCAAAAGCTTAATCCACAAACGATACTAAATAGAAGAGGTTTTTTTATATAACGAACATGCAGTACAGCGAAAATAATACTCGTTAAAAATAGACCTAAAAGTGATTGAAGGACTCCGCGGAAGAGCCACTCTTCAGCAAAAGCAATTATGCCTGTTAAAAAAAAGATATGGATATACGAGAGAGAACCAAAAATCTTTTCGTTAATTCCGCCATCATCTAACGTTTCTTCCGGCAACCTCTTTTTTAACTGAATTGATAAAAATGGAAGGAACAATCCTGTACTTATCGCAAGCAGCCATTCGTTTATCGAAAGATCAAGGTCATGCAACACCCATGGAAATGATACGTTAAAGAAGAATGCAAGTCCAAACGCCGCTATCATAAACAAACTTTGTGAAAAATAGACGTTTAACAAGAGTTCTCTCGGTGTGATCTGGTCGATCCAATTGTTTTTCACAGAATTTCTCATACTTTAGTTGAACACTTCCTGTCTTAAAAGTCGTCTTAGTTCATCTTCCCATAATCCATAAGAAGTGTTGCGTGACGCTTGCTTTCCATAAAAGTAAGAAAGGTCTGTTCCACAATGACCACAGCACATTGAATTTTGTTCAGGACCGGATTCTCCGAAATATCTCAGCAATCCGCTTCGTTTACACTCATTACTTGTTGCCCACTTTTCGATCGCCTTCAATGCATCTATTTTATCAGCTTTTCTATTCTCTATCGTGAGTTTTATTGTCGAGATCAGCATATTTTTTTCGTGAACATCTAGATTTCGTTTATCTAGAACATCTGCTTTTTTCAAGTGATATTCCATGAACCTTTGACCTGTTTCAGATAAACCTACGAGTTTCAGATTTTCTCTGTAGGTATTCTCTTTTAACTGTTCATGATCGGAAAACAAATAATCAATCTGTACTTGATCAGGCAGTTCTTGATCAATAAAATGGTACGGTATCTCAAGATCAGCTGGATGATACAACAGGACAGCTGCAGAAGGTTTCGAGTCTCTGCCCGCTCTCCCTATTTCTTGAATATATCCTTCAATCGTAGAGGGTGTGTGAAAATGAATCACAAATCTGATGTCCGGTTTATTTATTCCCATTCCAAAAGCATTCGTACAAATAATAATGTTCAGCTGTGATTCAAGATATTGCTTTTGTACAAGAAGTCTCTCATCCGCATTCATGCCACCATGATAATAAGCGATCCCTTCTATCTCATGATCTTGAAATTTTTTCACTAGCTGTTCTGCCGCATTCCTGGTATTCGTATAGATGATGCCCGGACCCTTAAGCTGTTGAACTAGCTCCATTGCTCTCTCCACTTTCTGATCATGCTCATCAAATCGTTCAACAAAGATAGATATGTTCGGACGGTTCACACTATGAATATGTACGTTTGCAGTCTTCATGTCTAGATGATGAAGGATATCATCTTGTACTTTTTTTGTTGCCGTTGCTGTTAATGCAAGACAAAGAGGATTTCCCATCGCTTTTTTCATATCTGCTAACTCTAGATAAAAGGGACGAAATTCATGACCCCATTTTGAGATGCAATGAGCTTCATCGACTACGAATAACGACCAACTAACTGACAGCAGAATAGAACGGATGTATGGGTTTTGAAGGATTTCTGGACTCACAAACACAAACTGATAATCTTGTATTCTTTTTAGGATGATCTGTTTCTCACCCTGGTCTAAAAAGCTGTTAAGTGCGACCGTTCTTTTGAATCCGGCTTGTTTGAACTGATCTACTTGATCTTCCATCAACGATACCAATGGAGAAACGATAAGTGCTCTTCCTTTTAATAGATGTGCAGTCATCTGATAGATTAAGGTTTTTCCGGTTCCAGTCGGCAGCATACCTAACACATCATTTCCTGAAAGCAGGTCAGTAATCATCTCTTTTTGGCCAGATCTAAACGTTGAAAATCCATATAATTCTTTAAGTGCTGCTTCCAGTTGCATGTTTACCACCCTCTTTTGCAAGTACTAGCCTGATCTGAAAATATGACAGATGTGGAAAGGCATCTTTAAATGGGCGAAGCTTCGTTTCATTCGTTTTTCTGTAATAGTGTTTTACCTTCAAAAATTCTTGTTCATCAATGTAAGGGATTATCGAAAAATCGGGAACTTCTCTTGCAATCTCGACAAGATGATCTTCTAGTGTGCTGCTCTTAAGATTTCTAACGCTCATGATTTCGTCTATCGATTTATTGCTTTTTAACATTTTAAAAGTTATTGATGCTGAATTCGTTAATGGTGGAGCTTCTGTATACGAACCTATTAAGGAGTACAGCATAGGAAGATCAATCTTTTCTGAGGTTACCTTTTGTATGAGAGAATGCAAGACCGCCCTGAAACGAAGGATAGTCTCTTGTAGACTTATGCCTTCAACCCGGGATATCTGCTCAAATGTACTGCCAATTCTATTGTATCCAGACAATTTCTTAACAAATAGATCCGCTGATACCTTATCATGTTCAAACAGTACTCGTGATACTTCAGAATAGAGTTTTTCCGCTTGAACCTTTCTTTCTGAATCTGATTTAGGAAAAACAGATTTGACTTTTTGAATTACTGAGAAGTCCCTTATTACTGGTGAATAATTGAAATTACCATAAAGCGAGTTGGAAAGAGCTTGTACATATAACGTAATCACTTGCCAACAAGAATTCTCGATTGAGGCATACTTAAGTCCGTTTAAATGCTTTAGGTATGATAATCTATCATTCTCACACTCTAGAATTTCTTCACCTTTTTCAGTAAGGATATAAACATGGTCTTCTACAGCCTCCATATACTTTTCTTTTATCAAGCTATGAATGGTTTCAGTAAAAGTATCATGTGCCATGCCTTTAAAAGCGGAATAATATCGTTCAATGCCAAACCATTGACTGTCAGACAATGATTGTGCTGTTTTCTTTCCAGTAACCATATAATAGACGCCTGAGCTTTTTCTACTACCGTTTATTTTTCGAAAGATATCTAATAAAACAACATGACAAATATCAATAATAAATCACCACACTTTATCATATAATCTATCTTATCAGATTTAAGGAAATTTAAGAGTAAAAGTGTTATATTAAGAGGAAGATTGGGAATAAAAGATATGACGAGGTCCTAATTTTCTATTGAAAAGTAGAGGGATACTTATTACAATATGATTAGTAGACCCTTAATTTAAAATGGTTAAATATGTAAGCGGGTATTTTTTCAATTCCTTAGGAGGTATTCATTATGCCAAAGTATACGATTGTTGACAAAGAAACTTGTATCGCATGTGGAGCATGCGGAGCTGCAGCACCAGACATTTACGATTATGACGACGAAGGAATTGCGTTTGTAACTCTAGACGATAACCAAGGAATCGTTGAAATTCCAGATGTATTGTTAGAAGATATGCAAGATGCGTTCGAAGGCTGTCCTACAGATTCCATCAAAGTATCTGAAGAGTCATTCGATGGTGATGCATTAAAATTCGAATAGTTGTAATCTTACCAGGAACCCTCTTTCATTAGAGGGTTTTTATTTATTTTATTAAGGATGATTCTCATTGTCAATTAGTTTTCTTCTTTTTTGAAACCGCTATCTTAAAAATCATAGTTGTACCTATCGTCAGAATGTGATAAATTATCAAAATATTGATGCTATTCATAAAGATAGACAAGGGGTGGAACTGTGACAGCAACCGTATTAGTCTGTGATGGAATAACAAGTGAAGGTGTTGAACCGTTAGTAAAACTTGAAGGTGTTGAGCTGATCTTCGGAAAACTTGATGAAGTTACTCAACCAGAAAACATTCAAGGAATCATGGTAAGAAGTGCTACAAAGATTACTGAAGATGTATTGAATCAGCTGCCCGCACTTCAAATCATTGCACGAGCTGGAGTTGGAGTAGATAATATCGATCTGAACGCAGCGACAAAAAGAGGTGTGCTCGTCGTTAATGCACCTGAAGGAAACACCATTTCAACTGCAGAACACACTTGGGCCATGATGATGGCATTAGTCCGCAACATTCCACAAGCAAATCAATCTGTAAAACAAGGTGAATGGAACCGCAAAAAGTATACGGGCCAAGAACTCTATCAAAAAACGCTCGGTATCGTCGGAATGGGTAGAATCGGCTCTGAACTTGCAAAGCGCGCGAAAAGTTTCTCCATGAACGTACTTGTTTTTGACCCTTATTTTCCGAAAGAAAAACAAAAAGAACTATCCGTTACTTCTGTTGATCTCGATACGTTAATCCAGCAGAGTGACGTCATCACCGTTCATACCCCGCTTACAAAAGATACCCATAAACTATTAAATCTTGATAACTTAAAATACGCTAAAAAAGGTGCGTTTATCTTAAACTGTGCACGTGGAGGCATCATCGATGAGGAAGCTCTTCTACACTACTTAGATAACGAACATCTATCTGGCTGCGCTCTTGACGTTTTCGAACAAGAACCTCCCGTTAGTCGCTCTTTAGTCGATCATCCTAAAGTGATCGTTACACCTCATATCGCTGCATCCACCGTACAAGCACAAAAGAATGTAGCTTACATGGCGAGCGATGAGATCCGATCTCATTTTTTACATCAACCTTTAAAACACGCTGTTAACTTTCCTTCTTTATCAAAAGATACGTATGAGAAGCTGATTGCTTATTATGACTTCTCAAATCTTCTTGGTTCGTTTACAACTCAATTCTTTAAAGAACCTGTTTCAGAGATTTCGATCGGTTATGGCGGATCATTATCGGAAACCGATACAACATCACTTACTCGCAGCTTTTTGTGTGGCTTCTTAAAAACAAGATTAGACCGGCCGGTAAACGATGTAAACAGCATGGTGGCTGCAAAGGAACAAGGAATCGTAATCGGTGAAAAACATGGGACAGATGATCATGGTTATCCAAATATCATTCATGTAAAGGTTACAGGTCTGAACACAACGTTCACTCTTTCTGCGACACTTGTTAAAGGCTTTGGTGGCCGAATCATTAAATTGAACGGGTATACGGTTGATTTTGTACCACAAGGATCTCTTCTTTACATCGAACATCGTGACACACCAGGTATTATCGGAAAAGTAGGAGCTTTTTTAGGAGAACGCAACATAAATATCGCAACGATGCACGTTGGACGAAAATCAGCTGGCGGTGAAGCCATGATGGTACTTACATTTGACACGCAACTTCCAGAATCTACTCAGAAAGAGCTCAGGAGCATTGAAGATCTTCTCGTGTGCAAACCTTTGGATCTATAATATCGAGAAAGCAAAAAGCTCTGCATGATGATTGCAGAGCTTTTTTATATATGTTTATCCTAAATCTACTTCTTTTCTTTCCCCATCCTGAAAAGTCATCAGCTTCGTATAACCAATCTCTTTTGCAAGCTTTATCGTCTCCTCATAATTCTCTCCAACTTGGTGAGGTTCATGAGCATCTGAAGAGAGTACGATTGGTATCCCTTTTTTATAGCAAAGTGAAAGAAGTTCTGGCTCTGGATAGATTCGTCCGACAGGTTTTCTTAGACCCGCTGATGAGATCTCTACACAAGTTTTTGAATTACTCAACGCATCCGTGATGCGCTCATATTGTTCGAAAAGAAATTCTTGATCAGTCGGAACATAATTAAATATCTTGACTAGATCGATATGTCCAACAATATCAAATAGGTTTGATTCTGCAAGTGTTACAACTTGATCATAGTACGAACGATACGTTTCATAAAGATCTCGACGGTCCCATTCTTTTCGGTATTCTGCAAGGTCTATCCCAAAATCTTCGACCCAATGTACAGAACCGATCACATAATCGAATGGATAGGACTTTATGAAAGCCTCCATCTCAGCGTGTCTACCGGGCGTATAATCCATTTCGATCGACATGCGAACGTCCATTTCCAACTGATCTGCTCGTTTAAAGAGATCCACATAATCGTCCATCTTGTAATAGCGTCTTTCTTCCATCCATGGTTTTGATACGATGTTTTTTGTTTCATAAAAGTGATACGCGTGTTCCGAGATCCCAAACTCTTGTATTCCCTTCTCTTTAGCCGTGTCTACAAATTGTTTTAGATAATCAATCGTTAATGTTCCTTTTTCGAGATGAGAATGGTAATCTGTTAGCATATTAATCTCCTTTTTAAAACGTTTTACCATATGTACCATGAATTCCTTATTCATTCAAGAGTTTATGCTCCCAATTTACCTCCGATAAATAAGACGCTTAAGCACATCATTAAAAAAATCACAGCAAAAAAACGGTTCAGATAATCTCGCATTTTGTCCTCCTAGGTAAAAGTAAAATCAACTTTATCATCCTATTCAGCTTTTCAACTTTTTGAACCGGTTTTTAAAGAAAAAAAGCTCCCTATTCAAAGGCAGCTTTTTGACTAACATCCTTATTTATATAATTTTCCATTACATATAGAAGTGGTTTGTAAAGAACGATAAAAAATACTACGTTGCCAATCGCATGATTTAGATCAAAAGGAAGACTCGCTAAGTAATACGGCCAGAATTTCTGCATGATGATTCCGCCAAAGAGAACGGACATGATAAAACCAAACAGAAAGCCACAGAATCCAGCATAGATAGTGAGCAACCACCAAGGAATCTTATGTCGGTATCTTCCTATGTATGCACTCATTACGGCAATCAGCCCCCATGCAAACATCTGACCGAACGTCCACAAGCCGTGTCCTAAAAATAGATTGGTTGTGATCGTACTTAATATCGCAAGTAAGAGCCCTTGAGCTGGACCGAGTACGAATGAAGCAAGAATGAGGATCGTTGTATTCGGCTGAACATTCGGTATCATAGCAAAGGCGATTCTTCCAACAGTTAAAATAGCAGCAAGTAAGGCAATGATCGTAATTCTTTTTACTGTCAGCTTATTCATACTTGTGAAGATCAAATTCTACGACATCGCCAGGTTTTAACGTGATTTCTTTAGCACCCTTCATCGCTTCTTCACCGTTTACAGAGAAAAACCATGATGTTTTGTCCTGTTCGCTCCCGGCCACACCTTCAATACTGCTTATAAATGCTCCATCGTACTGAGTTTCAATCTCAAAGTTATCTTGCATCACGTCCATGATGGTCGCATCTTTTGCAATCTCTATTTTCTTTTCTGTAACCTTTTCTTTTCCGTTATCCTTTGTGATCTGAACCGTTACTTGTTCTTTTTTCGTTTCTTCTTGTTTCGGCTGATCCGCTTTTTCTTTCGTTTCAGTCGTTCCACAGCCCACCAACATCATCATCATTGTTGCTAATACTAAAAGTAATTTCTTCATGATTAACCTCTTTCTGTTATAAAAACACTTTGTTTGATACTAAATTTACTTCACGCAACTAAAAAAATCCCCTTCGGCTACGAAGGAGATTAATAGTATACAGGCAGAAAACAGCAACCGGCCCCGGTACTGTTAAACACCCCCCTATCCTCGTAGGTCATGTCATGTAACAAACAGGCAGGTCTCCTGGCTCTTGATCATCGTCTCCTAACACCTTCCCGTTTTCACAGTGGCGATATTATAGGATCCTCACAATTACAGTGGCGGGACCGCAACGGCATCTAACCGTTTTCCCTATTAAGCTCGTCCAATAAAGGACTGCACCTGTTTAACACTTATGAAATTTTATGAAATCACAATTCCTATTATAAACATATTGGAGAAATTTGTGAAATCCTTTTTTAACAACTGCTTTTGTTCCTTATGAAACAAGATTAATCGGGACGTATTGCTAATTTATTTCAACGTTCGCGGAATAACGAAAGAAAATGTCGTGCCTTCATTATTTTTACTATGAACGCTGATCTGACCACCATGTGCTTCTACAATGTTTCTTGCAATAGCGAGGCCAAGGCCAGTTCCGCCTGATTTTCCTCTTGTTCTTGCTTTATCACCTTTATAAAAGCGTTCGAAAACAAATGGCAGATCTTCTTCTTTAATACCCGTTCCATTGTCTTTAACAAAAAACTTCACGTTCTGTTCGCTCACTTCTACAGTAAGGTTTACAAAACCGCCTTGAGAAGTATGACGAATGGCATTGTCGATCAAATTGGTTAAGACTTGCTCAATCCGGTCTGGATCGATATCCATCTCCTCTTGCAAACTTTTGAGATTTTTCTTAAATTCAAGATTTAATTGAATCTCTCTGTCTTTAGCAGGTCCTTGAAATTTCCGAACGATTCTTTCTGCGAAAGGAATGATCGGAAGAGAACTGTAGTGAAGCTTCATATGACCCGCCTCTAATCTTGCAAGATCGAGGAGTTCGTTAACAAGTCTTCCCATTCGTTTCGATTCGTCTAAGATGATTCCTGCTAACTCTTTCTTCTCTTCTTCAGATTCTGCAATATCATCTACGATCGCTTCACTATACCCTTGAAGCATCGCAATAGGCGTCTTCAATTCATGTGAAACGTTCGCAACAAAGTCTTCTCTAAGCTTGTCCATACGACGTTCTTCCGTCATATCTCGAAGAACAGCGACTGCTCCTCGTATTAAAGATTGGTCATACAGCGGCGTCATTACGACTACCCACGAACGGCCTTGTATCGCGATCTCTGTCATCTGCTCACTCTCGAGTGCAACAACTTGTCCAAAGAGCTGTTTGACCGTCTCAGGAACGTTTCCGTTGACCTCAGTCTTCATGCCTGATTCGTAATAGAATGCCTGTAGGAACCGATCAGCAGGAGGATTCGTAACAAGAATGTTCATTTTTCTATCAAAAGTGATCACACCATCTGCCATCGAACTCAAAACACTCGTTAGCTGCTCTTTTTCTTGGTTCAACGCAGTGATGTTGTTTTTTAACTGTCTGCCCATCCGGTTAAACGTCATGCCAAGTTCGCCGATCTCATCATGTGTTAAAATCGGTACTTTCATATCAAACTCACCTTTAGCCACAGATGTCGCCGCTTCCCTCATCCTTCTTAGTGGGGCGGTAATACGCGTAGATAAGAAGAACGCAAAAATCGTAGTTAAAATGATTGCGATCCCTGCTGCTAAAAAGATGAGATACTTGGTATGATTCGTCGTCTTTTCTACATTCTCGATGGATTGATAGACGTAAACAGCTCCTGCATTGTCCCCTGATCCATATGGTTCACCATAGATAATCATCCTTTGCATCGTCTCATCATTTTTATTAAGAACGGGAAATTCTCCGTTTACGTAGATCTTTTTTCCACTTTCTGCAACAGTTGATAACTGATCGTTCTCTTTAAAAACAGAGACAGGGATATAAGGTGCATCATCGTAAGTATTCTCAGACATAAAGGATTCCTGATTTTCATCTATGATCATGATCGACATAGAATATGCTTCGGCCATTTCACTTGTGATGCGTATTGCTTCTTCTTTATTCTCATCGCTCTCCATAATCAACATCACTCGATCAGCCATCTTCGTTAATTGATCTCGCGCTTGATCATCGTAAAACGATTCAAAGAACTGCGTAAGGAGAATGGTGAGAAGGGTTAAAACAACTGAAACTAATAAGAGTATCGTGATCCAAAGTTTACCAACTACACTTCTCCAGATCATTCATTCCCAACCTCGAATTTGTACCCTACTCCCCAAACTGTCGCGATCATGGATGCTGCATCAGGTGAGACTTTGTTAAGCTTCTCTCTAAGTCTTTTCACATGTGTGTCAACTGTTCTAAGGTCACCAAAGAATTCATAGTTCCAAACATCTTTAAGAAGTTGTTCGCGTGCATAGACTTTATCTGGGGTCTTTGCTAAATAGTACAACAACTCATATTCTTTTGGTGTTAAGTTAACTTCTTTTCCGCCAGCTGTTACACGGTGAGCATCGTGATCGATCGTAAGGTGTTTAAACACAACCACGTTTTTTGCAACCGTCTCGGTTTGAAGGAACTTTGTAGGTGAAGACCTTCTTAGCAAAGCTTTAACGCGTAGAATGACTTCTCTTGGACTGAACGGCTTCGCGATATAATCGTCCGTACCAGCTTCGAATCCTTCTATCCGATTAAGCTCTTCGCCTTTAGCTGTTAACATAATCACAGGAGTCGCTTTCTTTTCTCTTAATTTCTCACAAACCTCAATCCCGTCCATACCCGGAAGCATGAGGTCGAGCAAGATCAGATCAAAATTGATGGATACTGCCATCTGTAGCGCATCCTCACCGTTTTCTGCTTCATGAACTTCGTAGTTCTCTCGCTCTAGATACATCGTTAATAGTTTTCGAATTCTTTCTTCATCATCAACAACTAGAATTTTAGCTTCTGTATCCATATTCAATCCTCCACTTAAAATCAGTTAAACAAGATTTTTTTCCTGCCTCTATCATACATGAAACCAACTACACTAAACAAACCGGACATGCTGTAACTCTATTTTCTTTTGACTTAGGGATGGTTTTGAATACAACTTATTCAGTAGTTGATTTCCGTTACAGATGCTCGCTTTCCAAGGGGCGAACGGTGTTCGAAGAAGTACGTGTGCTCCTGTGTCTACCAGCAAACCCTATCGAAGCGAGATTTCTCGTCGCATGCCTTACCAGAAGAAATTGCAGGTAGCTGGCACGCTACGCGCCCTTAGGAGTCTCCACCTGGCCGCTCGTCCCGTAGTAGTCTCGCGTCTTCCACTACAATAAACTTATCAATGAAGTTAATAAAAATGATTAAAACAACAATTCCTAAAGGTCATTATGTAGTTGATCATGTTCGTCTCTTTTAAAAAAGTCTCTCTAATAAAAGAGAGACTTCTTAAATCTTTAAGCGTATGAATGCAATCCTACAAGAACAAGGTTTACCGCGATCAAGTTAAATGTGATGATCCAGAACCCTAACACGCAAAGCCAAGCAGACTTTTCTCCGTGCCAGCCTCTTGATAATCGTAAATGAAGAAATGCGGCATAGAACAAGAACGTGATAAGAGCCCAAACTTCTTTTGGATCCCATCCCCAAAATCTTGACCAAGCTTGCTGAGCCCAAATCATAGCAAAGATAAGTGCTCCTAGTGTAAATATAGGAAAACCGATTGCAACTGCTCGGTAGCTGATCTCATCAAGAAGATCTGGTTTCATCTTAACTTTTGTTTGAAGAGCTGCTGCTATTCGTTTTCTTAAAATTAGGCGAAGCAAGCCGTAAAGGGCAGCTCCTGCTAATAGTGACCAGATAAACGTATTTAGCTTAATAGAAGCATCGACACCGTTCATCCAAGATGGAGTTCTGAATAATGGTCCAAAAGAATCGTCAAGTTGCTCTCCGTTACTAGGTCCAGCGATAGCTGGCATATCGTAAACTACTTTAACTGCTTGATTGTTATCATCCATCATCTCAAATGTTGTTTCATACCCAACACCCTTGAACCCGATGGAAACAAAAATGAACCCAACAACAGCAATCAAGCTGTATAGGATGATCTCTAACCATAAAGTCTTTTTTGACGAGACCGTCTGATCAACTGTACGGATCAAATATATCAGTCCAGATACGAAAGAGATCGCAAGGATTCCTTCTCCAAGCGCCGCTGTCGTAACATGGATCTTTAGCCAGTCACTTTGAAGTGCAGGAATCAGCGGAGAGATATCTCTTGGAAACATGCTTGCATACGCGATGACGAGAACGGCTATTGGCATCGCAAAAACACCAAGGCCGTTCGTACGATAGATGATGTATAAAATAATAAATGCGAGTACCATCATCATGCCAAAAAACGTAGTAAACTCAAACAAGTTACTTACAGGAGCATGTCCACTTGCCATCCACCTTGTAATAAAATAGCCTAGTTGAGCTGCAAAACCTACACATGAACTTATGAACCCTATTTTTCCCCACTTTTTTGTATGAACAGCATCTTTTCCTTTTTTATCTGAAATAGACATTGCAAAGAATAGAGTAGAGAACAAGTAAATAATAAATGCACTATATAAAAGTGTACTGCTGATTTCAGCCATCATTAACCCTCCCGCTTGAACAGCATTACTTTGAAGCTGTTTCTTTTTCTTCTAAAGGTGTGAGATTGGTCTTATCAGACAGAAATTCCACATCTTTTTTCAAGCCATACCAGTTCTTGTTCGTATGCGCCGCAGCCCATACTTCACCTGCATTTTGTTTGATCCAAATTCTTCTATAGTTCCAATATAAACCTTGTGTAACACCTATCATAAAGATGATTCCACCAAGCGCGATAATCCAAAGCGTATGGTCTTTTCGGACTGTAAGCGCCGTTAGATCTTTCGTTTCTATACCAGCGAATGTCATTTTAAACTGATTCTCACCGGAATCAATATTTTTCTGAATTCCTACAAATGCTTTTTCTCCTTCTGGTGTTTTAGGAGAATACATAGAGAAAACAAACGCAGGGTTATCAGGTAAGTTATTAACAGTTGATGGCTGGTTCTGGTCGTTTAGGACGAAGTTTGGAAAGTATTCTTCGATCTTAACTTTATAGCCGTCGCCTAGATCATACTCTTTCTTAGGGTCATGAAGATCTACTGTTAATTTACCAAATTTGTTACCTGTTGCTTTTTCTTCGAGTTCGAAGCTCATCTTGTAAAACTCGTTAAGCTTAAAGTCTGTTTGATAAAGAGCAAACGAGTCGAACTTAAACGGTTCGTTCACTCGAATCTCACCACTCTTAACTTTTTCAAGCTCTGGCTCGGCTCCGATCGTATGGTTCTCTTTTGTTTTATAGAGAGTAACATTACTTTGATAGTTTTTTGCGACTTCTCCATCTACAGAACTAAGCGCACTATTAAACTTCTTTTCTTCCTTATCATACATCTCAAGAATGAAGTCGTTGTTTTCTAGATAATATTGTCCTTCTTCACTTGAAGTGCCTGGAATCGATGCTTTTTCTCCTTCTCGCACCCATAAGATATCATCAACGTACATTCCTGGAAAGAATCGAAGCATCGCTCCCGTTAAAAAGATGATCAGTCCAACATGGTTTACATAAGCTCCCCATCTTGAAAAACGGCCCTTCTCTGCAAAAAGGTTGCCATTTTCTTCTCGAACTTTGTAACGAAGAGATTCAAGCGTGTACTTAATCTCATCAAGTTCCACATCACTGCTTTTTGAGAACAAGCGCTGATTCTTCATGAATTGATCATGTCTTGTGACTCTTTGGGTCTTTAATGCTTTATAAAGCGGTATACCACGATCAAGACTGGCAATAATGATAGAGAGTCCTAACATTCCTAGTAGAAGAATGAACCACCAAGAACCATAAAGGTTATGAAATCCTAACAAATAATAGATAAGTCCGAGCGTACCGTATTCGCTTTCATAATGAGTCGCAGGATCAACATTTGGAGGTATGAACGTCTCTTGTGGAAAAATGGTTCCGATCGCCGCTGCTACTAAAATAATGACAATGAGCCATACTCCGACTTTAACAGACGAAAAGAAGTTCCAAATCTTATCTATAAGTGTTTGTTTATAGGTTTGGGATCGCCTCGCGCTTCCTTCGTATCTCATGCTTGAAAGTATTTCAACATCTTGCTTCAACGGTTTTCCGCAAGCTTGACAAAGGCTTGTTCCGTATGGGTTAGAGTGGCCGCATTCACATGTTATCGTTTGCATCATTTCACCCCGTTACGGCTTTATTTTTTCCATGAAGGAAATAATTTTTTTCTCTGATAATGATTCACTTGTCCGTTCCACTACTTTTCCGTTCTTATCAATCAAAATCGTAGTAGGAATCGGTCCTATGCCGTAAGCTTTTGTTACTTCTCTTTGTTTATCCATAGGGACAGGAAAGCTCATGCGATAGCGATCAACAAAATTTTTTACGGATACGTTTGTTTCGCTAACGTTTACAGCAAGGATTTCTACACCCTGATCTTTGTATTTCTCGTATTGCCTTTGCATATAGGGCATCTCTCGTTCACAAGGTTTACACCACGTACCCCAGAAGTTCAAGAAAACACCTTTACCACGATAATCTTCTAACTCTACTTGTTTGCCATTCAGATCGGTTAGCACAAAATTTGGAGCCGTATCGCCTTTACTTATGTATGTACCTGACTCTTCATTCATACTGTTGTATATCGTATAACCGACCGCAACAACTAAAATGGCAAGCAGAGCAGAGCGAAACCAAAACCTGTTTTTTTTCAACATCCATCCGCTCCTTTAAGCCGCTTCCATTTTACTATAACTTGAAAAAAAAGCCTATCTACGGCTTTTTTTTGACGTTTGTGTGACAGCCAGATTTCTAAGCTGTTTGATTTCATGTGGAGTAAGTTCTCTAAACTCACCTGGATTCAGGCCTTTAAGATCTAAATAGCCATATCTTTCACGCTTTAATTTCATAACAGGGGTTCCGATCGCTTCTAACATACGCTTAACTTGACGGTTCTTTCCTTCATGAATCGTAAGCTCGATGATCGCTGTTCCTTTTTTCTTATCGATCGATGTTACTTTCACTTTAGCAGGAGCTGTCATTCCATCCTCTAAGCGAATTCCTCTTTCAAGTTGCTTGATTCTTTCTCTTGAAGGAATTCCTTTTACTTTTGCAATGTATACTTTATCGAGCTGATAACGTGGATGCATAAGTACGTTCGCAAACTCACCATCGTTCGTCATGATGATGGCACCTGTCGTATCATAATCCAATCTTCCAACAGGGAACACACGCTGTTCAATAATGTCTTTAAAGTAGTCAGCTACTACTTTTCTTCCCTTATCATCCGAAACTGCCGTGATCACACCTGAAGGTTTATACATCAAAAAATAAACGGGTTGTTCCCGTTGAATTTGAATCTCATTCACTTCAATCTTATCTTTTGTACCTACTTTTGTGCCGAGTTCGGTCACTACATTTCCGTTCACTTTCACTTTGCCTTCACGAATTAACTCCTCCGCTTTTCTTCTGGAAGTTACGCCGCTTTGTGCAATTACTTTTTGCAATCGTTCCATGATTTCACCTCATGTCTCATCATACCTTCATTATTCGTAATTCTCAACCTCAGTAAACGTAAAAAAGAGCCTCAACGGCTCTTTTTTATCGAATTATGAATAAAACAATAGAGAGATCACAGCTATCGATGCTAAAAATCCTATCAAATCAGCTAATAATCCTACTTTTAACGCGTATTTCATCTTTTTTATACCAACCGCTCCAAAATAAACGGTCAGCACATAAAATGTTGTATCTGTGCTTCCTTGTATCGTAGAAGCGAGTCTTCCTATAAAAGAATCAGGACCGTGTGTAGCGATTAAATCTGATGTCATCCCAAGAGCGCCTGTTCCTGAAATCGTCCTCATAAGCCCTAGCGGAACAACTTCTGCTGGAATATGAAACAATGAAAATAGCGGACGCATCGCCATCATGACATAATCCAGAGCTCCTGATGCCCGAAAAACTGAAATGGCAACAAGCATACCGACTAAAAAAGGGATGATGTTGATCGCGATCGAAAAACCTTCTTTACCGCCTTCTACAAAAGTCTCATAGGTTGGGACTTTTTTATAAGTACCATACAAAAGGATAAATCCGATCAAAAAAGGAATAAACCAAATGGAAAAGGATTGGACGATCGACATCTATTTCCCTCCCTTAGGTAGAGAGCGGTAATAATAATATCGATCTATTAATATAGCACCCACCGTTGAAATTGCAGTTGCAATCAATGTAGGCGCAACAATATCAGTCGGCGATGCCGAGTTATAGCTCATCCTGATTGCGATAATCGTAGTAGGGATTAGCGTAATGCTTGAAGTGTTAATCGCAAGAAGCGTTATCATCGACCGGCTTGCTTCGTTTTTTCCGCCATTTAATATCTTTAGCTGTTCCATCGCTTTAATTCCCATTGGTGTTGCAGCATTTCCTAGTCCAAGCAGGTTAGCTGCCATATTTGATAGGATGTAGCCTTGAGCAGGGTGATCCTTTGGTATATCTGGGAAAAGGCGCTTAACGATTGGGCGAAACAGGATCGCCAACACTTCTAATAAGCCGCCTTTTTCTGCGATCTTCATGATTCCTAACCAAAATACTAAAATACTGATCATTCCAAAACTTAACGTGACCGCTTCTTTTGCACTCGTGAAAATCGCTTCGTTCACTTTATCCATCGTGCCATTAATTCCTGCCACAATGAAGCCGATTACCATCATTCCTACCCAGATGTAATTCACCATAGGCGATTGTCTTCCTTAGCTACAAAAAACAATTTGTTGAATATGCTCTTAAATGACGACCATAGACCTCCCTGATCAGGTTTGATCAATGCTTTGCCATCGTAGTAAAGTGGAAGATCAGCGATTCTCGTTTCCTTTAAATCTACGAAATACCTGCCAACGGGTTTAGGCACCTTATCTTTTTCCCACTTGCCCGACTTCGGAAGTTCATACAACTGGATGGAAGAAGAGATCTGACCGATCTCTTCTTTTTGTAAAGGATAAGTGAACGTTCGAGCCGCTTCTACTTTCCCTTTGTATCCTTTATCTTTAATGCCGGAAATTTCGCCTTCTTTTATCAGTTCTGTCATCTTAAACGAATGAAAGCCCCACTCAAACAAATTCCGATGATCATCCCAGTCGTTTGGATCGTTCAGTGTAACAGCAATCAGTTCCATTCCATCTTTTTCTGCAGTTGATACTAAAGTTCTTTTTGCACGTTTAGTATATCCAGTTTTGCCACCAGTGGAATATTCATAAAGCTTTAACATCTTATTCTTGTTTCGCCACACTCTATCCCACTTTTCACCGGTTTGTTCTGATCGATAGACCTTCGTCGATGACACATCTTTAAACGTATCATTATTCATCGCATACTTCGTTAAAATAGCCATATCATAAGCGGTTGAATAATGATCTTCATGAGTATCCAGTCCATGTGGATTTCTAAACCGAGTGTGCTTCATACCGATCTCTTCTGCTTTTTGATTCATCAAATAGGAAAAGCCATCCAGACTCCCTCCTACATGCTCAGCAATCGCAACAGCTGAATCATTGCCGGATCGAAGCATCAAGCCATACACTAAATCTTTTAATGGAATCTTTTCACCTGGTTTTAAATAGAGAGATGACCCTTCAGTTCGTGAGGCAGCTTCCGTAATGGTAACCGTATCGTTCATCTTTCCTGATTCTATCGCAAGGATTGCCGTCATGATCTTAGTGATACTTGCTATTCTCATGGGGCGATGTTCATTGCGCCCATACAATACTCTTCCAGATGATTGCTCCATCAACACAGCAGCATTTGCTGATACACCGGGTTCAGCCTTTGCTTCTTGCGGGAATGCAGCAAGGATAAGCAAACAGATCATAACGAGCAGCAATGGTTTTCGTTTTAAGGTTCGTTTCATTCATAATCCCGCCCTTTAGGTGTTTTGTAAAAGTTTATGCAAACAAGGACAGGTTATGAATGGGATTTACTTCCGCAAATTATTGAGAAGGAAAAAATCGTTGTTTTTGACCATGGCTTTTTTCGTAGTCTGTTAGTTCCATGAGTGCTTTTTCTTCAGCTGGAATCCGCACTCTTAACATGAAGATATTTAAAATCGTGAAAAGAATAGCCGTAAAATAAGCGCCAAAAATGAGGGGCATGACTAAAAGTTCCAAGGAGACTACCGTATAGTTGGGATGTCTCATAAAACGATATGGACCTTTTGCCACTACATTCGCACCAGGTAATAGAATAATCTTCGTATTCCAAAACTCACCTAATGACGAAATGGCCCATACACGGATCACTTGCGCCATTAAAAACAGCACAAAAGGAACAGTCCACCAGCTAGGCGGCTGTGCTTTAAACACATACACTTCAATAAAGAAAACAACAAAGAAAGCTACGTGCATCGAAACCATCCATTTATAATGATCTTTCCCAGCTTCTACAGCACCTTTACTCAAAAGCTTCTTTTCATTAGATTTAGCGACCCTTACTTCTGCTAATCTCTGTACGATAAGAAAACCCCAAAATAGAAGAAACCAGTTCATCTACTTCCTCCATTCCACTAAAAGAAGTTCAGAAGAAAAACCTGGTCCTAAAGCAGCCATCACACCAAGATCTCCCTCATCTTTTTTTGTTTGCATAAAATTTTTTAAGACATAGAAAACGGTCGCAGATGACATATTTCCATTTTCCCGTAAGACGTCTCTCGACACATCTGTCTTGGACAACGGAATTCCTAGCGCATCCACGTATGCTTGTAAAACTTTCTTACCGCCAGGGTGTGCAATAAAATGTTTGATCTGTTCTCCAGCAAGCTGATTTCGGTCTAAGAACTCATCTACGTTTGGTTTAAGCCACGTACGGATGACGTTTGGAATATCTCTTGAAAAGACAACATACAAACCCGTGTCCCTTACTTCCCAACCCATCACATCTTCAGAATGCGGCTTCAATGTGGACATCGTGTCTTTTATGTAAGGAGATACTTCTGATGTTTTGGCCGTGTCAGACTCATCTCCGCAGATTAGCGCACAAGCAACACCATCCGCAAACAAAGATGTTCCTACTAAATTGCTCTTAGAAAGATCTTCGTGCTGAAATGTTAGCGAACAAAGTTCCACACTTAAAACGAGGACGTTTGATTTTGGATATGCTTTACAATAATCGTAAGCTCTTGAAAAACCTGATGCACCACCAGCACATCCTAATCCCCAGATTGGGATCCTCTTTGTATGTGATGAAAATGGCAGGATGTTCATGATCCTAGCTTCAATACTCGGAGTGGATAAACCCGAACTAGAAATGAAAAAAATAGCATCAATGTCTTCATATGACATGTTTAATCTTTGATCAGACATGACTTTTTCGATACATTCTGCTCCTAAATTTGTTGCAAAATCTATGTATAAATCATTTTTTTCTTGAAAACTTCTTTTTTCTTTAAACCATTCTATAGGCATTGCGAAATACCGTGATTCAATCTCACCATTCTGAAAAACTTTGAGCAAGCGTTCAATATCTGAGAACGCGTCTTGAAATAGGTTTCTTGCAAATTCCATTGTTTGATCTTGAGAAAGTTTATGAGGTGGATTTATTGTTTCTACTGCTGCTATTCTTGGCAATTGATCTCTCTCCTTCGGTTGCAAATCCTTTTTTAGTAATTTACCCTTAAACAGCCTTTTAAAACGGTGACTTAAAAGATTCGTCTGTTTTCGAGTGAACTTCGCAGTAGTTGGTAGTTGATTTCTGCTTCAGGCAACCTTACGCCTCAAATAACTTGTATAAAAAGAGAAAAAACAAAAAACAGCCTGAATGAATTTCAAAGGCTGTTTACTTTGTTGTTTGTTTTAAAGTATTTAGATGTGATCTTAGTAACTCTTCGTTCGGTTCGATGAAAAGGTTTTTAAATTCCTCATAGTTGTTGATATAACTTCGTTTACGTTTTAGATAGGCAGGATCCTTGAGTAATGCTGTAAGGGCTGCAATTTCCGTAATCTTATAAAAGCTTAAATAGCTGTTCCAAAAGTCATGGTGTGTTAATTCTTCTTGAAGTTTTTCTTCAAAGTATCTTACATAAAGAAGATGAAATGTTTGAGTTTTTCCGCCAAGTTCATAGGTCACTTCTGAACGGTTAAAAAAATCTTCTGATGTATTCGGCTTTTCTTTTTCTAACTCCATACCACTAATATGTTGAATCAACAACGCATGACTCCCCCTTGCTATTCATCGGTAGATAGTGATTCTTGAAACTTAGAAAAGAACAGATCTGCTTCTTGTTCTACATTTTCTTCCTGGATGTTCTCTGGAAGTGGAGGCAGCTCTTTTACACTTTGCAACCCAAAATGTTCTAAGAATGCTTTCGTTGTACCATATAATATTGCTCGTCCTGTTCCTTCTGCTCTTCCCACTTCTTTTACTAATCCTTTTGCAGAAAGAGTCTGCAGCGGTTTCTCCGTTTTTACACCTCTTACTTCTTCGATCTCTGACCTTGTAATCGGCTGTTTATAAGCAATGATTGCAAGCGTTTCAAGGGCAGCTTGAGAAAGTGTTGCATGACCAGGTGTTTCAACGAGGCGTTCGTAAAAGGAAGCATGTTCAGGCTTTGTTACAAACTGAAGGGATCCTGCATATTCAACAATTGACATCCCTCGCTCTGATGAAGCATAACTTAGTTTTAATTCTTCAATGATGGGATCAAGTTCTTTGCTGTCGATCTCCAGCACTTGAGCGATCTGTTTTCTGTCGATGCCTTCATCTCCACTGACAAAAAGCAAACCCTCAACAACCGCTTTATATTCATTTCGTTCCAAATCATATTACTCCTCTAACATCGTTATATATATTTCGCTAAAATGATCTTGTTGCTCGCAATTAATTGATTTTACTTTCATAAGTTCTAATATAGCAAGAAAGGTAACAACAACATGTTCTTTTGTACTCTTATCAAAAAGGTCTGTGAATTTTTTTCGTCCGCCTACTGAAAGAAGAGAGGTTTTTATCTGTTCCATCCTTTTTTCGATCGGAATCTCT
This sequence comes from Fictibacillus sp. 18YEL24, assembly GCF_015903855.1. Classification (GTDB taxonomy): domain Bacteria; phylum Bacillota; class Bacilli; order Bacillales; family Fictibacillaceae; genus Fictibacillus; species Fictibacillus phosphorivorans_C. The sequence continues at coordinate 763,693 of NZ_JACZDT010000001.1, forward strand.
TGCCGTTCAATGGTCGTTTGTCTTGGTGCCCGCGTGACCTTTTCTTGAAAGACTTTTTGCATAGCTTGCAACATATCATAAAGCGTTACATTCGTCACTTGCTTTGCCGACTCTTCTTTTTCAAATTGAGAGAGATCAGCTGGCTGACGGGTGTATATTAAACTTCTTGCCGATTCTCTTTCTTTAAGTTCATCAGCAGCGTGCTTGTACTTTCTATATTCAACGAGTCTTCTTACTAACTCATCTCTTGGATCATCTTCCATCTCAAGTTCCATTTGGTTCTCAAAGAGCTCTTCTTCATGCTTTGGTAGCAGCATCTTGCTTTTAATCGCAAGAAGAGTAGCTGCCATAACTAGAAATTCACTTGCTACATCAAGTTTAAGTTCTTTCATCGTATGTATATATTGAAGGTATTGCTCAGTTATGATGGCTACCGGAATATCATAAATATCCACTTCGTAGGTTTGTATCAAATGAAGCAGTAAATCTAGCGGACCTTCAAATCCATCAAGCTTCACACTATATTGCATAACATTTCCCCAGTTTTTAAGCGATTTTGTATTATAAAATTATATCATATTTTGTGAGTCTCGCGGCTTGTTTTTATTCATGCTGTGCATATGGTAAACTTAAAGTTGAGCTTATTAAGGGGCGTGAACGATTAGTGACTTATCCAAAACCATGGATTGAATACTTGGTGCATTTTCATAGAGATCAAGATTACTTTGAATGTCATGAGGTGCTTGAGGAGCATTGGAAGAACGAGGGAATGAAAGGGGATCTGTGGCCTGGATTGATTCAGCTTGCAGTAGCTCTTTATCACCATCGGCGCGGCAACAATAACGGAGCTAAACGAATGATCCTGAGTTGTAAAGTGAAGCTGCAAAAAGAGGAATCAGCACTGAAAGAACTCGGGATAGAAGCTGAACCATTTTATGAAGTACTCGATAGAATTACACAAAAAATTGTGCAACAGCAACCTTTTGAGTCGATAGCACTTCCACTTTCAACTGACCTAATGCGCGTATGTTTATTAAAAGCTGGTGTGACGGAAGAAGAGTGGTCTTTATCAACCGTAGTGGATGAAAACATCGTTAATAAACACTTTTTAAGAGACCGATCCACTGTTATTGATGAACGAAATAGACAAAAACTTATGAAAAACAGAAATTTATAATTGCCTAAAGCATAAAAAAGCTCCGGAAAAATCCGGAGCTTTTCTTATTTGGAAATTATTCTTCCCAAACTTTAACTTCTTTCATTACATCGCCTTGTTTAATACGAAGTACTGTTTCCAAACCTTCTGTAACTTGTCCAAAAACAGTATGAACACCGTTCAAGTGCGGCTGTGGCTCGTGTACGATAAAGAATTGGCTTCCACCTGTATCACGGCCAGCATGCGCCATTGAAAGAGATCCCGCTACGTGCTTATGCGGGTTTCCTTCTGTTTCACAAGGAATTGAATAACCAGGGCCGCCAGCTCCAGTTCCTGTTGGATCTCCACCTTGAGCAACAAATCCAGGGATAACACGGTGGAACGTTACACCGTTGTAAAATCCTTCGTTTGCAAGTTTTTCAAAGTTTTCTACTGTTCCAGGTGCTTCCTCCTGATACAGATCAAATACAATTTTTTCGCCGTTTTCAAATTCAATCGAACCTTTTTTCATAAAAAACAGGCCTCCTTCTACTTCATTCAACTACCATTGTACGGTTAAATGGCTGCTCCGTAAACTAATTTACACAAAAACATTCGATTTTAACGGAACATCGTTCTTGATAAGGTCTTCATACGTTTCCCGCTTAACTACCAGCTGTTCTTCACCGTTCTCTACAAAAACCACAGCCGGCCGCTGGATTCTATTATAGTTGCTCGCCATACTATAACCGTAAGCACCGGTACAGGAAACTGCTAAGAAGTCGTGTTCACATACTTCAGGAAGGGCGATGTCCCAGATCAACATATCGCCACTCTCACAGCATTTGCCTGCGATAGATACCGTTTGAGTTGGTTCTGCGTTCATCTTATTTGCTACGAATGCTTCATATTTTGCTTGATAGAGTGCAGGACGAATGTTATCTGTCATCCCACCATCAATGGAAACATAGTGTCTAACTCCTTCGATCTCTTTTTGTGAGCCGATCGAATAGATCGTCGTACCTGCATCACCTACGAGTGAACGGCCTGGTTCGATCCAAAGTTCAGGCAGATCTTGCCTTTCAAAGTGAATCATCTGCTTTTTCACTTCTACAATCATCGCAGAAACGTACTGTTCAGGAGAAAGCGGTGTATCCTCTGATGTGTATTGAATGCCGAACCCGCCTCCAAGGTTTACGACACTTGGAAAATAGCTATAGTTTTCTTCCCACTTCTTGAAGTGACCGAATAACTTTTCAATCGCAAGGGTGAACCCTTCTGTTTCAAAGATTTGAGAGCCAATATGACAATGAATCCCTAAAACTCGAAAGCCTTCAAATGCAAGTACTTCTTGAAGTGCTTTGTCTCCTTGACCATTTCCTAGATCAAATCCAAATTTAGAATCTTCCTGACCTGTAATGATGTAATCATGGGTATGCGCTTCGATTCCTGGAGTTAAACGCAGTAAGATGTCTACTTTTTTGTTCAGTTTGCTGCTCAGCATTTTCAACAATGAGATCTCATGAAAGTTATCCACTACTATACAGCCGACTCCAGCGGTAAGTGCAAATTCTAATTCTGCTAAGCTCTTGTTGTTTCCATGAAAGTGTATTCTCTCAGGTGGAAATTCGGCTTGAAGTGCTGTGTAAAGTTCACCGCCTGAAACTACATCGAGACTCAATCCTTCTTGCTCGATTAGCTGAAACATAGCGATCGATGAAAAAGCTTTTGAAGCATAAGCGACTTGATATCCAACCCCATTTTCCTCGAATGCTTTTTTAAAGCCTCTTGCTCTATTTTTAATTAAGGATAGGTCATACAGATAAAGCGGTGTTCCGTATTTCTTCGCTAGATCTACCGTATCTAAACCACCGATCCATAGATGATGATTATCTCCAATTTTTGATGTTCCGTGTAAATTCACAAAAAATTCCCCTCTCGTTGTTGATAGAGAATTCAATCCCGACAAATACAAAAGACAGCCGCAACTAAGGCAGGCTGTCATAACCGTACCCTCATGTCGGAATAGCTCTCCACTACAGTTGTAGTGACAGTCCGTTGCTTGTTCAGCAGCGGCCCAGCATAGAAAGAGATGGAGCTCTTCCTACACTTCGGCAAATTGACCTTTCAACATATTTCATCGTCATCCACAAACTCCATATGCTACTCATTCGTTTTGCGCCTCTACCTCATATGAGGCATATTTAATTAGTTATGAATTTAACATAATTTTCAACAATCAGCAAGGGACAGATTAATTAGTTGGCTGTTTTTTGGTGTTCTGCGGATGTACTATACTCGGTCGAACTTTAGAAACCGGAACAGCTATCCGTATAACGATCTGCAGGAAAGCTTTTGGATTAAATGGAATGAACGGCCATAGGTATGGCGTGTTCAGATTCTTGATCGTTGCCATATACAAGATCATGATGGTAAAACCAACGATAAACCCAGGCACTTTAAAGAGCATGACCATAATAATCAGAAAAAGTCGCAAAACCCTGTTGGCGATACTCAGCTCATAACTAGGTGTAGAGAAGGCCCCAATGGCAGCAATCGCAACATAAAGAATAACTTCTGGAACGAATAACCCGACATCAATCGCAATCTGACCGATCAATACAGCTGCGATCAGACCCATGGCGGTCGATAAGGCACTAGGTGTATGAATGGCAGCCAATCTTAGAATATCAATCCCGATCTCTGCAAAAATAATTTGGAGAAACAATGGGATGTTGGTGTGTTTATTCGGACCTATAAAATCAATGAAAGGTGGTAGCAACTGCTCTTCCATCGAGAACAATAGCCACATCGGAACTAAGAATACAGAGGCCAGCATTCCAGTAAACCGGGTCCATCTTAAGAATGCTCCGATGAACGGTGTCTGCCTAAACTCTTCTGCATGTTGTACGTGATGAAAAAGTGTTGTAGGTGTGATGATAACACTTGGAGATGTATCTGTGATGATTAACACATGGCCCTCCATCAAGTGCTGAGCTGCAACATCAGGTCTTTCGGTGTAACGGACTAAAGGAAACGGATTCCAGCCTTGCTTTACTACAAATTCTTCTATCGTCTTATCGGCCATGGGTATCCCGTCGATCTCAATGGAATTAAGCTCTTTTCTAATGAGGTCAACAAGCCCAGGATCTGCTACATCCTGAATATAAGACAAACACACGTCCGTCTTCGAACGTTCCCCGACTTGAAGAATTTCGTGTCGTAATCGTTCGTCACGTATACGTCTTCTTGTAAGAGCGGTGTTGATGATAATATTCTCTGTATATCCATCACGAGCTCCCCTTACCACTTTCTCAATGTCTGGCTCTTCTGGTGATCTCCCTGGATAACTTCTTACATCCACAACAAATGCTTCTTCTTCACCGTCAATGAATATAACGATCAGACCCGAAAGCATACGGTCCACAGCTTCATCTAACGACTTTGTTATCTCTACTTGTTGATGTGCAAGATGGTTATGTACTAGGTCTTTTACTTTACTCGGTGCGCGATGACCATGATCCATATCCATCAGTTCGCGATAGATCATGATGATGAACTCACTGTCACAAAGTCCCGTACAATAATACAGCTGAAGTTCCTTTTTTAAGACAAAGATCTTTCTTACACCAACATCAAAACTCACGCCAATACCGAGTCGTTCTTTTAAAAATCTTTCCGTATCTTCGATGTTCTTACTAATCGGTGTTTTATTTTTTTCGGTTGCCAAATGATTCGCTCCTTTCTAATATGAGTTGTATCGCTTTTACAGTGATTGGAGCCCCTTTTTCAATAGAATCAAAACCTGCCATTTTTCCGATGTCCCCCACACCTATAACGAAAGGAAGATTTAATTCATCGAGGATGTAGACGGTATCCCCGTTTATCCTTCCTGTTTCAAGGTCCGGAATTCCACTCTTATCAATACCAAATTCGGTCAATTCTCCATATCGGTCCATTGAACAATGAACTTTTGTCCATTCTGTAAAATGTGTTTTGGAAGCAACTGCTACAGCACCAATCACATCGATATCCTTCTGCTGATGAATATACCTCATCGCATGTTCGCCAGGACCTTCTCCTTTATATCCACAGTCATCAAACATCACAAGTACAGGGTCATGAGGTGTTTTTCGGATCATCTCCACAAGCTCTATACCACTTTTTCGTGTTGGATTTCCCCAAGAATGCGAAATACAACGTCCTCCAACTTGTTTAGCCGCATGCTCGACGACTCGTAGTGCATACAGATCTCCATCCGTTATGAAAATGACCCGTTTCTTCACCATGTGATCACCCCTTTGGTTCGAAGATTACTGCTACTAAAAATCCAAACAAAACAGCGGATGAGATTCCTGCAGATGTTAACTCAAAGATCCCCATAGCGATTCCAATAAAGCCATGTTCTTCAGCTGAAGCCATCGCTCCGTGTAGAAGGGAGTGACCAAAACTTGTGATCGGAACCGTAGCACCTGCACCTGCAAATTTGATCAAGTTATCATAGATACCAAAAGCATCAAGAAGTGCACCGATTACTACGAAGGAAGTCGTTACATGAGCCGGAGTCAACTTCATTACATCCATCATCAGCTGGCCGACAACACATATGGCTCCACCTACTACAAACGCCCAAAAAAATTCCATCTTATTGCCCTCCTTCCGCTCGCTCTAAAACCACGCCGTGAGCAACCGTTGGAATACTCTCTTTTTGCTGAACCATCACCGGATTCAATAATGCACCTGTAGCGACCATTAAGACTTTCTTCAGATTGCCTTTTCGAATCTCGTCTAAAATATATCCATACGTAACGACTGCAGAGCACGCACAGCCACTTCCACCTGCAAAAACCTGCTGCCCGCTTCGATAGATCATCAATCCACAATCTCGATGATTGTCTGACACATCATAACCTTGCTCTTTTAATAACATTTTAACGATCGGTGCACCAACGCCAGATAGATCACCTGTTGCGATTAGATCGTACTCATCTGGTTGTACATCCATCTCTTTAAAATGAGCCGCAATCGTGTCTGCAGCAGCAGGAGCCATCGCTGATCCCATATCAAAAGGATCCTTGATTCCTAAGTCCACTACTTTCCCTACGGTTGCCGACGTGATCTTAATATCTGAAACTTCTTTGCTAACAAGCGCAGCACCAGCACCTGTTACAGTAAATGTAGCGGTATCAGGCTTTTGTCCGCCATATTCAGTAGGATATCTAAACTGCCTTTCAGCCGTAGCATTGTGTGAACTTACTGCAGCTACAATTCGATTCGCATATCCGCCATCTACTAAAGCAGCTCCTAATGCTAATGACTCCATTGATGTTGAACATGCCCCGAATACACCTAGGAACGGAATACCGTTTCCTCTAGCCGTGTAGTTTGACGAAACAATTTGGTTTAACAAGTCACCCGCCAACAAGAAGTTGATGTCTTCTGGCTTCATCTTTACTTTGTGCAAACATGCATTGATCGCATCTTCCATCAACTGACGTTCCGCAAGTTCCCAATTCTTTTGTCCGCAGTGAAGGTTGTTATACGTTTTATCAAAATAGCTGCCTAGAGGTCCTTCGCTTTCCATCGGTCCTACTGCAGTACCCGCAGCATTTAAGTAAATGTTGTTTGCAAATTTCCATGTTTGTCTTCCTAATAAGTTCATGCCTTCACTCCTTTATGTCAAATGCTGAAAGATGTAACGGATCATACCGAAAACGTAGGCGGAAACCGCTCCAAATACAATAACAGCTCCAGCTAATTTGAAGAGATTTGTCGCGACTCCAAGTACTAGTCCTTCACTTTTATGTTCTAATGCCGCACTCGTAACGGCGTTAGCAAACCCTGTTACCGGAACGACAGAACCTGCTCCAGCAAATTGACCGATTTTATCGTATACTCCGAGTCCTGTTAATAATGCTGCGATTAAAATGAGCGTAGCAACAGTCGGATTTCCTGCTGTTTCTTGCGTAAAATTAAAGTAAGTCATATAAAACATTTGAATCGCTTGACCGATCGTGCAGATGATTCCACCTATTAAAAAAGCTTTTAAACAATTTAGAACATACGGTGGTTTTGGCTGTATCGATTTAATTTTTTCGGCATATGCCTGTTGTTCTTCTTTAGTTGCCATAAGTACAATCACATCCCTAATGATTAATGTAGTACATCCAATGAAACAAAGATCCTGAGATTTTCCCAAGTACAATTGCCATTAATATAATGATGATCTTCTCGCCAAATCCTACTCTTTTGGCAAGAATCGGAAGTACGTTCAATACTTCAGTTAACGCTGCGGCTAACATCCCAATAAAGATCCCGGTAAACAGACCGATCGGTATTAGAAAGAAAGCGGGGAACCCTACCGAACTGTTTTTTAAATTCATCCAACCTCCGATTACAGCACCTAATATGATGCTCAACTCATAACCTCTGATGTATCGATACGTTTTAGAGAGCTGCATCAGTCTAGGTACGATTCCAAGAACCGTTATAAGAGCGACAAGACCAGAGCCTACTGTTATTCCACCACCAAAACCGATAAAGGCAACGAGCAATACTTTAATTCCCATTGATCTTCTTCTCAGTTTCTTTGTTTTCATGAACGATCACATACTGATCAAGGTCTTGCTGATAATTAAACATCTCAACTTCCAAAGGACTTGGTTCTTCATTAAGTCTTTTTCGGAAAAGATGATTAAAGAAAAGAATCATGCCTAGACCAAGCCCAAACGAATATGGAATCTGGAGTAATAGAGGCTGCTCCTTATAATGCCCCGTGATCATGAAATAGATTTTTTGGTGAACAAGCTGCATGCTTACATCTTCATGAAAATTCATGATTGCAAGAGCCGAGCCTGTAAAAAGCAGAAGCCACACCAAAACAAAATACACTGGAGCCAGCTTTTTTTGTTGCATCTGAATCTCCAGAATCGATTGTACTGGACCGATGGTCTGGACGTCTAAACCTGGCTTTTTCTTTTGAATCGTCGCAATCACACGCATGACATCGATCACAATCAAATGCTTATCTTCAGGGGTTACTTCGTGGATAATATATCCTTTGATGGCTTCTTCTAATTCATCAGATGCTACAATCTGTGCAACTTCACCAATCGTGACTTTCTGATGCTGAATGACCTGTACACGTTGACGCATACGCAGGTATACTGTTTTATCCAATTTTCACTTCACCTCTTTCTAAGCGCATTTGTGTTTAGTATGCGATGATGGAATTCTTATCATGCTTCACATGTAACAGCATCCAAAAACTACCATTGAAATTAAAGCTGTCCTTGTTTTTTGTTCTTGTTTTCTTCATTGATGTCTCTGTAGGTGGTTGATTTCCGTTTCAGGCGCTCCCTTTCCGCGGGGCGACCGGTGAGCCACTTGCCGCTTCGCGCCTCTAAGTGTCTCACCTGTCCGCTCGTCCCGCAGGAGTCTCGCACCTTTCACTACAATCAACCTATTCAGCGAAGTTTAGGTAACACTAGAGATAGAGATGTTGAAACTTTAGTTTGAAAGTCATAACTTAAGTACAGAAGACTCTTGGTGAAATTTGCGTGAACAAAAAGCTTTTAAAATTTCTTTTTCATTTCCTATTCATGTTGATTGGAGCGCTAAACGTTTTGCTTTTAAATGCTTTTTTCTACTTCATTGAAAGTTGATTGGAGCGGAAGGTTACCGACTCCTATGGGACGAGCGTGCAGTCCGAAAAGCGGAAGTGACTTGTTCAGCCCCGACCAGCAAAAGTTAAATGGGCTAACATGGCGCACTTTGACTTGTTGTCCATTTAACTTTTGACCTCGAGGGGCTAGCCACTGTAGCTAGACAGGTGGAGACTCCTAACGGCTCGTAGCGTGCCAGCTACCTGCAATTTCTTCTGGTAAGGCATGCGACGAGGAGGCTCGCTTCGGTAGGGTTTGCTTGTAGACACAGGAGCACACATACTTCTTCGAACGCCGTTCGCCCCATGGAAAGCGTGCAACCTGGGGCGGAGATCAACTCTCTTACAAGTTCTTGAAAAAAGCAAAAAACCAGATAGGACGTTTAAGTCTCCATCTGGTTTTTCATAAACAATAATATTTTCTTTTCGAGCCTGGATACCTGTACTTGAGAAATGGCCAGCCGGTCGGCTACTTCGGATTGCGTTTGGTCTTTAAAATACCTTAAATAAACAATCAGCCGTTCTCTCTCATCAAGTTTATCCATAATATCTTTTAATGCGATCTTATCGAACCACTTGTTTTCCGAATGATCGGAAATTTGGTCGAGTAGCGTAATGGGATCACCATCATTCTCATAAACAGTTTCATGAATCGACTGTGGTGCTCGCACAGCATCCTGCGCCATAATAACATCTTCCACTGCGATTTCTAGAAATTCTGCCACTTCTGAAATGGTAGGTGTTCTCCCAAGCGATTTAGAAAGTTCATCTTTTGCTTTACGCACTTTGTTACCGGTCTCTTTTAATGATCTGCTGACTTTAACTGTTCCATCATCTCTGATGAAGCGTTGTATCTCACCGATGATCATAGGTACTGCATAGGTGGAGAACCTAACATCATACGAAAGATCAAATTTATCAACAGATTTTAATAGCCCGATAGAGCCGATTTGAAAGAGGTCATCTGCTTCATAACCTCTGTTTAAAAAGCGCTGAACCACAGACCAGACAAGCCGCATGTTCTTTTCAACAATCGTATCACGTGCTGACTGATCTCCATCCTGACTCTGTTTGATCAATAACTTAATCTCTTCATCCTTAAGAAACGGTTCACTTTTGCTGCCTTTCACCTCGACATCCATAGACATACTCCCTTAATTACACATAGCTTTATTTTTGGTTAAGTATTTTGTCAAATGAATCGTTGTTCCGTAAGACGGTTCTGAGATGACTTCTACACTATCCATAAAATTCTCCATGATCGTAAAACCCATGCCTGAGCGTTCTAACTCAGGCTTAGACGTATAAAGGGGCTGCCTTGCTTGATCAAGATCACGAATCCCTAATCCTTCGTCACGAATCGTGACGTGAATCGTATCTTCTTCAATAGCGGCTTCAATATATACCATGCCAGTTGCTTTGTTCTCGTACCCGTGAATGATCGCATTCGTTACCGCTTCAGAAACAACTGTTTTGATCTCTGTCAGTTCATCAACAGTCGGATCGATCTGTGCGATAAACGCAGCAACCGTCACACGCGCGAAAGATTCATTCTGACTTAACGCTGAAAACTGAATCTTCATCTCATTTCTCATTTTAAGCCACCCCCAAAGCCTGAAGGGCAAGCTCTTCATCTTCTTCAAGCTTGATAATCTTAAATAGCCCTGACATCTCAAAAAGACGTTTTACCGCTGGAGATATGGCACATACTACCATCTCACCATTCTGACTCTTGATCTGTTTATAACGCCCTAATATAACGCCTAACCCTGAACTATCCATGAAACTCAAACCTTCTAAATTTAAGACAATATGATTTACCGTATGCTTCCTCAAATATTCTTCAACTTGTGACCGAAGCATGTCTGCTGTATGGTGATCAAGTTCTCCGTCTAAGCGGATGCATAATACGGTGTGTTTAAGTTCCAAATTGACAGCTAATCCCACGCTATCCTCTCCTTCTTTTTTGGATAACGTGAATTTTCTATAAAAAAAGACGAATTCCTTCACTCTTGACAAAACTAGTGGGAATTCGCCTATAACTGTCAAGAAACCTTGTAAGTTATGAGGATTTTGACATTTGTCCTGCTGTTCGTTTAAATAGTTTCCACCAAGATGCTTTTTTCACCGTCTCTGATGCCAAAACTGGACTTTCAGTAATCAGCTTGTTCCCGTTATAAATTTTTAAAGAACCAATCTGCTGTCCCTTTTTAACCGGTAATTTTAAATCTTTATCCACGTTTACTTCTGTTTTCACTTTTTTCGCAGTCTCGCCTTTTTTCAATAAAAGAGAAATATGTTCAGAAGTAACTACAGGAAGCTTAGATTTTTCTGCTTTCTGTACTTTAACTTCTTTCACAATCTCATGCCTTGCATAGAGTTTTTTCGTTGAGAACTGAGTAAAAGCATAGTCAAGCATTGACGTGACCTGTGCGTTACGATCTTTAGGGGAAGGTGCTCCCATAACAACTGCGATTACTCTCATACCGTTCTTGTTTGCTGTAGCTGTTAAACAATATTTTGCTTCATTCGTAAAACCTGTTTTCAATCCATCTACACCAGGATAAAATTTTACAAGTCTGTTTGTATTAACAAGCCAAAACTTCTTTTCCGTTTCTTCTCTTAAATAATCTTCATAAAGTCCCGTGAACTTTGTAACTTCTTCATGTTTAAGAAGTTCTTTTCCCATGATTGCCATATCATGAGCAGATGTGTAATGACCTGCTGCAGGAAGCCCCGTAGGATTTTTAAAGAACGTATCGTTTAAACCGAGTTCTTTCGCTTTATCGTTCATACGATTCACGAAAGAATCAACAGACCCAGCGATATGTTCAGCCATAGCGACTGATGCATCGTTAGCGCTTCCAATCGCTATACCTTTTACCATGTCTTCTACACGCATCTCTTCACCAGGTTCAAGAAAGATTTGAGATCCACCCATGCTTGCCGCATATTCACTTACACGGATCTTATCGTTCCAGCTGATTTTTCCTTTATCGATAGCTTCCATGATCAATATCATCGTCATGATTTTTGTCATACTCGCTGGCGGCAGCTTCTCATGGCTATTCTTTTCGAACAGTACACTCCCACTATCTTGTTCCATTAAAATGGCTGAGTGGCTCTGTTCTGCAAGCTTTATTTTTTCTTTTGCTTTTTCTGCTGCATCAGCTTTTGGAATTGCAAACGAAGCCAGCAAACAAATACTTAGTAGACCTGAAATAACGCCTTTCATACAGTTCCCTCCATTCATATAGTTATATTTTTTCCATAATTTTTCACTTTATACCGGATCTTCCAACCATTTCAAAGTTCTTGAAGACAAAAAAATGACTCAAGAGTATGAACTCTTGAGTCACCTTACATATCCATTATTTTTTGATTTCTTTGTATACGAGTGGAGGAGCTTCTACAGCATCTTTTGAGATTGTATAAGCATCACGAATCTTCTTCTTCACATCTTCTACATTCTCAGTGTTGCTGTAGATCGTAACGAGTGAGTCACCTTTTGAAACGCGATCTCCAACTTTCTTGTTCAGCATCAAACCAACAGCAAGATCGATCTCTGATTCCTTAGTAGCGCGTCCAGCACCTAAAATCATAGCAGCAGTTCCAATCTCATCTGCAACAATTTCAGAAACATAGCCGTCTTCGTCTGCAGTCAACTCAAAAGTATGCGCAGCTTGTGGCATTCTTTCAGGATGATCTACTACGGATTCGTCTCCACCTTGAGCTTTTAAGAATACTTTTAACGTTTCAAGCGCTTTTCCAGAAGCGATTACTTCTTTTAACATCTCACGTGCTTGTTCTAATGAATCGGCTTTTTTCGCCAGATATACCATGTGAGAACCTAATGTTAAGCAAAGCTCTTCAAGGTCTTTTGGTCCCTTGCCACTAAGCGTATCGATCGCTTCTTTGATCTCTAAAGCATTTCCGATCGCAAGACCTAGAGGCTGGCTCATATCAGAGATAACTGCCATGGTATTACGTCCTACCGCATTTCCGATTTTCACCATCGCATTAGCAAGTTCTTCTGCTTCTTCTGGTGTTTTCATGAATGCTCCTGCACCTGTTTTTACGTCAAGCACGATTGCATCAGCACCAGCAGCAATCTTTTTACTCATGATCGAGCTCGCGATCAGTGGAATAGAGTTAACCGTTGCCGTTACGTCACGAAGGCCATACAACTTTTTATCAGCAGGTGTAAGGTTTCCACTTTGTCCGATAACAGCAAGTTTATTTTTATTTACAAGGTCAATGAATTCTTGGTTGTCGATCTCAACGTGGAATCCAGGAACAGCTTCCAATTTATCAATCGTTCCACCTGTATGGCCAAGTCCTCTTCCAGACATTTTCGCTACAGGTACATCAAGCGCAGCAACTAGAGGAGCTAGCACTAGAGTCGTTGTATCACCAACACCGCCTGTTGAGTGCTTGTCTACTTTAATCCCCTCGATTGCAGAAAGATCAATCTGATCACCTGACTCAACCATCGCCATTGTTAAATGAGCTCGTTCTTCAGTAGTCATATCTTTAAAATATACAGCCATGGCGAATGCAGACATTTGATAGTCTGGAATTTCACCGTTTGTATAGTTTTGAATAATAAAATCGATCTCAGCTTTTGTTAGTTCTTTTCCATCACGCTTTTTTTGAATCAAGTCAACCATTCTCATGTTAATAGCACCACTTTCTTATCACTTTACATATGAAGATATTTTTTAAAAAGTTAATTAAAATACTTTTTGAATCTATACTACTGAACTGTTAGATTTCCTTTACGATTCCTTTAACTAAAGAAAGGAAATTGGATTTTACCATCTCTGTTGTTTCCATTACTTCATCATGTGTTAACGGTTGATCTAAGATACCTGCAGCCATATTAGAAATACAAGAAATACCCAGAACTTTCATTCCAGCATGGCGAGCGATGATTACTTCCGGAACCGTAGACATGCCAACAGCATCTGCTCCCCATACACGAAGCATTCTTACTTCTGCAGGTGTTTCATATGAAGGGCCTGTATTTCCAGCGTAAACTCCTTCTTTTAATGAGATGTTTAAGTCATTTGCTACACTGCGTGCAACATCTTGCAGAGATAACGTGTAAGCTTCACTCATATCTGGAAAACGAACGCCAAACGAATCATCATTTGCGCCAATTAGCGGATTGTTGCCGAAGTTATTGATATGATCTGTGATCAGCATAAGGTCTCCAGCTTCAAAATCCTTGTTCACCCCGCCTGCAGCGTTCGTTACAACGATTGTTTCTACACCGATCAGTTTCATCACACGGACAGGAAACGTTACTTTTTCCATAGAGTATCCTTCGTAATAATGAAAACGGCCTTGCATCGCTACTACTTGTTTTCCAGCCAGTTCACCAATAACAAGCTGACCCGCGTGACCTTCTACAGTGGAAACAGGAAACTCGGGAATATCTGAGTATGGAATAATAACCGGGTTTTGAATTTCTTCAGCTAGAATTCCTAGACCAGAACCTAAGATCAAACCTATTTTTGGAGCAGAAGTAAGTTTTGATTGGATAAAATCAGCAGATGTTTGTAATTGCTTTGACATGTTCATTTCCCCCTTAACTTAACCTTAAAGTTGATTTAAAAAGCTTTGACCGATAGTAGGTTTTTTCACATCATAAATCTCAGCAATCGTTGCACCAATATCAGCGAACGTATTACCTACGCTAAGTTCTTTACCTTCTTTAATGCCTTTGTAATATACCATCAATGGCACATATTCACGTGTGTGATCTGTTCCATGATGAACAGGATCGTTTCCATGGTCTGCCGTGATGATAAGCAAATCATCTTCTCTTAGCTTTTCTAGGACTTCTGGTAATCGAGCATCAAATTCTTCTAATGCTTGTCCATAACCTTTAGGATCTCTTCTATGTCCGAACAATGCATCAAAATCGACCAAGTTCAAAAAGTTAAGACCTGTAAAGTCTTCATCCATAGATTTCACAAGCTTGTCCATTCCATCCATGTTCGATTTCGTGCGAATGGCTTTTGTCACACCTTCACCATCAAAGATATCAGAGATCTTACCTAGTGCGATGCTGTCGTAACCTGCGTCTTCTAACTCGTTCATTACCGTTCTTCCGAAAGGTTTTAAAGCGTAGTCATGACGGTTAGACGTTCTTTCAAATGCTCCTGGCTTACCTTTAAAAGGACGGGCTATAATTCTTCCCAGCATGTACTTGCCATCACGTGTCATTTCTCTTGCCGTTTCACAGATCTCATATAATTCTTCTAGAGGAACAACATCTTCATGAGCTGCAATCTGAAGTACTGAATCTGCAGACGTGTACACGATCAACTTACCAGTCTGTACATGTTCTTCTCCAAGTTCAGTAATAATTTCTGTACCTGAAGCTGCTTTGTTACCAAGAATTCCTCTGCCCCATTTTTCAGTAAGCATATCGATTAATTCATCAGGAAAGCCATCTGGAAACGTTTGGAAAGGTTCCTTAATATGAAGTCCCATGATCTCCCAGTGCCCCGTCATCGTATCTTTACCGTTTGAAAGTTCAGGTAGTTTCGCGTAATGACCGATTGGATTCGTTGCCTTTTCAACACCCTCCATCGTCGAATCAATATTTCCAAGTCCAAGCTTCTCCATATTTGGAACGTTGAGGCCATTCATCTCACGAGCAATATGGCCAAGCGTGTGAGCTCCTTTATCTCCAAATTTTTCTGCATCTGGCGCTTCACCGATTCCTACAGAATCCATTACAACTAAAAAAGTTCTCTTAAAACGTGATTGTTTCATCTTGTCCTCCTGAAATTGGTACATTCACTTATTTACTATTTCCTTTTAGCAGAAACAACAAACAAATCCTTCATGATGTCAGAAGTCTGACATCTTGTTTGAAAAAGAAAGCTCACGCCCTCGGATGGAAGGCGGAGTATACATCTTTTAATCGCGTTTTCGTTACATGCGTATATATTTGTGTGGTTGAAATATCAGCATGTCCCAACATCTCTTGCACTGCACGAAGATCCGCACCGTTTTCTAATAGATGGGTAGCGAACGAATGACGAAGTGTATGCGGCGTGAGTTCTTTTTCAATATGAGCTTTTCTTGCTAGTTGCTTTAATATCTTCCAAAATCCTTGTCGAGATAAACGATTTCCGTGATGATTTAGAAAGAGTGCATCCGTTTTCTTGCTTTTTAACATGATTGAACGTCCATTTTGCAGATATCGTTCGATTGCTGTTTGGGCCATTTTTCCTAGAGGGATAATTCTTTCTTTATTCCCTTTACCTATACAGCGGATGAATCCCATATCTAGGTGAACATCTCCTATATTAAGCTGAACAAGTTCTGAAACTCGAATCCCTGTTGCATACAAAAGCTCGAGCATACCCTTGTCTCTTTGAGAAAAAGGATCGTTTGCAGCAGGTGTGTCTAATAATGCCTCAACCTCTTCTGTAGATAATACTTTAGGAAGCTTTCGCTCTGTTTTAGGTGTTTCAATATGTACAGAAGGGTCTTGACTGGAGACTTTTTCTCTTAGAAGAAACTGGTGAAAAGACCGAATAGACGCAATGTTGCGCGCTAGCGTCGTGGAAGCCTTACCATTCTCTTTTAAAAATAAAAGATACCCCATTATATGATTACGGTCAATCTCATGGATAGTTTCAAGAGATTCGACTTTTTCGAGATATCGTGCATATTGAGTTAAATCTCTCTTATAGGAGTCGATTGTGTTCTTTGAGAGGGCTCGTTCTACAATAATGTATTGAAGAAAATCCTGAACATGTTCGTTCACTCTACCCCTCCTTACTCACCCGTTTGATAAAAATAAAAAAGTCTTTTTACAGGGTTTGAGTCCTTATCAGAACTCAAGTTAAAGACTTTAACAGCTTTACCTTTTGGTTCGTCATATCTATGATAGTTTTCATATTCTGAATTAATCCAAAGCAAACCGAAATAAAACACGAGCGTGCAAATTGAAAAAGCAAAGAACACCTTTGTTGTATTCCAAACGATTTTCATCCAGGAAATCATCATGTCCACCCCTGTCCTCATATAGTACAGGTTATGCCCACATGTTCCCCGATTATACATAAAACTTAAATCTACAACTCATACGTTACCCGATTCTTCGGACTTTGTAAATATTCTTTGCCTAATATCTTCTAAATGAGTATAAATCCTTTTCAAAGATACCTACCAGCTCGACATTATTGAGCAAAAAAACAAAAAGGAAGCGCTACTCTTCGCTTCCTTCACCTTCATTATTATCCTTAGGATGACATCTGTGACAAATTCCATGAAATGTCAGTCTGTGATCTTTAATTTTAAAATTCCAGCCTTCTTCAACTACTTTTTCCACATCGCCAAGAAGGTCTTCTTGTATTTCATCCACCGCTCCACATTCGATACAAACGAGATGATGATGAAAATGATCCGCACCCTCTGTTCTAAGATCGTAACGGGAAACCCCATCACCAAAGTTAATCTTATCTACTACTTTAAGCTCGGTTAAGAGTTCCAGAGTACGGTAAACGGTCGCCAAACCAATTTCTGGCGCCTTTTCTTTTACGAGCAGATAAACATCTTCCGCACTTAAGTGATCTTCTTCGTTTTCGAGGAGGACTCTAACGGTCGCCTCACGCTGTGGAGTCAGCTTATAGCTTTGTGAATGCAGCTGTTTTTTGATACGGTCGATTCTGCTTTCCATACCCTTTTCCTCCTTATGTACGCACAAGATAATTATAAGCATGGAGAAAAAAGTTGTCAATTTAAACTCATTTTAATTAACGATTTAAACTTATTATAAACAAAGAATCATTATTCAGAAACTAAATCGACCATTTTATAACTTGCTCCATTAAAGCTGGGGTAAAGAACGCTTCCATCGTTGAGGCAAGCAGAACCATTACACCGACACCTGCCACCAAAAGTGTATATCTTAACAGCTGTGGCAAAAAAGGCATATGGTGCCTTTTAAATGCCAGCTGACGAATCATCTTAAATGAAAAAGCCACTGCTGCTACTGTTACAATGATGAAAGCTGGAATTAATAATACGTTCTGGGGCAGAACCGACACAAAAGATAATAAAAAGCCATACCATCCCATTTGATTTACTAAGAATCCTACAGTAAAACCAATTACCACTCCTTTTAAGAACAGCATAACTAAGATAACAGGCAGACCGATCACGGATAGTCCAAGAATCCACATCAGACCCATGTATTTTAGATAATGGCCAAAACTTTGAAAGAACATATCCGTTTTGCTCGTAAAGCCACCTTCCGCAGCTTGAACAAAAAAACGTGATAAGTACGTGTATAGATCTTGTTTTTGATTCAGACTCAACGAATTTACGATAATTGCTCCAAAAATGACACCCATTAAAAAGAGAACACCAACAAACGCATATAAGGTCTTATTCTCTTCTAGATGCCGCTGCATGTAATAGCGCGCACTCTCCATATGTAAGCCTCCTCCACCGAATCTCTTAATCCTATTCTATGAATCAGGGGAGAAGGTATGTCTTATTTTTTCGTTTTACTAGGATGGTTTACAATTACTTTTCCATAAGTTCCACCACCGCCCATTTGAACAGACAGGTCTCCGTTTCTAGCAGATAGGATCTGTTCTGCTATAGCTGGTTTAACAATTTCTTTAAGTTGATTTTCTGTAGAAGAATGTATGATATCCATATCTGTCCCAATCGCTTCACGAAGTTTAAATAAAGATTTTGGACCTAATCCCGGTATGAACTCGAGTGGTATTTGATGTATATAAGGTGGTCTGTTGACTTTACTTTTACTTGTCTGTGTTCCTTGAAGTTCGTTGATCCGATCTTTAACTCCCTTTACGAACTTCTTACTTCCACATTTATCGCACTTCTCACTGTTCAGGAGATAAACTTCCAAACATGTTTCACAGACTGAATTATAATATTTTCCGAGATAAGGATTTAGGCCATAATTTGCAATAATCTCTCTACCGTTCTTTCCTTGAAGAGCCATTTTAAATTCTTTAAAAGTTGGTTCCTTTAAGGAGAGCATCTGATATTCACGTGCGATTTTCTCTAATGAATGTGCATCTGAATTTGTTAGGAAGGTGAAAGATGAAAGCTCTTCTAGTCGGGATGCCATCTCAGTATTCGAACTTAAACCTAACTCAACACCATCTATCAAAGTCGGATCTAGCACTTCGGATAGAGAAATGGCTACTCCTTTTCCGTATAAACTTTTAAATGGAGTAAAAATATGAGCAGGAATAAATAATCCGCCTGAATTTTTCACGAAGTGTTGTAGGTCAAGAGCACTGCCGTACATCCGCTGTGAACTTAAATGAATGTTCTTCATTCGAGACGATAGCCAAAGACTTAAGTTCTCCATCGCAGCAAGGCTAGGCATGTATACAAGAACGTGGATCGGGCCTTTACAATTTTCGTCGTTAATTTCGATCTCGGCTCCAGGTATGAGTGTTAATCCATCAATCGATAAGCCGCCTTCTTCTAACTCTTTCAAGCAACCTTCTAGTTTAAGCTCTTTTAATTCTTGAATTACTTCAGGTGAATGACAATCGATGATTCCTACAACATCCATTCCTTTTACATGTTTGGCTACATGTAAGATATTGCGGAGTGTCAGGGATCTTGAACCTGTAATCTTAATCGCTTTTCCTGTTTGAGATGCTCCGATGTGAATATGCATATCTGCAAAGAACGGTAGAAGATTATTTCTTAAGTGCACGAGTTAACTCCATATACATAACACTGTAAGCTGTTTTTGCATCATGAATCTTTTCTTCTCTCATTAATTCTTTTGCTTCATCTATGCTTAATTCTAGGACGTTTAAGAATTCATCTTCATCTGTCATCTGATCACCTTGTTTTTTAAGAGTGTTCGTATAGTAGAGATGGATCAGTTCATCTGCAAACCCTGGAGAAGTGTAGAAAGAACCGATAGACTCCATAGATTCGCAAGCAAAACCTGTTTCTTCTAACAATTCACGCTTGGCACATTCTAATGGATCTTCTCCTTTTTCAAGCTTACCTGCTGGAATTTCGATAATTGTCTTTTCGAGTGGTTTACGGAACTGCTCTACCATTAACATCTTACCTTCATCTGTTACTGCTAGTACGGCAACTGCTCCAGGGTGTTTAACTACCTCTCGTTTCCCTATCTTCTTATTCGGCAGTTCAACTTCTTCTATATATAGATCAATAACTTTACCGCTGTATATCTGTTCTTTGCTTATCGTTTTTTCGTATAGGTTTTCCATTTTCCACACTCCAATGGTCTATTTAACTTCTTCTCTACATAAAGTCTATCATACTTTGGAATACTGCATTTAATAGGGCATTGAAGGAGGCATAGCAGATGAAGATCTATCTTCAACCTAAAGGCATCACGCTTGTGGGTAAGGCATGGCAGATCAAATATATGCTTCAAAATTATATGAAGCAGCATGAACTTGTCCAAGACTGGATCGACGCCACTTCTCCCAAAAAATAAACTTTAAAGTTACTGACCGATGCGAAACATTCTTCGCATCGTTTTTTTGTGCGGACTTTTTTCTTTTTTCAGGTCAATATGATAGGTTTAGAAAAGATACAAATTGAATGAAATTGAGGTGAAAAGGATGAAAAAAAGAAGATTAGGTTCTTCTGATCTGTATGTGAGTGAACTGAGTTTAGGATGTATGTCACTTGCTCCTGAGCTTGGCAACGAGAACGAGAGAATCGTGAAGACAGCGCTCGATCATGGTATTAATTATTTTGACACAGCAGATCTATATGGCTTCGGGTGGAATGAAGAGTTTATTGGGAAAACACTAAAAGACGTTAGACATGATATCATTCTTGCGACAAAAGGTGGGAACGATTGGAGCCAGCCAGGAGATGGATGGCAATGGAATCCTTCTAAAACTTATATTAAATCTGCCTTAAAAGAAAGCCTAAAGCGTCTACAAACCGATTATATTGATCTCTACCAGCTTCACGGAGGAACGATCGATGATCCACTTGATGAAACGATCGAAGCTTTTGATGAACTCGTGTCTGAAGGATATATCCGTTATTATGGTATTTCTTCAATACGGCCTAACACCATTAAATATTTTGCAGAGCACTCGAATATTCAAAGTATCATGATGCAATACAGTTTATTGGATAGACGTCCTGAAGAACTGTTTCCTTATCTCGATACAAAGGATATAAGCGTTATCGCAAGAGGTCCTGTTGCAAAAGGATGGTTGAGTGAAAAAGCATTTCAAAAGAGTGCTGATGGCAAGTTTCTTCATTACACCGGCGCAGACATCCAAAAAAGGATCAATATGTCTAAAGATGTATTAGGTGATAAGAACATCACACATGCAGCTCTGCAATATGTGTTGAGTCAAAAGCCGGTGGCAACTGCAGCTGCTGGTGCAAGTTCTGTTGAACAACTTTTAGAAAATATTAAAACCTTTGAATCTACCCCTTTAAGTAAAGCAGAGTCAGAGTCTTTGCGCTCCCTTTTTCCAGCTGAAATCTACGAAACACACCGAGCATGATTCAATTGAAAAAGTCCCGCTGTAGCGATATCGCTAAACGGGACTTTTTTTATACTAATTTTAATAACATCGCAATTCCCTGCCCACCGCCAATACAGAGGCTCGCTATTCCATACTTTTCTTGACGTTGTTTCATTTCATAACCCAACGTAAGCAACAGCCTTGCACCACTTGCACCCACAGGGTGACCTAGCGCAATCGCTCCTCCGTTTACATTCGTTTTTTCACGATCTAATCGTAGTTCTTTTTCTACAGCTAAGTATTGAGAACTGAACGCTTCGTTGATTTCAAACAAACCAATGTTATCGATGGAGAGACCTGTTTTTTGCAGCAGTTTCTGAATCGCAGGTACAGGACCAATTCCCATCACCGATGGATCGACGCCTGTTACTGCCCAAGAAACAATCTCTACAAGCGGTTTTAACCTTTTCTCTTTAACCGATTTTTCGTGAGCAAGAATAAGTGACACGGCCCCATCGTTAATAGAAGAAGAATTTCCTGCTGTAACTGTTCCGTCTTTTTGAAAAGACGGCCTCAATTCTCCAAGCAAAGAAACAGATGTTTCTGGTTTGATTCCTTCATCCTCTGTAAAAAGAGCACCGTTTTTTAAAGGTACTGAAACGATCTCTTTTGTAAATCTTCCACTCTCTCTTGCTTCAGCAGCTTTTCTATGACTAAGACTTGCATACTCATCTTGTGCAGCTCTTGATATAGTGTATTGATCAGCTAAATTTTCAGCTGTAATACCCATACCACACCCGATGTATTCATCACTTAACGTCTGAAGAAGCATATCATCAAACGTGATCGGGCCAAACTTTTGATTATGAAACCGGTGGTGAAAAGAAACGTGTGGCGACTGTGACATATTTTCTATTCCTCCAGAAAGCGCAATTCCTTCTTCCTGATCACGTAGGTTCTGCGTGGCTGAAACGACCGCTTGCAGGCCAGAGCCACATAAGCGGTTTACGAGCATGGCAGGAACATCCGCTGACACTCCTGCTCTTAAAGCAGTATGTCTCGCTACATAAGCGGCATTCTTGCTCGAATGTATAACATTACCATAAACTACATCCGTTATATCTGCTGGGGAAATATTGGCTCGTTTTATCGCCTCTACGGCAGATATCTCACCTAATTCTGTCGGACTCACACCGGTCAATGATTTTCCATATGATCCGAACGGCGTTCTAGCCCCATCTATTATATAGATAGCCATTTGGCTGCACCTCTTTATTTAAAAGATTAAGAACTTTGTATTGATCATAAACTTTCTTCGTGCATGGCATATAGCGGAGAATGGGTTTTGTTAATAGGCGTTTAGCTTAACATCCTCTGCAACGGTTAGTTTAGCCTCTGTTGAACTTACTACATCTTCTACGGAGTATCCTTCTGCTACTTCTCTTAACAGAAGACCTTTATCAGATACATCCATGACAGCACGGTCTGTAATGATTCGTTCTACGACACCTTTTCCTGTTAGTGGAAGCTGGCATTGTTTTAAGATCTTACTTTCACCTGCTTTGTTTACATGTTCCATGATGACGATGATCTTCTTTGCTCCGTGCACAAGATCCATCGCCCCACCCATTCCTTTGATCATCTTCCCTGGAATCATCCAGTTGGCTAGATCTCCGTTCTCTGAAACTTCCATTCCGCCTAATATCGCGATATCAATGTGACCGCCGCGGATCATCGCAAACGATTCAGAACTGTCAAAGTAAGAAGCACCTTTAATTGCCGTAACGGTTTCTTTCCCTGCATTGATCAGATCTGGATCAACTTCATTTTCAAGCGGATAAGGGCCGATACCTAAAAGGCCATTCTCTGACTGTAGAACAACCTCTTTATTGTCGGAAATAAAATTGGCAACCATCGTCGGCATTCCAATTCCTAAATTTACGTAGAATCCTGATTCGATCTCTTTCTCAGCTCTTTTGGCAATTCTTTCTCTAATATTCATAATGGTTTCCCTCCTCTTATCCTTTTTTTACAGTTAGTCGTTCAATACGTTTCTCTTGAGTTCCGACGATCATCTTTTGAACATATACACCTGGTGTATGTATGTAATCGGGGTGCAGATCACCGATCTCAACAACCTCTTCTACTTCAGCAATCGTCACTTTTCCTGCTGCTGCGATCATTGGATTGAAGTTACGAGCTGTTTTGTTATAGATCAGGTTGCCTGCTTTATCTCCTTTTGCAGCGCGAATCAAACTGAAATCTGCAACGATCCCCTCTTCGAGCAGATATTCTTTATCGTTAAACGTACGAGTTTCTTTTCCTTCAGCAATCGGTGTTCCTACTCCAGCCGGTGTATAAAACGCAGGAATGCCTGCACCGCCTGCTCTAATTCTCTCAGCGAGTGTACCTTGTGGAATCAAATCTACTTCAATCTCACCTGATAACACTTGTCTTTCAAACTCTTTGTTCTCTCCTACGTAGGAACCAACCATCTTCTTGATCTGTTTGTTCTTCAATAGAAGACCAAGACCCCAGTCGTCTACTCCACAGTTGTTTGAGATGACGGTAAGATCTTTTGTTCCTTTTTCTACTAAAGCTAAAATTAAGTTTTCTGGAATTCCAACGAGCCCGAAACCTCCAACTAAAAGAGTAGATCCATCTTTTATCTCCGCTACAGCTTCAAGTGCTGAGTTTAATATTGGTTTCATTTTTCTCTCTCCTTTTCATACGATCTTTATCGTTTGACAGTCATTTATTCTGCTTCGTTCTCAAAAACTGACGCTACTCCTTGGCCACCACCGATACAAAGCGTCGCAAGACCTCGTTTTGCGTTTCTGCGTTTCATCTCATGAAGCAATGTCACAACGATTCTTGCACCGCTTGCTCCGATCGGATGTCCAAGTGCGATCGCTCCACCGTTTACGTTTAATTTTTCTTTATCAAACTCAAGATCCTTGCCAACCGCTAGAGATTGACTTGCAAATGCTTCATTTGCTTCAACTAAGTCAAAGTCATTCATGCTTAACTTTGTCTTTCTTAAAACTTTTTTAACAGCTTCCACTGGTCCGATTCCCATCACTTCTGGTGCAACACCAGCGCTTGCATTCGCTTTTACAACGGCAATCGGTTTCAACCCTAGTTCTTCTGCTTTCTTTCTGCTCATCACAACAAGTGCTGCAGCACCATCATTGATGCCTGACGAGTTACCTGCTGTTACCATTCCATCTTTCTTGAAAGCAGGGCGAAGCTTCCCTAACTTTTCAGCCGTTGAACTTGGTTTTGGGTATTCATCTGTATCAACAATAATCGGATCACCTTTACGTTGAGGAATCTCTACCGGCGTGATCTCGTCATTAAATTTTCCTTGTTCTTGTGCTTGTGCACATTTTCTTTGACTTTCTGCTGCAAAATTATCTAGCTCTTCACGGGACAATGAATGTGTCTCGCATAAGTTTTCCGCGGTGATTCCCATGTGATAATCACCAAATGCACACCATAATCCGTCTTGAATCATCGAATCTACCATAGGAGCATTACCCATTCGGAGACCATCTCTCGCTCCGTTCAAAAGATAAGGAGCTTGGCTCATGTTTTCCATTCCACCGCAAACGATAATATCTGCTTCGCCTAGCCAGATCGCTTGGCACGCTAGATGAATCGCCTTGAGACCTGAACCGCATACTTTATTAATCGTCATACTGGATACCTCGTTCTGCAAACCAGCTTTCATAGCCGCTTGTCGGGCCGGGTTTTGTCCGAGTCCAGCTTGCAGAACATTTCCCATGATGACTTCATCTACTGAATCTTGCGGGACACCAGCTTTTTTCAATGCATCTTTAATCGCGATTGCTCCTAATTCTGTTGCCGCAACCGTTTTAAAGCTTCCCATAAAGCTTCCGATCGGTGTTCTGACAGCGCTTACAACTACAGCATCTCTCTCCCTTGAAACCATTCCTAGTCTCCTCCTTGTAGATCTCTATTAAATTTCTGAAAATTCCTTTTTATCATACCATAACAATTTAAATGTGTTGCAACAGACGATTTTTTTTAGTTAAAATAACCATAAGAAAACGTTTTCAAGAAAGGGGTTTACACTAGTGGACTTACCTGAAAGGGTTACGCTTATAGAAGTTGGACCGCGAGATGGTCTTCAAAATGAGAAGAATCTAATACCTGCAAAGAATAAGATAGAATTTATTTCTCTATTAAAAAATGCCGGATTTCAAGAGATGGAGCTCACCTCATTCGTGTCACCGAAATGGGTTCCTCAAATGCAAGATGCCTCTGTTATTATTGATAACTGCTTGGACGACCAACGAAATTTTGTCCTCGCTCCAAATCAAAAAGGAATTGACTTAGCTGTTGAATCTGGAGTGAAGCATATTGCTGTATTCGTAGGTGTCAGCGAAACGTTCAATAAGAAGAATATTAATAGATCAACAGAAGAGAGCATGAATGAACTACGACCTCTGATTCAAGATTTAAAACGCAGAGGATTCTTTGTGAGGGCTTGTATCTCTACTAGTTTTTATTGCCCATTCGAAGGAAAGATCGATGAACAGGACGTTTTAAAAATTTGTCTTGATTTTGAAGAGATGGGTGTGGATGAACTAAGTGTGGCAGATACGATCGGTATGGCCAATCCAGCAGAGTGTTTTGAACTGTTTACACTCTTAAAACATCATCTGCGTGGAACAACACTTTTAACCGCTCATTTTCATGATACAAGGGGAATGGCTCTTGCTAACATCTTTGCGAGTCTGCAAGCTGGAATCGATCGCTTTGATACATCGGCTGGAGGGCTTGGCGGTTGTCCGTTCGCACCTGGAGCTTCAGGCAATGTGGCTTCTGAAGATGTTGTACACATGCTATCTCAAATGGGAATATCAACAGGTATTCATCTTGACAAACTGCTTGAAGCAGCAGCTTACATTTCTCCTCTTCTTTCCAAACCTGTTTCAAGCAAGCAGTTTCAACTGTTAAAAAATGTTCCTCAGCCTTAACAAACAAAACACGGGCATTTTATAAGCCCGTGTTTTGTTTCGTTCTATCATAGTATTTCATTGAAGGATTCAGCATCTCACCAGGGCTTTTTAATGAAAAGTGGTTGCCTGCTGGTGCATCGATCGTCATCTTTTCAGCAAAGAATACAGCTGTATTGTATTCCATGAATAGATCTGGACCATTCGTCTCAATTTTGGTATCGTTCTCCTCTGTTTGCTCGACGAGAACAAGGGCAGCTACACCGCTCACAACGCAGCCACAGCCTTCTGTATCATGTTTGAGTTTCAGGTACCCTTCTTTTCCCTGTACCTTCTTTTCCAATCGAGTTAATGCTGCATCTGTAAATACAATTTCCATACTGTTTTATGACTCACCTTTCTTCTTTAGAACTTTAATCGCCCAGTTACACCATGATAACCAGCTTTCCATATATCGAATGCCATATTCACTTGTTAAAAATTCGCCAAGTTCGTTTTTTCCATACGTTCCTTTTGGAAAGTGCTCTTCTTGCCATTTTTTCGTCATCATCAGTCCCATCTGATGGTGTTCTTTACTCTTTTCTAAAAAAGCAATCGCTTTGTCTGTCGGGATAAAATGAAACATGGATACCCTTAATAACAAATCATCTTTCAGCTTTGGTGCATTTACAGGTTTATTCAGCATCCATTCAAGCAGCTGTTCAAAACCTTTGTCCGTGATCGCATATATCTTCTTATCAGGGTAATCACTCTGCTGTACAGTCTTTGATTGTGTGAGTCCTTCTTCCTCCATCTTTAAGAGTTCTCTATAGATCTGCGTGTGATGGGCTGTCCAAAAATGAATAACTGTTTCTTTAAATTGCTGTGTTAGCTCGTAACCTGTTGCTTCATTTTTCGCCAATAAACCTAACAGCGCATACCTTAACGCCATTTGATACCCTTCTTTCTTTCTGTTCTGCTTTGCATTGTAACACATTTTTCACAAATATTTTATTCTTAATACTTGATATAAATCTTATACAGCTATTATATTATATATAAACATATGTGAAAATACACATATGAAATATAAAAACATACGTAGGAGAGAAAACAATGAACTGGTTAACACGATTTAGCTTAAAAAATCCAGTAGCAATATTCATCTTTTCATTTTTACTCATTGTTGGTGGAGTCTTCTCATTCACGAACTTGAAAGTGGATTTGCTGCCAAACGTTGAGTTTCCACAGCTGACCGTTCAAACCGTTTATCCAGGAGCATCTCCTGAAGATGTGAACGAACAAGTAACGGACAAACTTGAAACACAATTGAAGCAAGTTGAGGATGTAAAAACCGTTAAGAGTTCTTCGAACGAAAGCGTATCTATCATTAGTATGGATTTCCCTTTCACCGCAAATATGGATGAGGTAGAAGATCAAGTCAAATCCATCATTTCAGAAACGGATCTTCCTGAAGATGTGGAACCAGAGGTAAGCCGTTTCTCATTTGGAACGATTCCTATCTACAATATTTCTCTATTCCCTGAAAAAGAAGGAGAAAACATCCAAGCATTCGTTAATGACGAATTAGTTCCAGAACTTAAAAAGATCCAAGGTGTGAACAACGTATCTGTAGGTGGTGTTAAAGAAACATTCGTCTCGATCACACTTGATAAAGAAAAAGCAAAAGAAGCTGGTATCACCTTAAATGCTGTTAAAGAAGCAATCAACAGCCGTGACCTCTCTTTCCCTGCTGGTACGGTAACCGATGACTCGATTACAGTCCCAGTTCGTGTTGAAGAAGTAGTCGATACAGTTGCCGAACTAAAGGAGATTACGATCTCTTCAAGTCAAGGCGCACCTGCACAGTCTCCGGGAGGAGCTGGTGGAGGAGCACCTGGTGAAGCAGGTCAACCCGGAGCTGGTGGAGCACCTGGCGGTCAAAATGCACCAGGTGGAGCACAAGCACCTCAAGCACCAGCAAACTTAAAGCTTGGTGATCTTGCTGAAGTTAAAGAAACAGATGATGTTAGTGAGATCACAAGATATAACCAAAAAGCTTCACTCTCTATGGCCGTAACAAAGAAACAAGATGCAAATACGGTCGAAGTGGCTGACAAAGTTTTAGAAGTGCTTAACAAAAATAAATACGATGATAAGTTAGACTATGCAATTGGTTTCGGCCAGGCAGAAGGCATTAAAGACTCAGTAAACACGCTAGTTAAAGAAGGATTATTTGGAGCATTGTTCGCATCTTTAGCCGTATTGATATTCCTTCGCAACTTCAGAGCAACCATCATCGCCATCATCTCAATTCCGCTTTCACTGCTCGTGTCAGCTATCTTCTTAGACCGTCTTGATATTACTTTAAATATCATGACACTGGGTGGAATGGCAGTAGCAGTCGGACGTGTTGTAGATGATAGTATCGTGGTTATCGAAAATATCTTTAGAAGAATCCGTAAAACAGATGGTGACTACGACCGTGATGAGCTGATCATTGATTCCACACGCGAAATTTTAAAAGCGATCGTGTCTTCTACGATTACAACCGTCGTTGTATTCTTACCACTCGGTCTTGTCGGCGGTATCACAGGTGAGTTCTTCTTGCCGTTCGCATTAACCGTTGTATTCGCGTTATTAGCATCATTGATCGTTGCTGTTACAATAGTGCCGATCCTAGCAAAGTATGCTTTTAAAACAGTAAAACCAGAAAAGAACGATGGTCCATTGCAGCGTGGGTATGAAAAACTGATCAAAGCATCACTGAACCATAAGATTCTAGTTCTTTTCACTTCATTCATTCTTTTAGGTGGATCTTTCTTCCTTGCAACTAAACTTGGAATGGTGTTCCTACCGAATGAAGAGCAAAAAACATTAACGATTAACGTTGAATTACCTGCAAGTACAAACGTAACAAAGACAAATGAAGTGTCTTTAGAAGTTGAAGAGTACCTCTCTAAGCGCGGTACGATTGAAGATGTAACAGCTGGTATCGGTTCTCGTGATTTCCAAACCGGTCTTAAGCGTCAAAATGTTGCCAACTATTTTGTTAACCTCAAAAAAGAAGCAAACATTGATACAGAATTAAAAGAGCTAGAAAAAGATATCAAAGAGATCACAGACGAAAAAGCAGAAGGAACCGTAATCAGCTTGCAGGAAGTTTCAAGCGGCGGGCCTCCAGCTAACAACGAAGTCAATATTGATCTATATTCAAACAACTTAGAAGATCTACAAAAAGCAGCAAGTGAAGTTGAAGAGTACATGAAGACGATTGATTCGATCAAGTATGTATCAAACAACTTTAAAGATACACAAAAACAATGGGCTGTTGACATTGATACCGAAAAAGCAGCTGAAAAAGGCGTATCAGGCTTCGCTATTCTAGGAGCAGTCTCAGATGTAACAAAACCTGTTGAAGTAGGAGAACTTACATTAGACGGCGATCAAAAGAACGTGAAAGTTGAATATGACGAAGCAGTTAAATCTCTTGATGAGATCAAGGATCTAACTGTATTTGGTTCATCAGGTCCGGTTAAGATCTCAGACGTTGCTGAGGTAACTGAGAAAGACACTGTAACCGGAATCCAAAAGCTTGATGGTAAGATATATGCGCAAGTCTCTGCACAAGTAAAAGGTGACAACGTTCAAAAAGTAACACAAGACGTTATTAAAGGCGTTGAAGATAATGTAGACCTTCCTTCTTCTGTATCCACAGAAGGTGGCGGAGGAAGCGAAGAAACGATGGATACGTTCAAAGATCTTGGCCTTGCGATGCTAGTTGCGATCGGTCTCGTTTATTTAACGATGTTGATCACATTTGGTAGAGCTCGTATTCCATTCATCATCCTTTCTTCCCTCATATTCGTTCCTGTTGGAGCAATTGGAGGATTATACTTGATTAACGAACCATTATCTGTAAGTGCGATGATCGGAATACTCATGCTGATCGGTATCGTTACAACGAATGCGATCGTATTAGTAGACCGCATCGGACAAAACCGTGAGATTAAAGGTATGCCAGTTCGCGAGGCGCTATTAGAAGCTGGTAAAACTCGCTTACGTCCGATATTAATGACAGCATTCGCAACAATTGCAGCATTAATTCCGCTTGCATTAACTACGTCGTCAGGAACGCTGATTTCTAAAGGATTAGCGATCGTTGTAATCGGTGGTCTAACAACTTCTACTCTATTAACGTTGATCATCGTACCTGTTCTGTATGAGTTATTCTTCAGAAGACAGGCGAAACGTGAAAAAGCAAAATTAAATTCATAAAAAAAAGAGTACAGCCCGGCTTTCACATGCCAGCTGTACTCTTTTTTGCTTTATGTAAGAACTGCCAAATAATACTTGGCATCCCACTGAGCTTCTACAAAAAGTTCGTACGCCCTATAACACTTGTATATGGCATACATCGCGAAAAGCGCAACGATCGCCATGAGTTCTTCCCTTTTCTTCGCAACCCTTTTATACAGGGTGTACCCTATAATTCCAATAAAGATCAGATACAATATATAGATAATTAAAGAGAATTTTTGTACGCTCATCTCATTAACTGCTTCCCTGAATTGATCTAGCCCCCTCTGATTCTTTTTACCTTCTTGGATCTCACTTTGTTTTTTACCGTCTCCAATACTCCAAGTCAAGATCTCTCCATCTGCTATTATGCTATAGTGAAAGCCCCCTGCCTTTTTCTCAGCAACGGTCTGTGAGGAGGCAAACACATAAGTTTGTGACAGATTAAAAAGAAAAACAGTCATGACGAAAAGTATAAATGAAATTCGCAATCAGACTCCCCCTATTTACTAGTCCATTTCCCTTTCTACCTCCTTGCCTCTACAGCCTTCTCCATTTCAGCTGAATATGTCGTTTTATATGTACCCTTCTTTATTCAAAAGCACTACATATTTTCCATCATTTTGCACATCGGGACTAAAGACCTTGTTTCGGCCTCTCTACTTATGGGAAATATATCAGCAATCATCTCATACAGGAGGCTTCAGATTATGAAACAAATCTGCTCTCAAAAAGTGATCGTGACCGCTAAATATACAGTGAGTAAAGCCATTGAGATCATGCATTCTGCTAAGAGACTGAACAGCCAGCTATTTTTAAGTAAAGATGGTATTACCATTCAAGCCACAGGATTATCACAGCTCGTAGCGTTCTTTTTAACGTTAAAAGAAGGAGATTCTTTTCTTTATATCGTTGAAGGTGCTGATGCTGAGTCAGCTATGAGTCTGATCTTGCCTCCGGAGCAACCTTCTTAACTTCTACAACCCTACCTTTGCTTTCATCTTCTTCTTAAAAATCATGGGTAGACCGACAAGAACAAATAAAAGAGTTGTGCCGATCCATACAACTTTTTTGCTTCCTGACGTCATGGATGTACCTAAATACGTATAAGCGATTGTTCCCGGAATGATCCCTATTGCAGTAGCAATCGCATAGTCTTTAAACTTTACCTTTGTTAAGGAGGTTAAGTAACTGACGAGATCAAAGTTCAATACCGGTAGCAGTCTCAATAATAAGACGAAACGAATTCCTTCTCTTTCAATCTTGTTTCGTACTTTTTCGTAGTTTTCGTTTTTCCATTGTTTATTTTTCTTAAAACGGCCAAGGCGGTTGACAGCAAAATACGTTAGGAGTCCTCCTCCTAGTGACCCGAGATAGGTATACAGACAGCCCCAATAAAAACCAAACGACAAACCGCTTGTAATGGCAAATATGGAAGATGGAAATAACACAAACGGCCTCAATGTATATAGGACAACAAAGACAAAAGGTGCGATCCATCCCCACTGTACAATCCAATTTCTAAATTCTTCAGGACTAAATCCCTTATAATTTTTTTGCAGCCAGAGAAAAAAAATGATTAAGCCTGCAACCAATAACGTAAGATATAGCCACTTTTTTGTAAGTTTCATGTTTCCTCCATGTGAAAGTTTCATTTAGTTAGCATTTTTCCTTCTTATGCACATATCCATACATAGTGTGATTGGCAAAGGAGGTTATTGATTATGATCGTAAAAGCAACTCGTCCTATTTATGCAGAGCGTGCTGCTAAACTTGTTGAATTAACAGGCAGTTTTACAGAATCCATCTATCTACAAAAAGGAGATCGAACAGCTGACGGAAAGAGTTTTCTCGGAATAATCGCATTGTCTATCTATCCTGATGATTTCATTGAAATTATATGCGATCCGCCTAATACAGAATTAAAAGAAAAGATACTTTCGTCTGGACTTTTCGCAAGCTGTAAATCTTAATCGTATCGCTCTTATTATTATCTTATTACAGATCATTCTTTTTTGGCTAATTCTTCCTTACTTTTAAAAGCCAATACAGTTTGGCTATGTAAAATTTAACAGCTTCCATACGCGTACATTTAATTTTTAAAAAAATATATAAGGACTTCGCATAAACGATTCACATGCGAAGCCTTATTTTTTACTGTTTATGAAAAATCACTCGTGAATCCGACGTTTTTTATAATTCATTCAACATTGCATTTAAAGAATTCATTCTTGTTTGCAACGGGATTTTCGCTTCATTTAGCATTTTTTTGTAAATATCCAATATCATAGTACTTTACGTCGTTCCTGGAATGGCCCATTTTCCGTTGAGCTGTGCCCATGTCACAGCACTGCCTCTTTGAACATATTGGAATCTAGGATCAACGAGAGGATATTGGGAAGGCAGAGGTTGTGTAGACGTATAAGCAAACAAGTGCTGGATGTGTGCTAATACCCCTTCTTGAGGAGTCTTAAACACGGCTGATTCGTTCTTTCCTGTCGCACCGATTCCGGCATAATTATTCTGTGAAGCCTTAACATTTCCTTCAAAGCGGAAGT
Organism: Fictibacillus sp. 18YEL24; assembly: GCF_015903855.1. Lineage (GTDB taxonomy): Bacteria > Bacillota > Bacilli > Bacillales > Fictibacillaceae > Fictibacillus > Fictibacillus phosphorivorans_C. The sequence continues at coordinate 796,815 of NZ_JACZDT010000001.1, forward strand.
ACCCTGTTTCTTGAATAGCCTGAGCGTATGCCACATCCCCTCTAATCCCATACACCTGTCCGATCTGAACGTAAAGAGCAGCTACAGGAGGTGCATTCGGATTGACCTTCCTAACAAATCGATCCATCTCTTCTGCTGTTAATAGCGTTGAACCTCCTATCGTCAGTCCCTTTGGAGTCTCGGGTGTTGGTTTTGGTGGATCCGGGTTAGGCTTTGGTGGCTCGGGACCTGGTTTTGGCGGTTCTTTGACTGGAGGCTGCTCATTTGTATTTTTTTCTACCACATAAGCATCCGCTACGCCTTCTGAACGTATCTTTTTAGCAAAATTCTCTGCGTATTCTCGATTCTGAAAAGCTCCAGCCTGAACTCTGTAATACGTTTTGTTTCCGTTTTTTATTTCGTCAATAAAAGCTGTTACGTTTTGTTTAGCTAGGAGTGAAACACGAGCAACCGCATTCTCTTTTTGCTCAAACGCACCTGCGATCACATTGAAGATTTGTGTTTGTGTAATCTGTACCTGTTTTTTTGGAAGAGAAAGACTTTGTGCGATTCCTTGTGCAATCGCTATAGACAATTCGTTTTGAAAATCCTCTCTTTTTAAAAGTGCCAAGTTTTTCTCGTTATCCATGAAAAGCACTTCTAATAAGACAGCTGACTTTTTCGTTTCACGAAGTATGTGAAAATCAGCTTGTTTTTGTCCTCTGTCGCGCGCACCGTACTTACTCATAAGAGCAGCGACTGATGCATGTAAAACGTTTTGTATCCTTTTCGTTTCAGCACCCGCTCGCTGATGCACATAGCTTTCAAAGCCTTCTCCCCCACCGATGTTCTGGTGGATAGACACAAACACCTCTGCATTCTTGCTGTTTGCTAAATTTGTTCTTTCTTCTAATGATACGGTTGTATCACCTGTTCGAGTCATAATGACCGTCACTTCATAGTTGTTTTGAAGATTAGCTTGTATCTTTTTGGCGATTGCCAGATTATATACTTTTTCAAATTGCTCTTTATTTACCGCTCCTGGATCATTACCTCCATGGCCCGGGTCAATGATTATGACTTTCAAATTGTCACCTTCTTATTTCTCCGATAGAAGCGCTTTTTGAAATGAAAATGGCGCTTACTTCTATTAAAAAGGATTTGGCGGTATACTAAAAGAGCCATATGACTATTTTTATAAAATTGGATATTTGACTAAGGTGGTAACAGAATGGAAGCTGCTTTATTTGGAAGTGTTTTATCTGCATTAGCAACCGGTTTTGGTGCACTGCCTGTTCTTTTCTGGTCTCAGGTAACACATCGGTTTCGCGACATATTACTTGCTCTTACTGCAGGTATCATGGTCGCTGCTTCAACGTTCAGCTTGATTCCTCAAGCTCTTGAACTATCAAATCTAACTGTACTTACGATTGGTATCACACTCGGTACCCTAACACTCTTACTCTTAGAAAGGTTCGTTCCGCACGTTGATCTTGATCATTCTAAGATTTTTAAGGGCATCGATGCTAAAGCCTTTCTTGTCATTGCTGCGATTACCTTGCACAACCTGCCGGAAGGTCTTTCTGTTGGGGTCAGTTATGCTAGTGAAAATACAGGACTTGGCGGTTTGATCGCATTTGCAATCGGACTTCAAAACGCACCTGAAGGTCTGTTAGTAGCTCTTTTTCTCATTCATCAAAATATGAATCGTTTCAAGGCTTTCCTTATTGCAACATTAACAGGTGCTGTTGAGATCGTTACGGCTTTGCTTGGGTATGTGCTCACATCTTATGTAGAGAATCTTGTGCCTTATGGCCTTTCCTTTGCCGCCGGCGCCATGCTCTTTATCGTCTATAAAGAACTCATACCAGAAAGTCATGGTGACGGTCACGCTCGATCTGCTACTTTATCCTTTATTGCCGGGCTCTTGATCATGATTTACTTAACTCAAATCTTTGGATAAATAAACAGCAAAAACTATCTTCAACGTTAGTTTTTGCTGTTTTTTTTCATGCTATATTCTTACTCAGCTATGCATATTCCACGTCCATAATGTCAGTCACTTTTAAGATATGCATCTTTTTCTCTTTATTCAGCACCCTTAACTCTTTTTTATATTCGTCAATATAATGCACATGGCCTATAGTTACGAGCGCCCTGCCTTTTTCAAAATACGTAAACTTCAGCGCTTGGTTCTCTTCCATCGCAACACAGATTGTCTCATTGAATTCTTCGTACTTTTGTTCATCTAATTCTGGCTTTCTTCCATAGTCCAGACCGTCCTGATGCTCTCTTAACATTTTTACATGCTCCGGCAGCATCATTGCCGTCCACTTAATGTTTCCTCTGTCACGAATCACCGTTCTTCCGCCCCCTTATGCCTTATGTCCGCCTAAAAGTCGGCTTCTGTATAATGCTGTTCCTCCTTTTGTATAAGAAACAGCTCGCAAAAGAGAGTTGGAGCCGTATTTTTGCCGAATATCATCCATAACATAGCCGATCTTTCTTTTCTTTGGATGATCTAAAGAAAACAAAGTAAGCTGTGTTTCAGTATCTTCACAGACATTAGAAAGGGCGATCGAGATCTTACGCACCGTCTCTCCACGATAAAAGGTTTGAAGAAGTTCTAAACACACTTCATACAGCTCCATCGTGATATTAGATGGCTGATCGATTGATTTAGAACGATGAAAGCCGCCACCACCTTCATCTTTGCTGTACCCTAGCCCAAAACTAATCGTCCTTCCTGCTTTTCTCGCCCTTCTCGCACGTCTTGCCACCTCTTCACACATCTCTAAAATGACATGTTTGATCTCCGTTATATCTGTATAATCCCGAAGTAAGATCTGGCTTTTTCCGTAACTGACCTGACCTTGCATAATGGGCGCACCAATTTCAGACAGATCGATGCCCCAAGCATGATGATAGAGCTGATTTCCCATGATCCCGAATTTTTTCTCTAAAAGTTCGAGAGGATAATGTGCGAGGTCACCGACTGTTACAATACCCATCCTGTTTAACGTCCGCTCTACTCTTGATCCGATTCCCCACATCTGGCTTAGCGGGGATAGAGGCCATAACTTCTTCTCTACATCTTCATACCCCCACTGCGCTACTCCTTTTTTCTTCGCGTCAAGATCGAGACAAAGTTTTGACATGAGCATGTTCGGACCGATTCCGATCGCACATGGCAATCCAAACTCTCGCCAGATGTCACGGCGAATTCTCTCAGCAAGTTCTTGTGCGCTTCCCCACAACCTTTCTGTTCCGTCAGCTTGAAGAAAGCTTTCATCCACGCTATATGTGTGGATCGACTCTGGTGGAACGTAGCGATGCAGCATCTTCGTAATCTCCATCGATCTTTCTAGGAAATAAGCCATCTGGGCGTTTACAACGATAATGTTTTTATTTTTTGGAATCTCAAACAGACGGTTGCCTGTTCGAATACCAAAATCAGCCTTTAGTCTTGGTGATGCTGCAAGCACAACGCTTCCCTGTCTTTCCGTATCCCCTACTACTGCCAAATGACATGTCAGCGGATTTAACCCTAAGCGAACAGCAGCACAGCTTGCATAAAAACTTTTCATGTCCATACATAGGATCGTACGCTTAGGCATTTCATCATAGTTCATTCGACACACCCCTTTCGTCAATTTACGAACATCTGTTCTTTATATGTATACCCATTTTAACCGAATGTATGTTCTTATAACAATGGTAATTTTTTCAGCAAATTTTGCAGATTGACGTTTTTGAGGCAAAAGTCTAGGATTTATAAGGAAAGACAGGTGAAGAAATGAACCCCTTATTGATAAGAAAAATGATTAAACGATCGTTGAAGGATTATTTATGGGAAGAAGAAAATTGTACATTAACAGAGGAAGAGTGGAGAAATCTCGAAGAAAAAGTATTGCGCCAGATGCAGGAGGAAGATCAAAATGAGGCTGTTTACAGCATCATTCAGGACGTTGTGTATGCCTATTTTACAAATAAATAAGCAGGTTCCGTCTTTTGAAGAGGGGAACCTGCTTATTTTTTTGATGTTGGTGTGAGAAGTTTGGACTGTGATTGATGGATTTTAAGCAGCAATCCACGAGTTTCGGGCAGTGATCCACAAGTTTTGGGCTTCCATCCACGAGTTTTAGGCTTTAATCCACAAGTTTTGGACTTCCATCCACGAGTTTTGGACTTCAATCCACGAGTTTCATAACCAGCTCCAAAGTCTTAAAACTCTCCATTTTGTTTACATAATAATATTATAGCAACTTACTTCTGTCTGAACGATTTCCCACCTAGTGTTTCAATCAATTTTGGCATCACTTGATACATCGTGCTTCCTACGTTCATCCACCATGGCAGGTTGATCTCACGAACCGGACGCTCCATTGCTCTAACAATTTTTTCTGAGACATGTGAAGGCTGAAGCATCAGTTTTTGAACATTTTTAACGTAATTGCCAGACTGATCAGCAAGTGTAAAGAAGTTGGTCGCGATCGGTCCAGGGTTGATGGTTGTCACGTCTACCCCTTTGTGTGCGACCTCCAAACGCAACCCGTTTGAGAATCCTAACACAGCATGTTTCGTTGCTGCGTATACGCTCGATTTTGGCGTTGAGATCTTACCGGCCTGAGAAGCAATATTCACGATATGACCGCTTCCTCTTTGAAGCATGTGAGGCAGAACAGCTCTCGTACACGCCATAAGCCCAAGAACGTTCGTTGAAAACATTCCTTCGATATTTTTCCATGGCGAATCTACAAACTCTTCAAAAATACCATAACCCGCATTGTTCACTAAAATATGTATGTTCTCATGTTCACTAAGGATCGTTGAGAAAACCTCCTCAACGCTGTCTGTGTTTGAAACATCTAAAATATAATAAGGCGCTTTTATATTCGTAGCTTTTAAGATGGCTTCCTGTACCACTTTCAGCTGATCTTCTCTTCTTGCAGTAAGGATGGGCGTCGCTCCTTTTTTAGCAACATCCATAGCGAGGTGAGCCCCGAGCCCCCCAGATGCTCCTGTTATCAAGACCACTTTGTTTTTTAATGTACTCATCTTATAACTCCTGTTCTGCGATAATGTGATACCTTGTTCTCTTCCTCTACTTGTACTCGTCCTTCTGACTGAAGCAGATCGAGATGCCCTACAACTTCGGAAACTACCAAACCAAGTTGCTTTTCATATAGTTTTGGAAACAGGCGTCTGCACAGTTCATAAACAGTTAACGGCTCATCGCTCAACAGATGTTCAAGCGTTTTTGCACGCTCGGTGTGATCGTGAAGTCGTTTTGTGATCAACTGTGCTGCATTAGTAAAAGGCTCGCCATGTCCAGGGTATACTGTTTTTAAGTTCAGCGTGTATAGGTATTGCAATGTCTCTCGGTATTGAAGCAATGTTCTGGGCCGCTCTGTTTCGTTTACAGCAGGCGGTTCTAATAGGGCATTTGACGAGATATGAGGCAGCAGCACATCCCCACCGATTAAGATCCCATCTTCTTCATGATAAAGAGAAAGGTGATCTGGGGCATGTCCGGGCGTCTTTAAAAAGATAAATCCCTCGTGACCAGGTACTTCATCACCAGGTAAAGGCAAGGTGTCTGGAACAAACGAGCTTGAGAACGTACGATATTTCCGCAGCTTTAACAGTTCTAATCTACCGAGAGCATCTGGCACTCCGAAAGAATGATAGAGATTCGTATAAAACATTTCTCCCTGTTCAATAAAATGAAGATCGCCACTCACGTAAGGAACCGCTTCTTTAAGCATGAGGGTCTGAACACCATTCTCTTGGATCTCTTTTGATAGTCCCGCATGATCAGGATGGTAGTGCGTGCAGATATAATGGTCTAAATCCTTGAAAGTGAGTCCGTGATCCTTGAGAATAGAGATAAGCAGTTGTCTGCTTTCTTCGGTTTTTGCTCCGGAATCAACGAGCGTAACCGCATCACTTTTTAGGAGGACACAGTTTACAGGACCTACATCAAACGGTGTAGGAAGAGTAATCGGAATAATAGCTGTTTTTTGATTCATCTTTTCCTCCAAATAAAATAACTAGTTGACATACATATAGAAATCATAGCATAATGTTTTTTAAAATATAAAAGAAATGCCAATTATGGCCAATAAATAAATGCGTTGAAAGGGATTAGTACGTAATCTCCTCCGTTTAGAGAGTGGAATCCATAGGCTGCAAGATTTCACCGTAAAGGAATTACTGAACCTGCCCTGGAGCAGTCTGGAGAAATCTGGCGCAGTTCTGCGATAAAGACATCTTGAGCGGGCAAGCAATCATGCCAACAAAGGTGGTACCACGGATCACTCCCATCCGTCCTTTATATTTAGGACTGGGAGTTTTTTTATACTCAAATTTTTGGGAGGGGTCACCCGTGGGAACAGAAAAGATAACGTTTATTGGTGCCGGATCGATGGCTGAGGCCATTATGGAAGGATTGATCAAAAAAGAGAAATGGCAAGCTGATCTGATTACGATAAAAAATCGAAGTAATACACAACGAGTGAATGATCTTCGAGTAAAGTATGGTGTAGTACCGGCTTCAACGATAGAAGAAGCGATCGTTGGTGCCGATATTATTATTCTTGCGGTAAAACCAAAGGATGCGCACAATGCGGTTAACACCATCAAGCCATTTGTTAAGAGTCATCAGCTGATCATTTCTGTTATGGCTGGCATATCCACTGAAACGCTAACAAACTGGCTTGATCTTAATAACCCTATAATGAGAGCGATGCCAAACACCTCCGCATCGATCGGACATTCTGCGACTGCACTCTCCTCAGGAATGTATGCCTTGCAATCGCATATTGAAAAATCTCTCGAGCTGTTTGAGACGATCGGAACGGTTACTCTTGTCCCTGAAGAAAAACTTCATATCGTTACAGGCCTCTCTGGAAGCGGTCCTGCCTATGTTTACTATATCGCTGAAGCCATGCAAAAAGCGGCTGAAGAATTAAATCTTTCTGAAGAAGAAGCAAAGACTTTAATCTCTCAAACGCTTTTAGGTGCCTCTCTTATGCTCAAACAAACTACAGAATCCCCTATTGAGCTTAGAAGAAAAGTAACCAGTCCTGGCGGTACGACAGAGGCAGGAATCGGTAAACTTGATCAATTTGGAGTTCAAGATGCATTTTTGGCTTGTATCAAAAGAGCGGTGAAACGGTCAGAAGAGTTAGGAAGAATGAACTGATGTGTTAACGGACTGTCTCTTGAAATGAAATATTCTTAAATACACCACTTGGAGTTAGTGTAATCGTTATAATAACTCCCTTTTCTGAAGCACCTTTCTTGATCCACAGTTTAAATCTTTCGACAATATCTTCATTTTGGGCTGTCGTTCGTCCAACATACAAATAATCAACGATATCATAATCGGGGTAGCGTTTCCCTGTTTCAAAAACAGCGAGCCTTCCCCATTTTGCATAAGTAGGTTCTTGAACCCTTGGACTTTCTGCAGAGACTGTAAGGGAAAGTGAGCTACAAATCAAAAAACTGGCCATAATCAAGCAGATTAACTTGCTGGAAATCTTCATACTATCAACTCCTTTTCGTTATTTTGCACCAATTCTCTCGTTTTCTCTGCAGAAATTGGCGATTAGAAAAAATTGACAAGCCCTTTACTTACTCTTTATCATTTAAGTAGAAGCTAGAGCTAGATTTAGGGAGGGATTTGTGTGACCGAAGTAGAAATTTCCCAAAGATACCTTGAATTGCGCGTTCAGTTTGAAAAGTTTACGAAACGATCTCTTACTGACAAAGAGCTTGTTTTTATCCACTGGCTGACAGAAAAAGGAGCCACTGTTGAAGAACACAACAGAGAAGAAAAAAAGAAGCGTTCTAGACGCAGAAAATAACTCACCCTTCCTCTACAAACAGGAAGGGTTTCTTTCATTCTGGCTGTGTTTTAGTATGTTGGTCTAAATTAGAAATGCTTTTAGATTTTTGTCTCCTTTGAATGTTGATTGGAGTGGAAGGTGCGAGACTCCTGCGGGACGAGCGGTCAGATGAGACACTTAGAGCCGCAAAGCGGCAAGTGGCTCACCGGTCGCCCCGCGGAAAGGGAGCACCTGAAACGGAAATCAACCACTTTCATAAGTTTACTATGAAGCCTTTCATTTCATCTCCGTCTTTATTTAACTTATACTGTCTATAATCTTTTTCTATGAAGGGAGCTTACATTCTTGACCTATATATTTGCTCATAGAGGATCGAGTAAGGATTGTCCTGAAAATACGATGGCTGCATTTAAAAAAGCATTTAATGATGGTGCTGATGGGATCGAACTTGATGTACAGCTTTCTAAAGATGGTGTACCTGTCATCATCCATGATGAGAAGGTAGATCGGACTACTAACAGAAAAGGCTATGTTGTTGATTACACTTATGAAGAACTAGCCCAATTAGATGCGGGAAGCTGGTTTTCAAAGGGATTTAGCAAAGAAGCCATCCCTTCTCTTCAGCTATTCTTAGAATGGATAGCCCCGCTGCCTATGTTGCTTAATATCGAATTAAAAAACAATATCATCGAATATAACGGTCTTGAAGAAAAGGTACTTCAATTGTTGCATCACTATGGAATGATGGATCGAACAGTGATCTCCTCATTCAATCATTACAGTTTAGTCAAGATTAGAAAAATAAACGGTTACGTGCAGACCGCCCCCCTATACTCTTCTGGATTATTTGAACCGTGGGAGTATGTAAAAGCTGTTTGTTCACAAAGTGCGCACCCAAACTATAAATCTCTGCACCCTTACATCATGAAAGGTTTTAAAACAAATAATATTCCTGTTCGTCCATATACGGTAAACAGTCAAAAGTGGATGAAGTATTTTTTTGAGTGGGGCTCCGAAGCGATCATAACCGACTATCCGATTCTAGCAAGAGAACTGTTGAACAGCCTTCAACCACATTCAAAGAGCAGATTTCTTCAAAAATAGTGATTAAACGTACTACAATGAGAAAGAAAAGTAATGATGCTAAAAAAAGCTTGTCTTAATGAAAAAGGAGTTGTTTTATATTCAACCGTTATTGTTTCAACCATTGACCATCCGTGACGTAACGTTAAAGAATCGGATTGTTATGTCACCTATGTGTATGTATTCTTGTTATGAGCAAGATGGGATTGTGACCCCTTGGCATATGACTCATTACACGTCTAGAGCAATGGGTCAGACCGGGCTGATCATGACCGAAGCAGCAGCAGTAAGCCCTCAAGGAAGAATAAGTGCTGAAGACTTAGGAATCTGGGATGACAGCCATGTAGAAGGTCTGTCAAAGCTCGTTTCATCCATACAAGAAAACGGCTCAAAAGCAGCGATTCAAATCGCCCATGCAGGACGCAAGGCTATGATAGACGGACCGATCATCGCCCCATCTGCTATCGCTTTTTCTGAAAAGATGAAGACACCAGAAGAAATGTCACTTCAGCAGATCGAAGAGACAGTGAAGCAATTTCGAAGTGCAGCAAAGAGAGCAAAGACTGCAGGATTTGATGTGATTGAGATTCATGGAGCGCATGGATATTTGATCAATGAATTCCTCTCCCCTCTGTCTAACAGAAGAACTGATTCTTATGGAGGCAGCCAAGAAAATCGCTACCGATTCTTACAAGAAATCATTGCTGCTGTCAGATTAGAATGGCAAGGTCCGCTGTTTGTTCGTATTTCAGCGAATGATTATCACCCAGAAGGAAATACAACAGAAGATTTTGTAACCTATTCAAAGTGGATGAAAGAAGACGGGGTCGATCTTATCGACTGTAGTTCAGGAGCTGTTGTACCAGCAAAGATTCCGACGTTCCCTGGGTATCAAGTTTCTTTTGCTGACAAGATTAAAAACGAAGCTGAGATTGCAACTGCAGCTGTTGGCTTGATCACAACAGGCAGACAGGCGGAAGAGATCTTACAAAACAAGAGAGCTGATCTTATTTTTATCGGTCGAGAGTTTTTGAAAGATCCGTATTGGCCGCGATCAGCCGCACAAGATCTTGGAACAGAGATCGAAAGTCCAAAACAATATGAACGTGGTTGGTAAGAATGAAACAAAGCTGGCTCTTTAAAGAGTCAGCTTTTCTTATTTATATGACACATTCCTCTTGAAAAAGTAGTTCAGCCCCTGATACAGTAAAACGCAGATTAAGAGCCAGGTTCCTCCAGCCGCGAAACCGCCTAGAACATCTGTAGGATAATGAACACCTAAATACACTCTGCTAAAGCCGACTGATCCAATAAAAAGAACCGTAACGCCATATATGAACTTACGATATCTGTACAAAAACGAATAGTTTTGTACGAGAAGATAAGAAAGCAGACCAAAAAAAGCGATGGAGATCATTGCATGCCCGCTAGGAAAGCTATAACCCGTGATCTCAATAACTCGATCGTACATTGGTCTGTCCCTCTCAAACCATTCTTTGAACCAATGATTCTCAAAGCGGATTCCGATGAGACAAACGCCTAACACGAACGGTTCTATCCACTTTCTTTCACCGATTAGCCAGATTACAGCAAAGAAGATAAAAATCGCATATTGATAGGGTCTAGAAGCGATGTTTGTCAGGAATGTAAAGCTTTCGTTTAAAGCAGGCTGATGGATAACATACACATTTTTCATCGCCCACACATCAAGAACTTCTATTCTTGATTGTTCGTAGATAGAAGCAAACAGAATAAAAAGCCCAAGGCAAAGAGCAGTTAACACCACTGTTCTAATCACGCTGTTCTTAAAGATCATGGTACGATCAGCTCCTGTTACTTTTTTCCCTTTTTTATGATGCCTTCTCCATGCTTTCTCTCGATCGATGACAATACATCGTGAAGCAGAGCATCTTTTTCATTCTTTTCGACAGAGAATAGATCCAGCTGATAAGTCGCTTGTTCTTTCTCCACTACTTCTGTAGCAGTTATGCCCAATAAACGAACAGGTTCCTGATTCCAATGTCTGCGAAAGAGCTCGACCGCTGATTTTTGGATATCTATTGAATGCTGTGTTCCGTTCGCGAGCATCTTGCTTCTCGTAATTGTTTTCCGATCGCTGTAGCGAATGGTGATCGCAAGGGTTAGTGCTACATATCCTTTTGTTTTAAGCCGAGACGATACTTTTTCTGCGAGCTTTTTAAAAACAGCTTCTGATTCCATAACAGAGACAAGATCTTCACTTAATGTCGTAGAACTGCCGATCGACCGATATTCACTTGCCGCACTTGGATCGACTGGACGCGTATCGATGCCGTTTGCTCTTTCTTTCATCTTTATACCATTGATGCCAAAACGATGTTTTAATTCATAATCTACGCCATCTGCCAGATCCTTTATTGTCATAATGCCATACTTGTTTAACTTTTCTTCTGTTTTCTTACCGATTCCGTGCATCTCCCCAACTTTCAGCGGCCAAAGCTTTTCTCTGAGATCTCTTTTTCTAAGAACTGTGATTCCGAGCGGTTTCTTCATATCTGAAGCTGTTTTTGCTAAAAATTTATTCGGACCAATTCCGATAGATGATGGCAAGTTCAGCTCATTCAACAATCTGGATTGAATTTCCTTTGCCAAATCGAGTGGTTCTTTACAGTCTGTCACATCCATGTAGCCTTCATCGATGGAAACAGGCTCTACCTTTTCTGTATATTCCTGCAGAAGCTGAAACATGCGTGATGAATACATTTTGTATGTTTCAAAGTCTGGAGGAACAACAACTAGATTCGGACAGAGTTTTCTAGCTTGCCAAAGCGGCATCGTTGTTCTTACGCCTTTTTCCCTCGCTTCATAACTGCACGTCACGATGATTCCTTTTCGCTCTTCTACATTTCCGGCTACCGCAACTGGCTTTCCTCGAAGATCAGGGTTTTCAGCCATCTCAACTGATGCATAGAAGCTGTTCATGTCCACATGAAATATGATTCTTCTTTTAGACCCAGGAGACTGATACACATGAACACTCCCTTTATCAAAACTTATCTATTAGTATATGTTAGAACAGCGTTTAAAAACAAAAGGAAAGACTGCCTCTGCAAAAGAAAAAGACAAGGTATCTACCTTGTCTTGTGAAGCCGCTTTCCAGTATCTTCTACCCATTCAACAAATTCTTCACCATGAAAATGCTTGTTTAAATCTTTATGTAATTGAACAAGATCTCGATAGAAGTCCTTTTTACTTTCATCTTCCATCCATTTTTGAAGAAAGCCATAGATTTGGCAATTGAAGCTCGTAGACTCCTTGTGTTTTACCAATCCTTCTTCTGTTAAATAAACATAAGAAATTCGGCGGTCATCGTTCTTTTTCTCTAATCTCACATAGCCTTTATCTTTTAGTCGTTTGATCACTTGCATAACTGTTGATACATCCCACAATCCGTAATAAGCGATCTTAGAGATCGTAATGTCTTCTTCTAGTGAAACGATCCATAGAATATGCTGCTCTGCCTGTGTTAACCCAATGGCTTTCGCAGCTTTCTGCCAATCTTCTTCTAAAACTTTATACACGCCACGCATATAATTTACCATCATATGCATGTCAGATAGTTGACTCATCCCATTTCCTCCCCCGAAATAAGATTCTTTTAAATTACCAATATTTTCATTTACATGATAAAAATATCTTACATAAATCATAAAGTGACTGTCAACTTTTTGCGACAATTTGTTTTATAGAGCAACAAAAACAGGCAACAAGGCCTATTAAACAATAAAAACTTGGCGGAAATCCGCCAAGTTTCGTCATTTTTCTTATTCGCCTGCTGTTATTCCGATGACCGCAAGTACCATTTCTGCAGTCTTCGTCAATTCCTCGATCGGCATTCTTTCATTCGTTGTGTGAATCTCTTCATAACCTACAGCTAGATTTACAGTTGGAATACCGTGACCTGCGATAATGTTCGCATCACTTCCACCACCACTATGAAGAAGTCTGTGAGGGCGTCCGATCTTCTCAGCTGCTTTTTTGGCAACTTCTACAACATGATCGCCTTCACCAAACTTGAATCCAGGGTACATCACTTCAATCTCAACTTCTGCACGCCCGCCTAATTCTGCAGCAGCTGATTCGTAAGCTTCTTTCATTTTCGCTGTTTGAACTTCCATTTTCTCGTTGATCAATGAACGTGCCTCAGCTAGAACAAAAACAGTGTCACAAACGATATTTGTTTGCTCTCCTGTACCTCCACCGTGGAAATGACCGATGTTAGCTGTAGTTTCTTCGTCAATTCTGCCAAGCGGCATGCGAGCAATCGCTTTAGCTGCGATCGTGATAGCTGAAACTCCTTTTTCTGGAGCGACACCGGCATGTGCAGATTTCCCATAGATTTTTGCTCGGACTTTCGCCTGGGTAGGAGCAGCAACGATAATATCCCCAACAGGGCCATCACTGTCTAAGGCAAAACCATATTTAGCTGTGATTTTTGACGCATCCATTGCCTTTGCGCCCACTAATCCAGATTCTTCTCCTACTGTAATGATAAATTGAATATCACCGTGAGAGATGTTTTTTTCTTTTAAGACTTTAATCGCTTCAAACATCGCAGCAAGACCTGCTTTATCATCCGCTCCAAGAATCGTAGTACCATCTGTTACTACATAGCCATCTTTTATAGAAGGTTTGATCCCGTTACCAGGAGTAACTGTATCCATATGAGAAGTGAAATAGATCGTGTCCACGCCTTCTTTATTTCCCTTTAAGGTACAGATTAAATTTCCTGCTGCGTGCTCTGTCGTGGATTCAGCATCATCCTCATAAACTTCAACACCAAGTTCTTCAAACTTCTTTTTAAGAACGATTGAGATCTCTTTCTCATGTCTAGTCTCAGAGTCAATTTGAACAAGCTCTAAAAATTCGTTTAACAAACGGTCTGCATTTACCATTTATGTATTCCCTCGCTTCTTATAGTGGTATGTTGCCATGCTTTTTGTAAGGTCTGTCTTCACTCTTGTTGCGCAGCATGTCAAGCGCCTGAATACACTTAATTCTTGTGTCTCTCGGATCGATCACATCATCTACCATTCCGTTTGCAGCAGCGATATACGGGTTAGCAAACTTGGTACGATACTCTTCAATCTTTGCGGCTCTCGTCGCTTCAGGATCTTCGCTTCGTTCGATCTCTTTGGCAAAGATGATATTTGCAGCTCCCTGTGGTCCCATAACAGCGATCTCTGCATTCGGCCATGCGAATACTAGATCAGCTCCGATAGATTTACTATTTAAAGCTACGTATGCACCGCCATATGCTTTTCGCAGGATAATCGTTATCTTTGGAACCGTAGCTTCTGAGTATGCATAAAGAATCTTTGCTCCATGACGGATAATGCCACCATGTTCTTGTTTGACTCCTGGAAAGAATCCTGTTACATCTTCAAACGTGATGATCGGAATGTTGAAAGAGTCACATAAACGGATAAAACGCGATGCTTTATCTGAAGAATCAATGTCTAGTCCTCCAGCCATGACTTTTGGCTGATTACATACTAATCCTATCACTTCACCCTTTATCCTTGCAAAACCTACAACTATATTTCTTGCAAATTGAGCATGCACTTCCATGAATGAGTCCTTATCCACCACTTCTTGGATAACCGTTCTTACATCATAAGGCCTAGTTGAATCAAATGGAATGATCTCTGTCAGTTCAGGGCGATCATCTTCTTCATCTCCCCAAGGTAAGACAGGTGTTCTTTCTTTATTATTCTGCGGAAGGTAAGAGATTAAACGTCGAACATCTTCTAACACTTCTGCTTCAGATGGTGCAGTAAAATGTGCGTTACCGCTCTTAGAGCCATGAACTTCAGCTCCGCCTAGATCTTCAGAAGAAATCTTTTCCCCTGTCACCGTTTCGATTACTTTTGGTCCTGTGATAAACATCTGACTTGTTTTTTCCACCATGAACACAAAATCTGTGATCGCAGGAGAATACACCGCTCCCCCTGCACAAGGTCCCATGATGACGGAGATCTGAGGAATCACACCAGAATAGATGCTGTTTCGATAAAAGATGTGCCCATAGCCATCAAGTGACATGACACCTTCTTGTATACGAGCCCCTCCTGAATCGTTCAACCCGATAAAAGGAGTTCCGTTCTTAGCCGCAAGGTCCATCACTGCAGCGATTTTTTTCGCGTGCATCTCTCCAAGTGCTCCGCCAAATACTGTGAAATCTTGGGCAAACAAATAAATGGGACGGCCGTGAATCTTTCCGTAGCCGGTCACTACTCCTTCACCTGGCGCTTTCATCCCAGAAAGGCCAAAGTCGTGAGAACGATGTTCCATGAAAGGATTGAGTTCAACAAACGTACCTTCATCAAGTAGAAGATCGATACGTTCTCGCGCCGTTAACTTTCCGCGTTCATGCTGCTTATCGATGCGGTCATCACCGCCGCCTAATTCAATTTCTGTTTTCTTTTCATAAAGTTCATTAATTTTGTCATAGATGTCCATTATTTTGCTTCCTCCTTACTTTTCGTCTTCTCACAAAGCTCAAACAATACCTTGTGTGTGGAAGAAGGGTGCATGAAAGCAACTGATGCACCGCCTGCACCAGGAACAGCAGCATCATGGATCATCTTGATGCCGTTTGCTTTCATCTCGTCTATGCGATCTTGAATGTTTGTAACACCAAGAGCAACGTGATGGACGCCTTGACCGCGCTTTTCAATAAACTGTGCGACAGGACTTTCTGAAGTTAGGGCTTCAAGCAGTTCTAGCCTCGTCTCACCGATTTTTATGAATGCCACTTTTACTTTTTGTGAAGGAACTTCCTCGATCGCTTCAAGTGTTAACCCCAGAACATTCACGTAGAACGGGAGCGCTTCATCTAAAGATTTTACAGCGATTCCAATATGATCGATTCTTTCTGGCGCCACTCCTGAAAACACTACTTCTGTAATCCCATCACGCTTATATACGGCTTGTTCGATAAATTTAGCTGTTTCAATCGTCGGGGTTCCTGGTGTGAATACTTTTTGTATCCCTTTGGACTCTAAGAAGGGAATGTCCTCCCATGGAATTACCCCACCACCGACAACGATAATATCGTCTGCTCCTTTTTCATGAAGAAGTCTCATCACTTCTGGAAAAAGTTCGTTGTGCGCGCCTGACAGACAAGATAAACCGATCGCATCTACGTCCTCTTGAACAGCAGCTGCTGCAATTTGTTCTGGTGTTTGTCTTAATCCTGTATAAATGACTTCCATTCCATAATCTCTTAACGCTTGAGAAACAACAAGAGCTCCTCGGTCATGACCGTCGAGTCCTGGTTTAGCAATTAAAACACGAATTGTTTTCTTCATCGTTTCTCCACTCCTCTCTATTTTTAGACCCCTGTATACTCTCCAAATTCTTCACGAAGCACACCGCATATTTCTCCGATCGTACAATATGATTTCACACATTCAACGATGATTGGCATTAAGTTATCATCACCTTTAGCAGCATTACGTAACGATTCCAACTGAGCGCTCACTCGGTTTTGATCTCTCTTTACTTTCAGTGCCTGCAGTTTTTCTTTCTGTTTCTCTCCTAAAGTTGGATCGACTCTTAATAATTCGGGCTGAGCTTCATTTTCAATACTAAATTTGTTCATCCCTACGATGATCTCTTGGCCACTCTCGATCTTTTTCTGTGTTTCATAGGACGTATGGTGAATCTCACGCTGCATGTATCCCTGTTCGACGGCCGCAACCGCTCCACCCATCTGATTGATCTTCTCAATGTATTCGTTTGCTCTTCGTTCTAGCTCATCTGTTAAATGTTCTACGTAATAAGAACCCGCAAGTGGATCAACAGTATCAGCTACACCTGTTTCATGAGCTAAGATCTGCTGAGTACGAAGAGCGATTCGAGCCGAATCTTCTGTAGGAAGAGCAAGTGCTTCATCTCTTGAGTTCGTATGAAGACTCTGCGTTCCACCTAGGACGGCTGACAGTGCTTGAGTTGTAACACGTACGATATTGTTATCTGGCTGCTGCGCAGTGAGGGTCGAGCCTCCTGTTTGCGTATGAAAACGAAGCTGCCACGACTTTGGATTCTTAGCTCCATAATGTTCTTTCATAAGTTTTGCCCACATTCTACGAGCCGCTCTGAACTTCGCAACTTCTTCAAAGAATTGATTATGAGCATTAAAGAAAAAGGCTAAACGTGGGGCAAAGTCATCGATATGTAATCCAGCTTCTATGGCAGCATCCACATAGGCAAGTCCATTTGCGATTGTAAAAGCAAGTTCTTGTGCAGCATTTGCCCCAGCTTCTCGGATGTGATAGCCAGAGATGCTGATGGTATTCCACTTTGGCACAAATTCCTGACAATAGCCGAAGATATCTGTGATCAATCGCATAGAAGGCTTTGGCGGAAAAATATATGTACCCCGTGCGATGTATTCTTTTAAAATATCATTCTGTATTGTTCCTGAAAGTTTTTCAGGAGCCACTCCCTGCTTCTCAGCAACAGCGATATACATAGCGAGCAAAACAGAAGCAGGTGCGTTGATCGTCATCGAAGTACTTACCTTATCAAGCGGAATGTCTTTTAAAAGAGCTTCCATGTCTTCGATTGAATCAATCGCTACTCCTACTTTTCCTACTTCACCGCGTGACATCGAGTGATCTGAATCATACCCGATCTGTGTAGGAAGGTCGAATGCTACAGAAAGTCCGGTCTGCCCTTGATCAAGTAAATAGCGAAAACGTTTATTCGTTTCTTCAGCAGAACCAAAACCTGCGTATTGTCTCATCGTCCAGAATCTTGCACGATACATCGTAGATTGAGATCCACGTGTGTATGGATACTCTCCTGGAAGCCCGAGGGATTCCATCGGATAATGCTCATCTTCCGTACCATACAGCCTATCTATCTCTATATCTGATGAAGTATGAAACCTCTCTTTTCGTTCTGGAAATCTATTCATTGATCGTGCGGTCTTTTCTTGCCATTCTTTTATACGCTGTTGTTTATCCATTAGAAGCCTCCTGTTTAACAAAGAAAATAGTCTCAACATAACATCTTTCGTTTTGTAAGCGCTTTTTCCTGCTTGAAAGCGCAAATTTTCGACTAAATTTGCAATTTGGTCTTTTAGGATTTCTTGTTTCTGCTTTCCAAACACGGTACAATTAAGTTGGAAATGTTTATAGGAGGGTTATGGCTTTGAATCAAAAACTAATAAAAACGATTGTGTACGTTATGATTATCTGTCTTGTTCTAAGCAGTCTTTTAACAGGAGTCGCTTTTTTCTTATAAAATAGTTAACCCCCAGTCCTCGAAGGACTGGGGGTTTTACGTTACTGTTTTATGATGTCATCAAAGCTTTTTTGGGAGTGGACAACTTTTATCTTAGTACCTATCTTTAGTTTGCTGTAAAGCTTCTGAACATCTTTTTCATACATCCGGATGCAGCCAGCTGTGACATATCTTCCGATGGCTGATGGATTATTATTTCCATGTATTCCGAAAGTGCGACCGTCTGTACCGTTTGCGTCAAAACCGATCCAGCGTGTGCCGAGAGGGTTCGTTTTATCTCCACCTGGTATATCCTTTTTTCGATAATAAGGATCTACAGCTTTTACCGTTATGGTAAATTCGCCTTCTGGTGTTAGTTCTTTCGACTTTCCTGTTGCTACTTTGTAGATTTCTTTAATGGTCCCATCTTCAACGTATGCAAGTCTGTTGGATGTTTTGTTAATGATTAGATAAGGGTCTCCTAAGGCATGTGCGTCTCCGATCGGCCATATTGGTGAAAATAACAAGATAAAAGCTAACTTGAGTTTTACCATTTTCATCACCCTGTCATTTTTTTCTTAGTATTTGTAAATGCAGGGGAAGTCATGAGTTGCTTTTTTAGTTTTTCTTAGAGCCAGATGAGGGTAGCCGATCTCCGTTTCAAGTGCTCGCTTTCCGGGGGGCGTGCGGTGAGCCACCTCGGCGCTATGCGCCCTTAGGTGTCTCACCTGTCCCGCTGATCCCCCAGGAGTCTCGCGCCTTACACTTCGAACGACTTTTCAATGAAGAGAAGTAAAAAAAGATGACAATGTCTATGTTGAAAGTGAAACAGGAATGAAAAATACAATCAAAAACTTTTCGTTTACTTCTTAAATTTACTTTTGATGATCAAGTAATCCTCGATGTCTTGGAGTAATTGGTAAAGCTTTGAGCGTGTTTCGAATTCGTCTCTGTCTTTTGGCAGATGCATCTCTCGAAATTCTTGTCTCATGTTTTCCAGATCATCTAAGAACAAAACGGCTGTATTTCCTGGGTGAACTGCAGCGCTTAGGCGTTCAAAGAAACTGCCTAGTTTTTCACACTGTACATATGTCTTATCGATGGAAGAAATGATAGGAAGCATTCGTTGAATGATCTCAAACTGTTTTTCCCTCATTTTAAAATAGTGATAATACTGGTTTTCGTATCGAAGAAAATGATTTTCTATGTCTCGAAAGGCAATGCTTTTTGCGTTTGAGATAAGATCTGCGCATTCTGTAATCTCTTTTCCGTCCCATTCGTGTTTATCATGAGCTAAATACAGATGAAATTCATGAAAGATCACTTTGTATCTTTTTTCGAGTTCCCTTTGCATGTTTAACAGTATTTTTTCAACCGAAGGCATGTAGAGATTCATGATTAATCCCATCCCTATACCGATTACGATAATGCTAAATTCATTAAGCACGATTTCCCATGTAACCTTCTGAAGGGTATATAGATGAAGGATAATGACTGACGATGTGATGATCCCTTCCTTCAGGTTTAGGGATACGAGCGTTGGGATGAACAGAATCAAAAGTATGGTTAGCGCATAAGGATGATAGCCGACCAGCGAGAAGATCGCACTCGCAAATCCTATTCCAAGAATACAAGCTGCAAATCTTTCCCATGAAGAGATGATCGACTTCTTTTTCGTTATCTTTATACAGAGAATAGTTAGTATTCCAGCTGACGTATAAAAATCTAACCCTAGCCACTCTGCTAAAGCGATAGCAAGGCCTGCTCCGATTGCAGTCTTTAATGTTCGATAGCCAATTGTAAATTTCATCAAATGCATGCCTTCTTTCCGATCTCGTTCTGCACCTTGTACCATTATTCCATAATTCAAGGATAATTAGAAACGAAAAAGGACTTCAGCTAAGAAGTCCTTTTTTAAGCATTATAGCACTTTTTCTAAGAAAGCTTTAGCTCGATCTGTTTTCGGGTTTTCAAAGAAAATAGCAGGTTCTTGATCTTCGACTAATTTTCCATCATCCATAAAAAGAACACGATCAGCAACTTCTTTTGCAAAGCCCATCTCATGTGTCACGATAATCATCGTCATTCCAAGCTTGACGAGGTTCTTCATCACTTGCAGCACCTCTTTCACCATCTCAGGATCTAGAGCAGAAGTTGGTTCATCAAAAAGCATAACTTCAGGTTTCATTGCAAGTGCTCTCGCTATAGCCACACGCTGCTTCTGACCACCTGAAAGGTTAGAAGGATAGCTGTTCGCTTTATCACTCAACCCAACGGTTTTTAGGAGATCTAAAGCTTCCTTCTCAGCTTCACTTTTCGAGATCTTTAATACTTGCTGCGGCGCGAATGTAACATTCTCTAAAACAGTAAGATGAGGAAATAGGTTGAAATGCTGAAACACCATTCCTATCTTTTTACGAAGATGAAGTTCCATCTCGTTAATATCCTTACCTTCTACCAAAATCGAACCTTCATCGTGAGTTTCTAACAGATTTAAACAACGGAGAAACGTAGACTTACCTGATCCTGAAGGCCCGATCACAGCAATAACTTCTCCTTTTTTGATTGAAGTTGATATTCCTTTTAGCACTTCATTATTACCGAATCTTTTCATCAAACCTTGAACATCAATCACTCTTAGCAAGCCTCCTCTCCATAACTCGTCCAGCCAACGTCAACATCATAACAAGTAGATAATAAACAAGTCCCGCTAATAATAGAGGTTCAAAAAAGCGATAGTTACTCGCCCCAACGATTTGAGCTCGCCTCATAATATCAAGCGCTCCGATAACAGAGACGATCGCTGATTCTTTTGTTAGTGTAATAAATTCGTTCATTAATGCCGGTAAAATATTCTTAAAGGCTTGTGGCAGAATAATCTTCAACATCATCGTGCGGTATGGAACCCCTAAAGCCATAGCAGCTTCTTTCTGTCCTTTGTCGACTGCATTAATACCCGCACGAATGATTTCTGATATATACGCTGCCGAGTTAAGAGCAAATGTTAGAACCCCTGCTGAGAATGCGCCAATATCGACTCCTGTTAGCTGAGGTACAGCATAATAGATCAACAGCATCTGAAGAATTAGAGGCGTTCCTCTAAAGACCGAAGTATATGCATCTGCAAACCATCTTAGTATTTTGATCTTACCTATCTTAAATAGGGAAAGTACGGTTCCCCATATAAATCCTAGTACTAAAGATACCGCCACGAACTGCAACGTAACCCATATTCCGTATAAGATATACGGAATAGAAGGCACGAGCTGGGCAAAATCCAAGTTCATGCCTACCACTCTCTTTCTCTATTTTTTAACACCGAACCACTTTTCAACAAGCTCGTCCAATGTACCGTCTTCTTTCATCTTCTTAAGTTCTGCGTTAAACGCTTTTGTTAGCTCGCTATCCTTAGGAAAAGCGATAGCCGACCCTGCAGCGTCTGTGTTTGGCAAGGCAAACGAGGAAAGGTCTTTATTTTTCTTTAAAAATTCGTAAGCAACTGCATCTTCAATAATTGCCGCATCTACTCGGTTTGATTTCATCTCTTGAACCAATTCTGTTACTTTGTTACGCTGAACAACCTCAAATTTATGATCCTTTAATAATTTGTCTGCTTCTTTTTCTTGAATGGAAGCCAATTGAACGCCAATTGTTTTGCCTTCAAGATCTTCTACACTTTTAATCGCTTTATCCTTTGTAACGATTAATTGTTGAGCTGCATAATATTCATCTGAAAAATCTACTGTCTTTTTCCGTTCTTCATTCGGTGTCATACCAGCGATTACAAAGTCAGCTTTGCCGCTGTCTAATGCAGGAATCAATCCGTTAAAGTCCATGTCCTTTATTTCAACCTTGTATCCTAGTTTTTTAGCGATATGATTTGCTACATCAATGTCAAAGCCTACGATTTCTCCGCCTTTTGCTGTTTCCACGTATTCGTATGGAGGATAATCAGCTGAAGTTGCCATCACTATCGTCTTCTCGGATGAATTACTCCCAGTATTTGTAGAACTTTTTTCTTCTACCGCTCCGCATCCCGCCAACAGCGCGAGTACTATGATAAAATAAATGCTAAAAAGATTTCGTTTCATTGTTGTTCCCCCTGTAAAAAAATCTTATATTTATTCGTTAAAATGAATATTAACACATAAATATGCAAAATTAAGTATTTTAATAATTCTGAATGTATTTATATGCATTTTATTAAGATGGTTGATTAAATGCAATTTGGTGAAGTGATGGAAGATGTTATCTATCTGAAACGAGAAGCAGTGTATGCCATAGTCTTGGATGAAAATAAAAATATAGCCGTCATGGTTCAGAACGGCAAAGGATTCTTACCGGGTGGCGGTATAGAAACTGGAGAGGATCATGAAGTCTGTTTGAAAAGAGAATGTATCGAGGAAACAGGCTTTACTTTCAAGATGGCGCATTTTGTGGGACATGCTAAGCAATATTTTCAAACGAGACAAGGCGAGTATTTAATAAATGATGGGTATTTTTATACAGGTTCATTTGGGGAGTATGCAAATGAGCCGTTAGATCAGGATCATGAGTTAGTATGGATGAAAGTTGATCAAGCTGAGAAGCTACTATTTCATTCGTCTCATTTTTGGGCTGTGAAAAAGGAGCTGGGGTTGGATTAAGAGAGTTCTTGTGGGTCTGAGAACAATAGTTCAGTGATCAATCATAAATTCTTGGAATCGATTATAAATCTCTGGAATCGCTCACAAATCCTTAGAATCGCTCACAAATCCCTAAAATCGCTCATAAATCCCTAGAATCGCTCACAAATCCTTAGAATCGCTCACAAATCCCTAGAATCGCTCACAAATCCCTAGAATCGCTCACAAATCCCTAGAATCGCTCATAAATCCCTAGAATCGCTCATAAATCCCTAGAATCGCTCATAAATCCCTAGAATCGCTCATAAATTCATGTTCACTTTCATTTAATGAACAATAAAAAAAGCTGGCTCAATTTCGAGCCAGCTTCTCTCATTCATACACACTTAAATCCTTACTTACAATACGTTTCAAATGCACTTCTTAACTTGTTCACAACTTCCATCGGTTCGTGGCCTTCGATCTCATGACGTTCGACCATCATTTGAATCTCTCCATCTTTTAATAGAGCAAATGATGGGGATGACGGTGGATAGCCTGTAAAATAAGAACGTGCTGTTTCTGTTGCTTCTTTATCTTGTCCGGCAAATACCGTAACAAGATGGTCCGGGCGAACGTCTTGTTTTACCGAATATGAAGCCGAAGGGCGTGCGATTCCTCCTGCACAGCCACAAACGGAATTAATCATAACAAGTGTTGTACCTTCTTTTTTGAAAGCTTCTTCAACATCTTCTGGTTTGAATAGCTGCGTATAGCCAGCCTCTACCATTTCTTTACGAGCCGTTTCTACTACATCATTAAAAAGATTAAATTGAAAGTTCATTCGTATTCAGCTCCTTTCTTTCTTATTGTACTCAATTATCGCGATATAAAAAAGAAAAATGCCGTAACATATACGGCATTTTTCTTAGGGGGTTATGGGGTTTGGAGGTGTTGATAGTTATCTCTACCCGCAATAAAAACCTCATAAACCTGAAAAACACATTTTTTAATAAATTGATGTATTTTCTTTTGTCATGCTCTCTAAACGTGCTTTTACAGAAGCTAAGAAGCGTCCGCATACAAGGCCATCAAGAACACGATGATCTAGAGAAAGACAAAGGTTAACCATATCTCGAACAGCGATCATACCATTGTTCATGACAACCGGACGCTTAACGATCGATTCTACAGAAAGGATAGCCGCTTGCGGATAGTTGATGATCGGCGTAGACATCACAGATCCGAAAGAACCAGTATTATTTACAGTAAATGTACCGCCTTTCATGTCATCACCAGCTAATTTATTTGTTCTTACTTTATCTGCTAGTTCCTTCACATCGCGTGCGATTCCTTTGATTGACTTTTCGTCCGCGTGTTTAATGACTGGAACATACAGTGCATCATCTGTTGCAACAGCGATCGAAATGTTGATGTCCTTTTTCTGAATGATCTTATCTCCTGCCCACATGGAGTTGATCTGCGGGAATTCTTTTAGTGATTCTACAACAGCCTTGATAAAGAAAGGCAAGAACGTAAGGTTGTATCCTTCTTTTGTTTTAAAATCACCTTTTACAGAATTACGATATTCTACTAAGTTCGTTACATCCACTTCTACCATTGTCCACGCATGAGGCGCTTCGTGCTTTGAGCGGACCATGTTTTGAGCGATCGCCTTACGAATACCCGATACCGGAATTTCAATATCCCCAGGCATAGTGTCAATCGCAACCGGCTTTAATGCTGGTGCTGATTGTTGTGGTTGAGCCGTTTCTTGAGAACTAGAAGAAACAGGTGCTGCAGAAGAAACCTCTTCTGTCGCTGGCTTGTTACCTTTTGTAGGAATTTGGCCAGAGTCAATGATCTTTTGAAGGTCTTTACGAGTGATTCTTCCGCTTTGTCCTGATCCCTCTACTTGGTCTAGATCAATACCATGCTCAGATGCCATTCTCACTACTGCAGGTGAAAAACGCCCTCTCGCAGCTCGATCAACGTTTGCAGCAGGCTTAGCTGCAGTTTCCCTCGTAGATTCGGTAGGTGTTGAAACTGTCTCAGCTGGCTTTTCTGTTGAAGATGAGGATGCAGGTATACTTCCCCCACCTTCTCCTTCTGTTTCGATGTAGCAGATCAGTTCGCCTACAGAAAGAGTATCTCCTTCACCTGCAACGAGTTCTTTTATCGTTCCAGAAAAAGATGATGGAACTTCTGCGTTTACTTTATCTGTCATCACTTCAGCCAATGGATCATATTTTTTTACCGTATCCCCTGGCTGAACGAGCCATTTACTGATCGTTCCTTCTGTTACACTTTCCCCTAATTGGGGCATTGTAATTTTCTCTGTAGCCATTAAAGTCCCCTCCTATTGTTAAAATGCCGCAAGATCTCTCATGGCTTTTTCTACTTTGTCAGGATTCACCATAAAGTGCTTTTCCATCGTTGGTGCATAAGGCATTGCAGGCACATCTGGACCAGCTAGACGTTGGACAGGTGCATCAAGTTCGAACAAACAATTTTCAGCAATGATCGCAGAAACTTCGCTCATGATGCTTCCTTCTTTGTTGTCTTCTGTTACAAGAAGTACTTTACCTGTTTTTGAAGCCGCTTCGATGATCGCTTCCTTATCCAGCGGATACACGGTACGAAGATCAAGAATATGAGCTGAAATTCCGTCTTTTTCAAGCTTTTCAGCAGCTTGAAGAGCAAAGTGTACACAAAGTCCGTATGTAATAACGGTAATATCTTCACCTTCACGCTTCACGTCCGCTTTTCCGATCGGCAATGTATATTCTTCGCTCGGTACTTCACCTTTAATCAGTCGGTAAGCACGTTTATGTTCAAAGAAAAGAACAGGATCTTCGTCACGGATAGCAGATTTCAAAAGACCTTTTACATCATAAGGTGTAGAAGGCATTACAATCTTTAAGCCTGGTACGTTAGCGAATAGCGCCTCAACAGATTGAGAGTGATAAAGCGCACCATGGACACCGCCACCATAAGGAGCACGGATCGTAATCGGGCAAGTCCAATCATTGTTCGAACGATAGCGAATCTTAGCCGCTTCAGAAACGATCTGGTTAACGGCAGGCATGATAAAGTCAGCGAACTGCATCTCTGCGATCGGGCGCATTCCATACATCGCCGCACCGATACCTACACCTGCAATAGCAGATTCCGCGAGGGGTGCATCGATCACTCTCTCTTCACCAAACTCTTCAATTAACCCAGTCGTTGCACGGAAAACTCCTCCGCGTACACCTACATCTTCACCTACTACAAATACTCGCTTATCGCGTTGCATCTCTTCGCGAATCGCTTGTGTTACAGCATCAATATATGAAATTACCGGCATCTCGTTTTCCCCCTTTACTCTGCGTAAACATGAAGAAGTGCGCTTTCAGGATCAGCATATTTTGCGTTCTCTGCATATTCTGTAGCTTCATCCACTTCTTTTTGAATTTCGTCTGTGATCTGTTTTTCTAATTCTTCTGTTAAGATATTATTTTCTTTTAAGTAAGCAGCAAACGTATGAATCGGATCTTTTGCTTTTGCTTCTTCAACCTCTTCACGAGTTCGGTACGCACGATCATCATCATCGGATGAGTGAGGCGTTAAACGATAAGCAACTGTTTCAACTAAAGTTGGACCTTCACCGCGTCTACCGCGATCAGCAGCTTCTTTTACAGCTTCATAAACAGCTAGTGGGTCATTTCCATCCACCGTTACTCCTGGCATACCATAACCGATCGCACGGTCAGAAACGTTCACACAAGCTAGCTGTTTTGAGATTGGAACCGAGATTGCGTATTTATTGTTCTCACACATAAAGATAACAGGAAGTTTATGAACAGAAGCAAAGTTTGCTCCCTCATGGAAATCTCCTTGGTTTGATGATCCTTCACCAAATGTCGTGAACGTTACAAGGTCTTTTCCTTCCATTCTCCCGCCAAGCGCTATTCCTACAGCATGAGGAACTTGTGTTGTAACCGGTGAAGAACCTGTTACGATGCGAAGCTTTTTAGAACCAAAATGTCCTGGCATCTGGCGGCCGCCGCTGTTAGGGTCTTCTGCTTTTGCAAAGCCAGAAAGCATCAGGTCTTTCGCTGTCATACCAAACTGCAAAACAACACCCATGTCGCGGTAGTACGGCAACACAAAATCTTTCTCGTTATCTAGCGCCATCGCTGCACCAACTTGGGCTGCTTCTTGACCTTGACAAGAAATAACGAAAGGAATCTTACCAGCGCGGTTCAACAGCCACATACGCTCGTCAATTTTTCTTGCTAATAACATCGTTCTATACATATGGATGACATCTTCATTCGTTAAACCTAATTGTTCATGACGTAATTCTGCCATTTGTTTTACCTCCTTAGAAATGGATCGCTTTTCCTTCAACAGCTAATGCTGCTTCACCAAATACTTCTGATAGAGATGGATGTGGATGGATAGTATGTGCCATCTCCCACGGTGTTGCGTCTAAAACTTTCGCTAAACCAGCTTCAGAGATCATATCCGTTACGTGAGGTCCGATCATATGAACACCTAAAAGATCATCAGTGTCTTTATTTGCAACGATCTTTACAAACCCGTCACTTTCACCATAAACAAGAGCTTTTCCAATCGCTTTAAAAGGAAACTTGCCAACTTTAACGTTAAAACCTTGGTCTTTAGCTTGTTTCTCGGTAAGACCTACACTTGCCATCTCTGGACTTGAATAGATACATTTCGAGATATTATCGTAGTTGATCGGTTCAGGTTTCAGGTTAGAAAGGTGTTCTACTGCTGTGATTCCCTCATGAGATGCTACATGCGCCAGCTGAAGTCCTCCGATTACATCTCCGATCGCATAGATGTGGCTTTCTGCGGTTTGGAAGTATTCATTCGTCTGAATGTATCCGTTTTCAACTTTTATGATGGTGTTCTCTAAACCGATTCCTTCTGTGTTCGCCATACGTCCAACAGAAACGAGCATCTTCTCGGCACTAAATTGTTTTGTCTCGCCTTTATGTTCAGCCGAAATCATTACCCCTTCGCCTTTTTCTAACGTATCTGGAAGGACTTTCGCACTCGTTACGAGTTTGATCCCTTTTTTCTTAAGAACACGCGCCGCTTCTTTCGAAATCTCTTCGTCTTCTGTTGGTACAATTCTGTCAGCATATTCAAGTACGGTTACTTCCACACCGAGATCATTGAGCATAGACGCCCATTCAATCCCGATTACCCCACCACCGACGATGATGATTGATGCTGGTAAAGACTCCATCTCTAACGCTTCATCACTAGACATTACGAGGTTTCCGTCGATCTCTAACCCTGGTAACGAACGTGGTCTAGATCCTGTTGCAATAATTACGTTTTGCGGGATTAAAATCTCATTTTCTGTGCCATCATTAAACTCAACTGAAATCGTGCCAGGCATCGGTGAAAAGATGGATGGTCCAAGGATACGTCCGATTCCTTCATAGACTTCAATCTTTCCTTTTTTCATCAAACTTTGTACACCCATATGCAGTTGATTTACAATGGATTGCTTTCGTTCTTGCATCTTGGAAAAGTTTAAGCCAAGCCCTTCGATCTCAACACCAAAGTCTGCAGCTTTTTTAGCTGTTTTGTATACTTCAGCACTTCTTAATAACGCTTTACTCGGGATACACCCTCTATGTAAGCAAGTACCTCCAAGCTTTCCTTTTTCAACTACTGCAACGGTTTTTCCTAATTGAGCAGCTCGGATGGCAGCTACATAGCCGCCAGTCCCTCCGCCCAATATGACCAAATCAAAGTCTTTTGACATAAGCTCATATCTCCTTTTGCTGTTAGTTAATCCAGTGACACTCTAGCAACTGTTTTTCCACCCGGATAAACTTTTGCTGTTTCTTCTTCTCTTAGTACTCGAAGGCCACCTTCTGCTAACGCTTGAAGCTCATTCTCACCCGGCTGAATGATACAATCAGAAATCCATTCAACTCGGTCAGTTATCTTCTTAACAAATTCTTTTCCGAAAGCGAGACCACCTGTAAGGATGATCGCATCAACTTGTCCATAGAGAACGGTACTTGCTGATCCGATCTCTTTTGCGACTTGATAAGCCATCGCGTCATAGATAAGCTCAGCTTTTTTGTCACCGTTCTCGATTCTTTCTTCAACGGTTCTTGCATCGTTTGTTCCCAGGTAAGCCACAAGACCACCTTGGCCAACGAGCTTCTTCATCACTTCTTCTGCATAAAACTCACCAGAGAAGCAGAGTGAGACCAAATCACCTATCGGAACAGTGCCTGCACGTTCAGGAGAGAAAGGTCCCTCTCCATGCAGTCCGTTGTTTACATCGATCACTCTTCCGTCCTTATGGACACCTACCGTGATCCCCCCGCCCATGTGAACGACAATAAGCCGTAGAGCTTCGTATGATTTATTCAACTGTTTCGCTACGCGTCGAGCAACAGCTTTTTGATTAAGCGCGTGAAAAATACTCTTTCTTTCCATTTCGGGAACACCCGAAATTCTTGCGATCTCATCCATCTCATCGACGACAACTGGATCTACGATAAAAGATGGGATATTCAGACCTTCTGCTATTTCGAATGCGAGGATTCCACCTAAATTCGAAGCATGTTCACCAGCGTAACCATTTTTCAGATCCTTGAGCATCGGTTCATTAACGCTGTACGTACCGCCTTCGATCGGTCTTAACAAACCGCCACGGCCGACCACACAACTTAATTTTGAAATATTGATGCCTTCGTAGTCTAAAGCTTCTAAGATCGTTTCTTTTCTAAAAGTATACTGATCAATAACAGAATCAAACGAATGGATGGTTTCTGTATCATGACGGATCGTTTTTTCAAATACTGGCCGTTCGTTATCGAAAATTCCAATCTTAGTAGAGGTTGACCCCGGATTGATCACTAGTATGCGAAATTCTTTTTGATGCACGTTTCAAACCTCCATTGATACGAACTCTTAACGAGATCGGTTAGACAAGATATGTCTTTCGTTTAATAGGAACTGACTTCTAGACATTCTCATGCGTTCGATACGCTCTTCTGCAAGGCGATCTGCTGCTAAGTAAGTCGGGATGTTATCACGTTTTGAGATTTCGATAACACTCGCGATGTTGTCATAGATTGTTTCTACTTTTTTCATAGCACGATCACGGTTGTAGCCGTTAAGCTCATCAGCAACATTGATAACTCCACCAGCGTTGATTACATAGTCTGGTGCATAAACGATTCCCATCTCATGAATCGCATCACCGTGACGTGTTTCTTTCAGTTGGTTGTTAGCAGCACCTGCAATAACTTTAGCTTTGATCTGTGGAATAGTATCATCGTTAATAATAGCTCCTAGTGCACATGGCGCAAAGATATCACAATCTACGCTGTAGATCTCATCGATCTCAACAGCTTTTGCTCCGAAATCTCTAACCGCACGTTGTACAGCTTCTTTATTAATATCTGTAACAATCAATGATGCGCGTTCTTCGTGTAGGTGCTTACATAGTGTATAAGCAACATGTCCAACACCTTGAACAGCAATCACTTTTCCTTCTAGAGAATCTGTACCAAACGCTTCCATCGCTGCTGCTTTCATACCACGGTATACACCGTAAGCCGTTACTGGAGATGGATTACCACTTGAACCGAAAGCAGGTGATACACCCGTAACGAACTGTGTTTCTTGGTAGATAAGATCCATGTCTTCAACCGTTGTACCCACATCTTCTGCTGTAATATAACGACCGTTAAGTCCTTGAATATAACGACCGAACGCACGGAACATTTCTTCGTTCTTGTCTTTCTTTGGATCACCGATAATTACTGTTTTACCGCCACCAAGATTTAATCCCGCAGCTGCGTTCTTATAAGTCATGCCTTTAGCAAGTCTGAGTGCATCTTCAATCGCTGCATCTTCTGTTTCATACGTCCACATTCTTGTTCCGCCAAGTGCAGGACCCAATGTCGTATCATGAATACAGATAATTGCTTTTAGACCAGATTGTTTATCTTGGCAGATCACCATTTGCTCATAATCATAAGTTTCCATATATTTAAAAATTTCCATTGTGTTTTCCTCCTAAGTTTTAATTATCAGTGATGACTGAATTTACCGCTAAAGCGATAGAATAATATTTACTTTCTGCTGAATCCGCTCTGGATGTTAGAACGATTGGCGCTTTAGCTCCGCATATTACTGCTCCAACTTTTGCTCGAGCAAAGTAGATCAGTGATTTATACAATACATTTCCTGTTTCAATATTTGGAACAAGAAGGATGTCAGCATTCCCTGCAACACTTCCTGTGATTCCTTTGTGAGCTGCAGCTTCCTTTGATATGGCATTATCTAAGGCCAAAGGACCTTCTACAATACCACCTTGAATTTGATTCCTAAGGTTCATAACCATCAGACTCGCTGCATCCAATGTTGCTTGCATAGCGGGATTGACATTCTCTACGGCAGCAAGCACAGCTGCTTTCGGAACTTCAACACCCGTTCTAACCGCAAAATCGATAGCATTTTGCAGAATCTGAACTTTTTGATTAAGATCAGGCTCTATGTTCATGGCAGCATCCGTAACAAAGATTAATTTTTCAAATCCTTCTACTTCGAATGCAGCAACATGTGATAGCACTTTGCCTGTACGGAGACCAAATTCTTTATTTAAAACTGCTTTTAAAAGAGCAGACGTTGAGATGAGCCCTTTCATTAAAATATCAGCGTCTCCATCATGAACAGCTCTTACTGCCTTTAATGCAGCCGAAGCTGTATCGGTCGGAACAACTTTAATCCCATCTAACGAAACATCTGCGTTTCTTTCTAACCAGTCAGAAATTTTGTTACCGTCTCCAAACAGAATAAAGTGGGCGAGCCCCTCTTTGTACGATTTCAGTATGCTTTCCAAAACCTCCTGATCACCAGCTTCTGCCACTGCGATGACTGGTTTCTCTTGTTGATTTTTGGCTTGGCTCACCAAGTTTTGTAAACGCATGCTATCCCCCCTTGTTAACCGCTTTATTAACAATGCAATTTTCATGCCAACAATTAAAAGTGTTATAAAAGTCGATATCCTAATATGAATATGCAATACCTTGCAGATAACTTGCAATATTTTGCATGAAATTATTTGCGCAGTTTTTCGTCAAGATCATATTTTTCTAATTTATAATAAAAATTCCGAAGTGAAATACCTAGTGATTTAGCTGTTTTCGTTTTATTGCCACGAAACCTCTCTATAGCTTCTGTTAAAATACGTTTTTCAACCGCATCCATTTGTTCAGCTAAGCTCTTTTCATTAACAGCCGTATCGGAGATATCTTTCAGATGAACATCCTTATTCTTCGATGGTTCTAAAGATAACAGCGATATATGACTTCGATTGATCTGTGAATCAGTATGACTCATGTGGATGATCGCTCTGCCTAATACGTTTTCAAGTTCTCTAACATTTCCCGGCCAATGATACGCTAGTAAAAAGTCCTCTGCATCCTTGCTGATATAATCAATGTTTCTTCCATAGTCTTGATTTAGCTTCTGCAGGAGGTGATATGCTAAGAGCAAAATATCATTGTTTCTTGCTCTTAATGCCGGAATATAGATCGGCATCCTGTTGAGTCTATAGTACAAATCCTGTCTGAACGTACCATCTGCGATCATTTTTTCAAGGTTAACATTGGTTGCGGCGATCACACGGACGTTGATCGGAATGGCTTTCGTCCCACCAACTCGTCTGATTTCATTCTCTTGAAGAACACGCAAAAGTTTAGCTTGTGTGTTCTGAGACAACTCTCCCACCTCATCTAAAAAGATGCTTCCGCCGTTGGACTCTTCAAACAGCCCTCTTTTCCCACCTCTTAAAGCACCAGAAAAAGCTCCTTCTTCATAGCCAAACAGTTCACTCTCTAATAACGATTCAGACAAAGCAGCACAGTTGACGCGTATAAATTTATTAAACTTTCTGCTACTCGCATTATGTATCGCATGAGCAAAAAGTTCTTTTCCCGTTCCAGATTCACCACGAAGGAGAACGGTTGCAGGAGTAGAAGCAGCTAGCTTTGCTTGATCGATCGCAAAACTCATCTCTTCTGACGAACCAATTATATCTTCAAACGAATATTTAGCTTCAAGTGTCCGAATGATCTGTCTTGCACGGTTGAGTTCTTCAGTAAGCCCTTTTATTTCAGATACATCGTGAATGACACCTACACTGCCTTTTAATAGACCATCCACGATAACAGGCGCAACATTAACAATCACATCTTTCCGGTTTGGCCCAACTCGTAATCGGGCACCTCTCACAGGTTTTCTTGTTTTTAGAACCTGCATGTGTATACTTTCACCTTCAGATATATCGGTTGTTGCCGGTTTTCCAATCACTTGCTCGGCTGTGTATCCTGTTAGCCTCGTATAAGCAGGATTGATCATGATCCCTTTTCCTTCTTCATCAACTACAGATATAGCTTCCTCAGAAGATTGGATGATCGATCTTAACATCGTTTGGATGCTTTTTAAATTCGTTACTTCTTCTGCCAGATCCACGATTTCTGTAATATCTTTAAAAACAGCAAAAGCGCCAAGCTTTCGACCTTCATGATTTAAGATCGGTGTCCTTGTTGTATAGATTTTGGTGCCATTCGCTAAAATTTGTTCTTGATTAACTTCTTCTATGCCTGAGTCCATAACTCTTGGAAGCTGACTATTAGGCATGACTTCTAGAATGGATTTACCTACAACTTCCTCTTTCGATAATCCTGTCATCTTCTCAGCACTCTTGTTAAATATGGTGATCGTTAGATCTTGATCGATCACAATCATGCCATCATGTGTATTATCTAAAATTGTTTTGAGTTGTTGAAGATGGCTGATGTCTTTTTTATTTTTCGTTTCGTCAGATATGGTTAACAAAAATTGAAACTGAGTTGTAGTCAATCTTCCCGCCATTGGATATTTGGTTTCGTTTAGCAGGTCTGCCGTTTCTTTAAGTGAATCTGAATAAACGATTACATCTATTACCTCATCTGGTGCCGATGAATATGTAAAAACTGGAGTGTTATTAAATTTGGCCGGCAGCGATTGAAGAGGTTCTTGAAAGATAGCTGCAAGTTCAAAAAGTTTGGATTGATTGATCTTTTGAACCAATTCAATTTCTTCTTGCGTTGCCAACAATACGATCCTTTGCAACAATTAGCCCACCTTTTTATTATAACATGCAATATTTTTCACATACTCATCATAGCTCACTATGAAAGGGTTTGCAAACTTATTTTGCATCG
Organism: Fictibacillus sp. 18YEL24; assembly: GCF_015903855.1. Lineage (GTDB taxonomy): Bacteria > Bacillota > Bacilli > Bacillales > Fictibacillaceae > Fictibacillus > Fictibacillus phosphorivorans_C. Next base: position 830,871 of record NZ_JACZDT010000001.1, read on the forward strand.
ACAATAATTTTAACTTTATGTACAATAAGACGAGTAGAGGAGTGAAATTCTTCATGAGCAGATATGCAGCTTTGGTGATTGTATTAATTCCTGGAATCATGGCCGTGATGGGCATTAAATGGATGAGAGACACTTTGTTTGGTGTTTTGCAGTTTCCGTTTCCGTTCTTATGGCTACAATTTATTGCTGGGTTGCTAAGCTTCTTAGCAGGCTTAGCTTTTGTAGGCGGATTCATCTTTTACAGAGACCGCAAAAGAAATAAAGTCCAGTTAAAATACAGAAAAAAATAACCATCCCTCGTACTTGAGGGATGGTTATTTTTTAAGTAAGTAATTATGCCATGACCTTATGTTCGATTCGAAGCTTATCCGCGACCATCGCGATGAACTCAGAATTTGTAGGCTTTGCTTTTGACATGGATACTGTATAGCCGAATAAGGATGAGATGCTGTCGATGTTTCCACGGCTCCATGCTACTTCGATCGCATGGCGTATAGCACGTTCAACACGGCTTGATGTTGTATTGAATTTTTTTGCGATATCTGGATAAAGAACCTTTGTGATCGATCCTAATAGTTCAATATCATTGTATACCATAGAGATCGCTTCTCTTAAGTACATATATCCTTTAATATGAGCAGGAACGCCAATCTCATGAATGATACTTGTGATACTCGCATCCAGATTGCGTGGTTTATTGTTCATTGTAGATTGGAAATTATTTCGATTACTTCCGGACGCACGCTGAACAGTTGATTTTTCTGCTCCGCAGATCTGACGGATCTGACTCGCAAGATTGTCCATATCGAATGGCTTTAAGATAAAGTATGATGCACCTAGGTCTACGGCTTTTTTCGTTACATCTTCCTGACCAAACGCCGTTAACATGATAACATTCGGCTGAGGCAGATCATCGCTAGATCTGATTTTCTCCAGCACCGCTAACCCATCTAAATGAGGCATGATAATATCAAGAACTAAAACATCAGGATCTTTATTCTCTAAAACGGACAAACATTCTTGACCGTTGTAAGCTACCCCAATTACCTCCATATCATCTTGACTTGAAAGATACTCCCTCAAAAGACTAATCAGTTCACGGTTATCATCAGCTAGACAAACTTTAATTTTTTGCACCATTATTTCCTCCCCATCCAACAATTTCTTGTTTTTCCCAATGTAAGATTTCAACAATAAATCTTAAATCCCTTTATTTTGTTTTAAATTTTTTAAAATTATTTTGTTTTTGTAGCAGATAGAGCTGTTTTCTTCAATTTACTTTGAATTTCGACAGTTATTATATTTTCAAAAGTGTTTTTGTCGAATTTTCTTTATATCCCTCATTATACAAAATTTTCATAGGATTGTCTAAATTATCTAAAAGTAAATGAAAACAAATTCCAGCACCCATTCCTACTTATATGTGTTCAAAATAAAAAAACCGGTGAGATCTCAACCGGTTTTAAAAAATGTTAACTCGCTTGTTTTGCATCTTTATAGATATTGACACCAGCTTCATCAAGCATCCACTCGATATGAACGCCATAGCCCGAAGTTGGGTCATTTACAAACACGTGTGTAACTGCTCCAATAATTCTGCCATTTTGAATGATTGGGCTGCCGCTCATACCTTGAACGATTCCACCGGTAATCTTTAAAAGCTCGGGATCTGTAATCTTAATGACCATTCCCTTTGTAGCCGGAAACTTTTGAGGAACAGAGCTTACGACATCAACATCAAACTCTCGAACCTTCGACCCGTTAACAACAGTTAAAATCTTCGCTGGACCTTCTTTTACCTGATGAGATAAGGCGATTGGCAATGGTTTATTCCAGTCCCCATTCGATAATTCATCGTTTAACTTTCCAAAAATCCCAAAAGGACTATTTTTTGAAATGTCCCCTAAAACTCTTTGATCGTTGGAAAAACGCGCCAGCTTTTCTCCAGGATGACCGTTAGATCCTTTTTCGATGGAAGTTACGGTAGATCCAAGGATTTCCCCATTGTTTACCTTGATTGGCTTCTTAGTATCCATATCTGAAATAACATGACCGAGTGCCCCATATTTGAATGACGCTGGATCAAAAAAAGTTAGTGTTCCTACGCCCGCCGCTGAGTCACGAATATATAGTCCAATGCGATAAGACTGATCATTCTTGTCCTGCAGAGGAGTAAGTGTTTTATGAAACGTTTTACCATCTCGAATGATGGTTACATCTAAAGGATTTGAAGTTTCCCCAGACTGTTTAACAAATGGGCTTACATCTCCCATTTTTTTAATATTTTTTCCGTTGATTTTGGTAATAATATCTCCTACTTGAATATCGGCAATTTCACCTGGAGATTGTTTACCTGCAGTTGTATTTACGAGGTGATGTCCCACAATCAGTACCCCTAGAGTATTTAATTTCACTCCTATCGATTGTCCACCAGGTACAACTTTAAGGTCAGATAACACTTTTACATTCATCTTCTTTATGGGAAAACTTGCTGCTTCGAGAGTTGCCATGCTATCACCGTTTGTTTTGGCTTGTATCGAAACTTTATGTTCGCTTTCCATTGCGGTTGTATAAATGTTTGTTTCTTCCTGCTTCATGTTTGTTCCAACAGGAAGGGCTTGTAAGACATGCTGTCCTTCAAAAAAGGTAATCGATTCAGGCAGTGCTACATATTCTCGCACAGGAGACAAAAAACCGATTCCCACTAAACTTCCAAGGAGAATAACGCCGATCATTCGCCGAAGTAAATCCTTATACATCATACACTCTCCTCGCTCCTAGCTCACACCCTCACCATGGCTGTACCTTTAATTTAGCCTACGGACCATGAGTTTATAACCTAGAAAAAAGAAAAAGCTATTCCTTAAATGGATAGCTTTTTCATGAATAAAGTTTTATGATGTCTTTTTGATTGACGCTGCAAGCTCTAATAATTCTTGAGCATGTTGCCTCGTAAGGTCAGTAATCTCAACACCAGAGATCATTCTGCCTATCTCATTTACTTTTTCATCCGTTTTTAATGTTAGGACCTTTGTAACCGTTCTTCCTTGAAGTGTGTCTTTAGAGATATGAAGATGCGTGTCAGACATCGCTGCAACTTGTGGAAGGTGAGAGATACAAAGTACTTGTGAACCGACAGAAACTTTATAGATCTTTTCCGCTATTGCTTGAGCGACTCGTCCTGAGACTCCTGTATCTACTTCATCAAAGATAATGGCGGTAATTCCTTGGTTTTCAGAAAAAATGGTTTTCAATGCTAGAATAATTCTGGAAAGCTCTCCACCAGATGCTACTTTTGATAGTGGTTTAAGGGGTTCTCCAGGATTCGGGGAGATATAAAATTCTACAGAATCCATTCCTGTTCTTAAAAACTGATTATCATCAATTCGCTTCATTACGACTTCGAATTTGGTTTTTTCCATATAAAGTTCTTTAAGCTGTTGTTGTATACTGTTCTTTAAGACTTTAGCGGTCTCTGTTCTCCGCTTAGTCAGCTTTTTACCTGATACCTCAAGTTTAGCAATGAGCTTATCCTGCTTTTTCTTGAGTTCTTCAATATGATTATCTTTGTTCTGAATGAGTTCTAACTCTTTTTTAATTTTTTCACTATAATCGATCATTTCTTTTACTGAAGAACCGTATTTGCGTTTAAGCTTACTTAGTTCATCAAGACGTGATTCGATGCTGTTAAGCCTTTCCGGGTTGTATTCTAATGAATCAAACATATCCCGAATCTTATATGTAAGCTCTTCAAGTACATAAAAGCTGTTTCCAAATTGCTCTTCGTCGGCTTTTAATGATTCATCAAGTGCTGCGACCTGCGAAAAATCAGCTAGTGCACTAGATACAAGTTCGAGCGCTTTTCCTTCGCCATAAAGATTATGGTAAGCATCCTGAAGAGAGCCATGAATTCTTTCAAAATTCGAAAGCATTCTTTTTTCTTCCTCAAGCTTAACATCCTCATCAGGAATGAGGTTGCTACCCGCTATCTCTTGGTACTGATATTCGAGCAAGTCTATTCTCTGCGCAATCTCTTGTTCGTTTCTAGAGAGCTCTGAAAGCTGCTTGTTGATTTCTTTGTAGTCTCTGAAGGTTGATTCGTACGAAATCAGCTCTTGTTTAAAATCCTTATCACCAAAACTATCTAGTAAAAAAAGATGCTTGTCAGGCTGCATTAAATATTGCGTTTCATGCTGCCCATGAATATCTACTAAGGCCTGTCCGATCTCCTTAAGAACAGAGAGCGTAACAAGCTTTCCGTTTACTCTGCAGATGCTTTTTCCGTTCTCCGTTATATCCCTTTTAAGCACGACCATCTCATCTTCATCCGAAATCGCAATTCCAAATTCCTCACATTTGTCATATACACGATGACCTGGATGAATATGAAACAAACCTTCGATTTCAGCTTTTTGAGTACCATAGCGTACAAATTCCGTAGAGCCGCGGCCACCAATCAGAAGTCCGATCGCATCGATGATGATGGACTTTCCTGCACCGGTTTCACCTGTTAATACGGTTAACCCTTTACTAAAAGAAACACTCAGAGAATCAATTATAGCAAAATTACGAATACTTAATTCTGCCAGCAATTACATCACACCTTATTATAAAAATTACAGCATATCTAAAAAGCGCTGCGAAACATCTGAACTAACTTCTTTAGAACGACAAATAATTAAGATTGTATCATCGCCACAGATCGTTCCCATTAAATCTTCCCAATCCAGCTTATCAATTAACGCACCAATGGCATTTGCATTACCCGGAAGTGTTTTCATGATAATCAGGTGATCTGCATAATCAATACTAATAAAGCTGTCAGTCAGTGTTCTTTTTAACTTCTGCAGTGGGTTGAACCTTTGGTCAGCCGGAAGACTGTATTTATAGCGACCATCGTTCATCGGCACTTTCACAAGATGCAGTTCTTTAATATCTCGGGAAACAGTTGCTTGCGTTACATTAAAGTTTGCTTTCTTAAGCAGTTCCACTAAATCGTCTTGTGTCTCAATATCATGGTTGCTGATCATTTCACGTATTTTAATATGTCGTTGTCCTTTATTCACTCGTGATTCCACCTCAATTTACACTGTCACATTCTGCCTTTATCTTATACTATTGTGCATAGGATGTAAATTTTTCATTAGTGAAATGATGAAAAGAGCGAGAAATTTTATTCTCGCTCTTTCTTTAATGTTTCATGAGCTGACTTCACAACTTCTTCAATAGTTTTTGAAGTTATCGACATGCAGTCCTCATTATTTACTTTTCCATGCATTAAAAACTCGATATTTCCATCCCCACCCGTTATAGGTGAGAAGGACAATGCAACAGGATTAATCCCTGTTTTGCGGGCAAAATCCGTAATCTCTTCAATCACGCGTTTATGAACTTTAGGATCTCTAACAATTCCCTTTTTCCCGACTTCTTCACGCCCTGCTTCAAACTGAGGCTTGATCAAAGCGATCACATCTCCAGTTGGCATAAGCTGAGTCAGCACAGGAAGAATGATTCGTAGTGAAATGAATGAAACGTCGATCGTTGCAAAGTGAGGGATTCCCTGTTGAAGCTGATCAGGAGTTACATATCTAAAGTTTGTTCTTTCCATCACCGCTACCCTAGAATCGTTTCTCAGCTTCCAAGCAAGTTGATTGTAGCCCACATCGATCGCATAAATATAGGAGGCGCCATTTTGTAAGGCACAGTCAGTAAAGCCACCTGTTGAAGCCCCAATATCCATTCCTATCTTTTCTTTAACTTCAAAATCAAAGGTTTTAAGTGCCTTTTCAAGCTTAAGCCCGCCTCTTCCCACATAAGGGATTACATCTCCTTTAACTTGAAGAGGCGCATCTTGTTCTATCTTTTCTCCTGGCTTATCCATCCGGTTCGTTCCTGAGTACACGAGGCCAGCCATAACAGATCGTTTGGCTTTCTCTCGTGTTTCACAAAGTCCTCGATTGACAAGCAGTACATCTACCCGTTCTTTTTTCATGTAAGAAGACCCTTTTCTGCCTTTCTTTTAACAAGCGTTTTCACTCGCTCAACAAGATCAGGCGTTGTAATTCCGATCTCTTCTAAAAGTTTTGTCACACTTCCATGCTCGATAAAGCAATCTGGTATACCCATTCGATCAATGATCACATTTGCCTGATGGTCAGCCGCATGCTCTAATACCGCACTTCCAAAACCGCCTTGAAGAACAGCCTCTTCTAACGTTAAAATAGGCATGTTTTCCGCATAAAGCTCTTTGAGCATTTTTGAGTCAAGCGGTTTAATAAAACGAGCGTTGATCACGCGTGCTGAGACACCTGATTTAGCGAGAATCTCCCAAGCTTCAAGCGCCATTGGAATCGTCGTTCCAAACGTTAGAATCGCAACGTCGTCTCCATCTTTCAGCACTTCCCATGAACCAATTGGAATGTTCTCAAACTCTTCATCCATCGGAACTCCTGAACCGTTACCTCTAGGGAATCTGATCGCAATCGGACCATCTTCATATTTAAGAGCAGAATATACCATATGCTGAAGCTCGTTCTCATCTTTCCCCATCATCAATACCATGTTTGGAATATGACGCAAGAAAGCAATATCAAATACACCTTGGTGCGTTTCTCCATCAGCACCAACGAGACCAGATCTATCTATTGTGAAAACAACATTCAAATTCTGTCTGGCTACATCATGAACTACTTGGTCGTAACCTCGCTGCAAGAACGTAGAATAGATCGATAGGACCGGTTTCATATTCTGCGTAGCAAGTCCAGCTGCCATCGTTGTGGCATGCTGTTCAGCAATACCAACGTCAAACAACCGATCAGGAAACGCTTTGCCGTAATCCGTTAGCTTAGAGCCAATGGTCATGGCAGGCGTTATGACAGCAATACGATCATCTTTATGGGATAGCGTCTCAAGAGTTTTACTGACCACTCCGCTGTAAGATGGTCCAACTTGCTGCGGTTTGATCTGCTCACCTGATTCAATCTTATAAGGACCAACGCCATGCCAGCTATCCTTTTTATCACTTTCAGCCGGTTCATATCCTTTGCCTTTTTTCGTAAGAACGTGGATGATTACCGGACCTTTCGTTTTTTTGGCATATGTTAGATTCTCGATCAAGTCATCTACATCATGACCATCAACCGGCCCTAAATAGGTGTAGCCTAGCTCCTCAAAAAACATTCCTGATACTAACAGATACTTTAAGCTGTCTTTAACACGTTCAGCTGTAGCAGCCAATTTACCGCCAAAAGCGGGTATCTTACGAATCAATGATTCTAGCTCATCTTTTGCTTTATTGTATTTTCTAGCTGTTCTCATGCGTCCTAAAACGTTGTGAAGAGCTCCAACATTTGGAGCGATAGACATCTCGTTGTCGTTAAGAACAACGATTAAGTCTTTCTTTTCATGACCGATATGGTTCAGCGCTTCTAAAGCCATTCCGCCCGTTAAAGCACCATCACCAATGACCGCAAGAACTTTATCATCTGTTTTCTTAAGGTCTCTAGCGATAGCCATACCCATAGCTGCAGAAAGTGATGTAGAACTGTGCCCTGTTTCCCAAACATCATGTTCGCTTTCAATTCTCTTTGGAAATCCACAGAGACCCTTATACTGTCGAAGTGTATCAAACTGCGATGCTCTTCCCGTAAGAATCTTATGCACATAGGCTTGATGACCAACATCCCAAATAAACTTGTCTTTAGGACTGTCAAAGACTTTGTGCATGGCAAGCGTTAATTCTACAACGCCAAGATTAGGCCCAAGATGGCCTCCTCTAACTGAAAGTTTTTCAATTAGAAAAGAACGAATCTCGGCAGCTAATTTATTTAATTGTTCAGTTTCATACGTTTTTAAAAACTGAGGATCTTGAATTTCTTCCAGGTTCATGGAATATGCCTCTCTTTCCATTAACGCCTTTTCTTCTCTCTTTTAGCAGGCGATAGCAGTTTAATTCTTAATTTTTCCTCTAAAAAATATAATAAACGCCCAACCTGAAAAATAATAAAGGTTGAGTGGTTGATCGCATATGATTTTCCTAGCGCTTTGCCTCCTACAGTAAGTGCAGCAACTACACTGGTGAATACGATTGAGATCAAATACTCAGAGTTTGATCCAGATCTGTTCCCCATTGAAAGTGTAAGTTCTACTACTACTGCAGCAGATGCCGTTCCGCTAACGATCCCAGAGATGTCTCCAATAACATCGTTACAAAAATTCGCTACCCGATCTGCGTTTCTTGTAATGATTATAGCATGTCTTGCTCCAGGAACCTTCTCAGAAGCCATCGCATGAAACGGAACTTCTTTCGCAGCAGTTGATGCCACCCCTACTATGTCAAACAGAACCCCGGTTAATACGATTAGAAACACGATTCCCATCCCTATCGCCCACGAAACTCCATTTAACAAAAAAGATGATACAACTGTAAAAATAGCCGCTAACACAAGAGTGATAACGGCAATGCTTGTACTCCATTTGAGTGTTTTAGTAAAGGAATGCTTCATGCATAACTCCTCACTTTTTGGTCACTTTATGTAATAGGGAGTGGTCACCTTATTAAGTAAAGACTGCGGCTTAGGTCCAGTAGGTTTTCCCAGAAGAGTACGAAATGTCGCCATGTTCGCGGTTTCCCTTTACTCTCTTCTTAACGCTGTTGCCAAACGTTAGACTAGATTACCACTTAGTCCGCACTATAATCCCTAAAAGGTGTCAGGGCAGAACAGTCTAGGAGTTTTCCTCAACAGCCTCGCGCACATTCCCTAGCCTCTTTTGCAGAGAAGATTTCATATGGTATAAAGCTCATAATCAGCGGCCAACCGATACAGGCTTTTCACACCATAATCCCCTCAAGCTCCACTCAAGGCAGGCTACGCTGCTCGCCTTCTTTTCCTGTGAACAAGAAAAAAAGCTAAGCAGGTTCAAACCCCATTTCGCAGTAAGGTCTTTTGAACACAAACCGCAAATATGGGGGCCTCCGCGGAAGAAGGGTCCTCGCCCACATGCCATTGTGGATCGCCCTTCAACCTTAACTCCCAGCGATGACCCAAGGCTGGGCGCCTCAAGCCAATACAAGGAACTTCATCGATGTGCCCTTTGGCGGATTTTTAGGCCCGCCTTCAGGAATGGGGGGCTGACTAGAATACTGCACCACTCCAAAGCAAATAATATCATATCATACTTCCAATTTCGCAACAATCTCTTAGTGGTTTCTTTTTATAATGTAGTCAGCGATGGACGCTAATATGCCTGTATTTCCGTTGATCTTGTTTAAATGTTCCAAAGAAATATGTATATGGTTTTCCATTTCTTTCTTTGCACCAATAAGACCAAGAATCTTAGGATAAGTAGTTTTCAGATTAGCCTCATCACTTCCAACAGGTTTACCAATTTCTTCTTGATTCCCTGTTACATCTAATATGTCATCTTGAATCTGAAATGCAATTCCGATATGCCGTGCATAGTTCGTTAAATGGATAAGGTCTTCATCAGAAGCTCTCGCTGCAATTCCACCTATGATCACTGAACATTCAAGCATCTTACCCGTCTTTTTTTCATGAATGCTTTCTAATTCTGTTAACGTGAGGTCTCTGTTCTCTCCCTCTATGTCTTCTACTTGACCACCAACCATACCTGTTGCACCTGCAGCTCTTGATAGAACAGCAATCATTTGAACTTTTTGGTCCGAAGTTAAATACGAGTTGTTTGTGATCAAGCTAAAGCTCTCTGTCAATAAAGCATCTCCGGCCAAAATGGCTTGAGCTTCCCCAAAAACTTTATGGTTCGTTAGTTTCCCTCTTCTATAATCATCATTATCCATAGAAGGAAGGTCATCATGGATGAGAGAATAAGTGTGAACAAATTCAATCGAACAAACAACATCTACTAATTTTTCTATATTCTTTTCAAAAGCTTCCATAACTGCAAGAGCAAGGATTGGACGTATTCGCTTTCCACCTGCAGAAATTGAATATAGCATCGATTTTTTTAATGTTTCTGGAGCATCCAAATTGTCTAAGTATGTGACCATCTTTTCTTCAACCAATGTTTTTTTATCTCGAAGATATTGTTCAAACGCTATCAATGATCTTCCTCCTGAATCGCGAATGGTTCTTCTTTTCCGTCTTCATGCAGAATCGTATCCATCTTCTTCTCAACGTTCTGTAATTTCGTATGACATAATTTTGAGAGCTTCATTCCTTGTTGATACAGATCGATACTTTCTTCTAAAGGAACATCTCCCTGTTCAAGCTTTTCAACGATCTCTTCTAGCTGTATCATCGCTTCTTCAAATGTAAGTTTGCTTGTTTTTTCAGTCATTCGTAAAAGACGCCTCCGTTCCAGTGATGTGACAATCGATCTGTCCATCTTTTAACTTTATCGTTAATGCATCTCCAGCCTTTACCTGTGATACCGATTTAACCAATTCGCCTTTGCCTTGTTTATAGGTCAAGCTGTATCCTCTATCCATTACAGCCAGAGGATTAAGGGAAGAGAGTCTAGAAATCTTGTTAGAAAAATCCCTCTGGTGCTGCCTTACGTGACGGTTTGTTTCTTTTAGCAATATCTTATGCAGAGAAACGACTCTTTCGTTTGCCTTCTGAAGCTGACCTCTAGGTGAAAACAGTAAAAGTTGACGTTTAACCTGTGAGAGTTGATTTTGATGTTGATCAACAAAACTTCCAACCGTACGTTTTAATTGATCCATACACCTATCTAGTTCTTGCTCTTTTTGTTTGATCAATTGAGTTGGGTACTTAAAAGCATATGATTTTTGCAGTCGGGAAAGATGCTGTTGATGACCCGCTACAAACTCATTCATCACCCTTTTCAAGCGAACATTTCTTTGGAATAATCGATCCTTCAGTTCATCTAGATGAGGCACTGCCATCTCAGCAGCAGCTGTAGGTGTTGGTGCTCTTAAGTCAGCTACAAAATCAGAAATTGTAAAGTCAGTTTCATGTCCCACAGCTGAAATAATCGGCAGATGCGATTGAAAGATTGCTCTTGCAACACTTTCTTCATTAAACGCCCATAGCTCTTCTATCGATCCTCCACCACGTCCCACGATGAGAACATCTGATTCGTTCAAAGCATTCGCTCGTTCAATCGCCCGAACGATGGACGGGGCAGCACCTGGTCCTTGAACAAGCACTGGGTATACTGTGACAGCAGCTAGCGGAAACCTTCGTTTTATAGTAGTCACGATATCCCTGACGGCAGCTCCCGTTGGTGAAGTGACCACACCAATCGTAGAAGGAAATTTAGGCAGCGGCTTTTTATGTATAGGATCAAAAAGCCCTTGTTGATCTAACATATTCTTAAGATTTTCATACGCCAGAAATAAATTACCAACACCGTCTTGCTGCATCGTTCTGACATAGAGCTGGTATTGCCCTTGAGGTTCGTAAACAGAGAACGAACCTTGGATTAAAACATTCATTCCTTCTTCAGGTTTGAAATTTAGATGTCTGTTGTTTCCTGCAAACATAACCGCAGAAACTCTGCTGTTTGCATCTTTCAACGTGAAATACAGATGGCCCCTACTATGGAGCTTAACATTGGAAAGTTCACCTTTTACCCAAACGTCTTGTAAGTTACCGTCATTTTCAAATAGCCTTTTAATATACCGGGTTACAGCCGATATTGGAACATACCGATTGTTGTTTTGCATTAATGTACTTCCTTTAACTGCTTTCTCCATTTTGAAGCAAGAACCGTATTGTTCATCAACATCGTGATCGTCATAGGGCCTACGCCTCCTGGAACAGGAGTGATATGCTTTGCTTTCGGTTTAATAGCCTCATAGTCTACATCTCCACAAAGCTTTCCATCTTCCTTGCGATTAACCCCTACATCAATGACAACGGCACCTGCTTTTACCATATCTTCTGTAATAAGGTTCGGTTTTCCTACCGCCGCAATTAAAATATCAGCTTGCAATGTTTGTTCACGAAGATTTTTAGTTCTTGAGTGGCAAAACGTCACCGTCGCATTTTCTTGCAAGAAAAGCTGGCCTGCTGGCTTTCCTACAAGGTTGCTTCTGCCTACAACGACAACATGTTTTCCTGAAATATCTTCACCGGTTTGTTTAACCATCTCTAAAATTCCAAGCGGAGTGCAAGGTATGAAAGCTTGCTCATCTCCTGCATGCATCCGTCCGATATTAATCGGATGAAAACCGTCTACATCTTTTTCAGGCAGAATGGTTTCAATTACTTTTGATTCACTAATATGTGAAGGAAGGGGAAGTTGTACGAGTATCCCATCGATTTGTTCGTCATTGTTAAATGCTTGAATGTATTGTAATAATTCATTCTCAGAAATAGATTCAGGAAGCTCCGTCAATACCGAATGCATACCGAGCTCTTTACACGTTCTTTCTTTTGCTAATACATATGAACGAGACGCTGGGTGATCGCCTACTAGAATAACAGCTAAACCTGGAACAATTCCTTCTTGTTTAAGGTCTTGGATCTCTTTTGCAAGTTTTTCTCTGATCTCTCTCGCAATTTGTTTTCCGTCTAACACAGCCATTCTAAAGTCCCCCTCAAAAGTAGTTGGTTTTATTATTAAATTAATTATTGTTAATATCTTTGACTATCTTTCCTAAGACACCATTTACGAAACGTCCTGCTTCTTCACCGCCAAAGATTTTTGCTGTTTCAATCGCTTCATTCAACGTTACGTTCTTTGGAACCTCTTCCATGAACAACCATTCGTAAGCAGCCATCTGAAGAACAACGCGTTCTACGTTTGCTAGTCTTGAAAAGCTCCATTTCTCTAAATAAGGCGTTAGAAAACGCTCGATTTCTTCTTTCTTTTCAACGGTACCATGAACCATACTTGTTAAAAATTCGTCTGATGGCTCTCCTTCTAAAACATGCTCCATAGCTTCATTAGCTGAGATGTCACTTACTTCAATTTGAAAAAGCGATTGAAATGCCTTTTCTCTGGCAAGTCTGCGTTTCATAATCCGACTTCCTTTCTATTTGCGAACAATTTCTATCTAGCATAATACCATATTGTTAGGACTCGTTACAATCCGAACAATGGACTTACTAACCCTTCCGAACATTCAGTTTTTTTCAATCTGTTAAGGGTCAAATAGTTAAAAAAGTAATTACTAATGTATTATAATTCATTGTTGCTTTGTAGGGAGTTGATTTCTATTACAGGTGCTCGCTTTGTGCGGGGCAGGCGGTGAGCCACATTCGTACGTTTCGTATAAGCGTCTCACCTGCCCACCTGTCCTAGCCTAGAGTCACGCACCTTCCACTCCAATCAATAGTCAAAGAAGAAAAAGATAAAAAGATTTCTACATAATACCAGGTAGGGTATCTAAGCTGTTTATTCAGTAATTTCAAGAGATAATTCTAGAAATTCCAGGCTTAATCCGGCGAGTTTGAACAATAATTCGGCGAGATTTTCCCATATAGCGTCGAGTCGACATCACTCGACTAAAATTGCACTACATATACCCTACCTCATAACATCAACAAGCTAACTCTACTTCATCAAACTATTCACTCGTAATATAAAACAAGAAAAAAGATCAAAGGGCAAGTAGAACTCACCCTTTGATCTTTTTAATAATCTACTTCTGGTGCTTCATTCTGTTTTTCTTTTGAATCAAATTGAACACCAACTACGAATACGTTGATATCCGTTGCTTCTAGTGCTGTCATGTCTAGAAGCGCTTGTCTGATGTAATCTTGAATTTTTTGAGCTACATCTGGAATCGCAACTCCATATTTCATTGATACGTATACATCGATTGAAATACCTGCTTCTGAGAGTTCAACTTTAACGCCTTTGCCATGCGTTTTCTTTCCAAGTCGCTCTACTACACCACTTGCAAAGCTGCCTCTCATGGAAGCCACACCTTCTACATCTGAAGCTGCAATACTTGCAATAACTTCGATAACTTCAGGTGAGATCTCCACTTTCCCTAATTCTGATGAGTAACTTTCCATTTCAAATGATAGTTCATTCATCAATTAAACACCTCCGTACTTATTCGCTTTTTGAAGTTAAATCATGATTTTCTAAAAACTTTGTATTAAAGTCACCATTCACAAAAGTCTCATGGTTTAACAGACGCAGGTGGAACGGAATGGTCGTATGAATTCCTTCGATCACGAATTCACTTAGTGCTCGCTTCATACGGTCGATCGCTTCTTGTCTAGTATTTCCGTAAGTAATAACTTTAGCAATCATAGAATCATAAAATGGTGGAATCGTATAGCCAGGATAAACAGCTGAATCCACTCGAACACCTAGACCGCCTGGCGGAAGATACATTTCAATCTTCCCAGCAGATGGCATAAAGTTTTTCTCAGGATTCTCAGCATTTATTCTGCATTCGATCGACCAGCCATCAAACTCAATATCTTCTTGTTTGTATCGCAATCTCTCACCTGAAGCTACTTTAATCTGTTCCTTGATAAGATCAATTCCGGTTACCATCTCTGTTACAGGATGTTCTACTTGGATACGAGTATTCATCTCCATGAAATAGAAATCCCCTGTATTATGATCAAAGATAAATTCAACTGTACCAGCACCAGAATATTGAACGGCTTCAGCTGCTTTTACTGCCGCTTCTCCCATCTCTTGGCGTTTAGATGGAGAGATGGCAGGAGATGGAGTCTCTTCTAAGAGCTTTTGAAGACGTCTTTGGATACTGCAGTCTCGTTCTCCTAAATGGATCACATTCCCATGGTTATCTGCAAGCACCTGTATTTCAACATGTCGGAAATCTTCAATGTATTTTTCAATATACACACCAGGGTTACCAAAAGCAGTTGCTGCTTCTTGCTGAGTGATCGCAATGCCTTTTAAGAGTTCCGTTTCATTCTTTGCTACGCGGATCCCTTTACCCCCACCGCCTGCTGTTGCTTTAATAATTACAGGATACCCAATTTTGTTGCTGAGTTCAATGGCTTCTTCCTTGTCCCTAATAATCCCGTCAGAACCTGGTACGATTGGAACTCCAGCATCCGCCATCGTTGCTCTTGCAACATCTTTAATACCCATTTTGTTGATTGCTTCAGCACTTGGACCAACAAATGTTACATTACATTCGCTGCAAAGTTCTGCAAAGTCGGCGTTCTCTGCCAGAAATCCATATCCAGGATGGATGGCTTCTGAACCAGTTAGTGTGGCAACGCTCATTATGTTAGTGAAGTTTAGGTAACTATCTTTTGAAGCAGTCGGTCCGATACAATAAGCCTCATCTGCCAAACGGACATGCAAGGCATCTTTATCAGCTTCTGAATAAACGGCTACTGTTTCAACACCAAGCTCTTTGCATGCACGAATAATCCTTACAGCAATCTCACCACGGTTTGCTACTAATAGCTTTTTAATCATAGACATACCCTCCTATTCTGCTTTCACAAGGAACAGAGGTTGTCCGTATTCTACTAATTGTCCGTTCTCAACTAATACTTTTACGATTTCACCATTCACTTCAGATTCGATCTCATTAAATAATTTCATTGCTTCAATAATACAAACGATGCTATCTTTTGAAACTTTATCTCCTGGCTTAACAAATGCTTCAACATCTGGAGATGAAGCAGCATAAAACGTTCCTACCATAGGTGAGACTACTTTATGTAAGTTAGCGTCTTCTTTTGCCTTCTCTGTTTGTTGTTTAACTTCTGTGTTCTCTTTCACTGTTTCAGCTGCAGGAACCTGTTCTTTTACTGGTGGCGCTTGAGTGACAACGGGTTGAGAAACAACTTCTTCTGCTCCATGAGAAACGACCGTACCACTGTCCTTTTTAAGAACAATCTTAGAGCCGTCATTTTCGTATTTGAATTCGTTGATACTTGATTTGTCAATAAGTTTAATCAATTCACGTATTTCTTGAATTTTTAGCATGTTCTCTACTCCTTTAACAATCCTATCCAGTTTAGATTTTTTATTTAGCACCTTCTATTGTGACTAGGTCTTAACACATGTAATATACCACATTTCTCTTTTCGTGGATACATTAGAATCATGTTCAAGTTAATAGTACACGATAACACTTAACATTGTAAGCGTTTGCGAATACTCTTCACATTTTTCTATCATTTCCCTTCACAAAGAAATGCAAACTTAATGACGCAGACGCTTTAAGTTTCTATCCAATATATCATGAAAACCCAAAAAGAAAAAAGCCGGAACTCCGGCTTTTAAACTCTGAATTTATTTAGATGCATGATATTCAACAGCTACCGTTTTATTACTACCAAGATGTTCGTTTGCAACATTCATGATCTCAACGACTTCTTTTTTCGATAGTTTATCAGCTTTTACGATTACTTTGATCTCATTGTTCATCGTGCTTACTAATGCATCATTGAATCCCATCGATTTGATCAATGTTTCTACTGTTGATTCTTGCATCGTAAGTGACTGAAGCTCTGTCATCTTCGCCCAAGCATCAGCTTGAACCTCAGCAGAAGCATCTTCAGACCCTGCAACCGCTACATAGTCAGCACTCATCTCATCACGAACTTCATCTCGCTCAAGGCGAAGTGCTGTAAACACATCATCGTTTGCAACACCTGAAACCGTCGCTTCTTTACCTGACTTCTTTCCTGCCTCCAAGTATGCAAGATCATCTGTTCCACCAGGCGCTGTAATGTAATACACCGACAATACAATGATTAAGCTAAGCATAGTCAAAAGCCAAACGGTTTGTTTTTTCAATAACATTTGATTATTCCCCCTCAGGATTTTTTGGTCCTACGAAAATTTGGTCACTACCTATATCAAAAACTTTTTTAACGAGCTCTATGATCATAGACTTTGTCTGGATGTTCTCTGCACCTTGCGCCAACACGGCTACACCTTTAATCTTTGGTTTTTCTGTTGTAACGACGATCGGCTCTTCTCTGCCATCATTTGAGATGATGACTACTTTTTCATCTATCTTTTGATCTTCTATGGTTCTCTTCCCGCCATTTTTATCATTTTCAGAAGTTGTTTGACTCTGTGTGCTATCATCAGTTACGAACTCTTTTTTCTCTGTTGTGGAGAGTTCAACCCAGACTGACACTTTGCCTACGCCTTGCATTTGCTCTAATAGGTCTTTCAGTTCGTTCGAGTAACGATCTTCATAAGTTTTAATATTCTTGTCTGTGACTTCTTTCGCTTGTTTAAAAACCGCCTCAGATTTAACCTTTGTTTCTGGCACTAGCCCGTTCAATGAACTTTTTTGAGCAGGGGAGTCTATCATCTTGCTAAGAAACATTAGAGAAATTCCCAATAGAAGTAAGACAAGTAAGTACTTTTGTTTATTCCCTGCTTTATCACTAAGCTGCAGCCGTTTTTTTATCTGTTCCCAAAATGAACGTTTCATTGGGATAACTCCTCTCCCCCTTCCAAATGTACATCAACTTGGTCTGCATCCAGCTGCCATTGATCGGCTAGAAACTGGATGACTTCGCTTGTAACCGGTGGTTCGAGAGATTCTTTTCTCTCTGGACCAGAAACACTTACATCCACTTCTGATACTTCAGAGATTCTTGCTTGATCGTGATACTTTGTTAGTATCACTTTGGCACCCCTAATATCTTCAGCATCCAACGGCTCTTTACCGATTTCCGTTTGAATTTGAAGATCGACTATCTCTAACTCATAAGTCTGTTTCAACTCCTCTTGAACTTGTTTTTTCATTGGGACAGCCATTTGCTCTAATATATATGCACGTTGTGCGGATTGTATTTCACTTTTATTCTCTTCTATTGAATTTTTTATTTCGTCTTCTTTCGCAGGTGCTGGTAGATCCATAGCGAGAAACACCTGATCGAGATCTGCGTTTATTAGTTTGAACAGTGGCGAGAGCATGGCAAGCAGGATGAGCAATCCTACCACCATCTTGATATAATTTTGAAATTGATTACCCGGTAACAACAGCTCGATGACTCCAGCCAATAGTACAAGAATAATAATATTGGTTATCCATTCGGTTAAGAATGCCATGACTCACCTCCTATCTGACCATCAGTGTAACGTTGCCAGCTGCGATTATAATCGTTATCGCTAAAAAGAACATGATCGAGACCGTCATAAGGGCAGCAAAGATAAACATGACACTCTTACCGATGATGCCTAATGATTCAACGATCGGCCCACCGCCTAAAGGCTGAAGGAGGGCTGCAGCCATGCTATATATAAAAGCTAGTATTAAAACTTTGATGGCAGGAAAGATAGCCAGTAGTAGCAATAAGAGTGCTCCTATTATGCCTACCGAGTTTTTAAGTAAGATAGAAGCGCTCATAACTGTATCTGTCGCATCTGTAAACATACGTCCGACAACCGGAATAAAATTTCCTGTGATGAATTTTGCGGTCTTGATCGTAATCCCATCTGCCACTGCCGCTGTTGCACCTTGCACGCTCATGACACCAAGGAATACCGTGAAAAAAAAGGCGAGCGCTCCCATGCTCACATTTCGCAAAAGCTTGGCCAACTGAGTAACTTTGTGATGCTCTGACATCGTAGAAACGATGCTTAATAGTGCAGATAAAAAAAGAAGCGGCAATACAAAATTCTTTATTAATAGACCGCTGGTATTTACCAAAAACAAGATAACCGGATGAAAAAAGGCGACTGAAGCAATGCTTCCTACAGTTGCCATCAAGGCAAGAAGAAGGGGTATAAGTGCAATCATGAAACTTAACATATTATCGATCGCTTCTGTCGCATAAGAGATGGCAACGTGAAAACTGTTCAAAGCTAATATGATCAAGACCATATAGATAATGCCATACGCCACTTTTGAAATAGCAGATCGATCAAAAGCATTTTGGATGGATTGAAGGAGCATGCTGAAAACGGTGAGCAGAATTAAGGTTCCTAACAGCTTTCCGTGAACAGCAAGTTCATGAAACATAAACTTCAAAAGACCAAGCATGTATCCTTTTATTGAAAAATCTTTTTCTCCTTTTACAAATTCAAGGAAGGTCCCTTTCTGGCTTTCTGGCAAGAAACCGCCGTACTCTCGGGAGATGCTATCCCAATATTGTTTGATCTCATCTAACTGCATGGAGGAAACTTGTTGATCTACCATTTTTGAAGTGATCGAGCTCGCTGATGCGGATTCTATGGGACCAAATAGGATGAAGGAAAAGATTATGAATAGAAGAAGACTTGTCCGCATCATCACTTTCTGCATCTTTACAACCCGCTTTCTTATTTCGGAATAAGCGTCAGTACGGTCTCGATAATAACCGTTAAGATCGGTATCGCCATCACCAGAATCAGTATCTTCCCACCTAGTTCGATCTTAGAGGCAATAGCTCCCTGACCAGCATCTCGTGTGATCTGTGCTCCAAACTCTGCAATATAAGCGATACCGATTATTTTTAACAACGTTTCAACATAGACCATGTTTACGTTTGCGTTGATGGCAAGTCGTTGAAGCATCGTGAGAATTTGTCCAATCTTATCAATCAAGAATAAAAAGATTCCTGCTCCAACCATGAGTGTGACCAAAAAAGCAAAATTTGCTTTTTGTTCTTTAAGGACTAATGCCAAAAAAGCAGCAACCAGTCCAAAACCAACAATTTGGATAATTTCCAATCTGGCCCCCTCCTTAATTCTGAAACAAAAAGACGCCTTTTACCTTCTGAAACAAATCATCTAAAAGAGTAATGACCATAAAAAGGGCAACAACAAAACCTAATAGAGTGACCCAATGGGCATAATCCTCTTTGCCGATCATTTTTAACACGGTATGAAGCATCGCGACGATTATCCCAAGCCCAGCGATCTGAAACACTGCGTTTACATCCAATCCCATCGATGGTACCTCCTTGTTACAGTAAGAGAATAACGATTAAAAGTCCCATTAGGACTCCAAGACTTTTGCACATTTTTTCATAACGTTCCTGTATGTCTCTTGCTTCCTTTTCTTCACGATTAAGGTGAGCAAGCGTCAATTGAATCTGCTTTTGCTGATGCTCTTTGTCATGCCTGCCAAGAGTCGCCCCAAATTGGCGAAGCACTTCAATCTCACCCATCTTAAAAGAAGTCTCTTTAGCCAGAACAGCCAACTGTAAATCCCATGCTTCTTGCACCGAGAGTTCACCTTCTACTAATCGGTCTGAAATGGTAAGGAAAAAAGTGGACAACGGTTCTTTTAAAGGTCTTCCTATATGCAAAAATGCCTCATGAAGCGGAGTAGATCCATACATGATCTCAGCCTCCAAGGCTTGTAGCGTCACTTTTAGTTCTCTCAACTTCTTAGGTCGTTCTCTTACTCGTTTTGCCCACTCAAAACCAAAGATCGTAGTGGCTGAAAGGATGGCGATCGCACCTAACCAACTCATCATGCTCTACCACCCGATCTGTAGATCTCCTTTAAAGCTCCATCATAAATTCTTTCAATCGTTCCTGGTCCTTTATCGCGGCTCAAGATAACATACCTTTCAAACAATGAAAGATCTCCTAATGGTTTCATCACAGGACGTTTCATTGCATCTTCAACAGAGCTGCCATGTGCGGTAAAAATCATTTGAACACCCGCATGCATCGCTTCTAATATCGCTTCACCATCTTCTTTTCGACCGATTTCATCGACTATCATCACTTGAGGACTCATCGAACGAATGAGCATCATCATCCCTTCCGCTTTCGGACATGCATCAAGAACATCAACACGTCGTCCAAGAGTATGTTGAGGAACACCCTTTATGCTACCCGCTATTTCAGAGCGCTCATCTACGATTCCCACTTTAAAAGAAGGGATGTTTCTTTGTTGAACGCCACAACTAACAACCCTCGCAATATCTCTTAATATCGTGGTTTTCCCGGTTTGCGGCGGGCCGATTAATAATGTATTGACCCATTTTTTTTGAAAAAGATAAGAAATTAGCGGTTCAGCGATGCCAATTTTCTCTCTCGCTATCCTTACGTTAAACGAACTAATATCCTTGATGGCTTTTACGAATCCATGTTCAGTGATCACTTTTCCAGCTAGTCCAACACGATGACCGCCTGATATAGTGATATAGCCTCTTTTTAGTTCCTCTTCAAGCGCGTAGAGTGAGTGCTGACTTAAACGATTGAGCAATACTTGCGACTCTTCAGCCGAGATCTGGCCCTCAGTCGGGTAGATCGGTTTACCCCAACAAAGGATTTCTATCGGTTGTCCAATTCGAACCCTGATCTCTTCTATAGATTGAAGGACAGATGGCGGCAAATTTTTCAAGGTTTGTTGTATGTTATCTGGAAAAAGTCTAAAGATCGTCTCCATGACCGATTTCTCCTTTAAGAGGCTAGTACTATAAACGTATGGTTGACATTTAAGCTTTATGCCAATAAAGGTGGGTAAAAGTTTAAAGTTAGAAGGGAAGGTAGAGAAGACTTTGATAGAATGATAGTGAAACACTACGCGGAGAAGCCTGGCTAGAAGGTAAGACTTCTATGGCGGCAAGTACACTTGTGTTTGAAAAGAATGGATTAGGATGTAACCTATTAGCAATAAAGTTAATAGGATTGTGGTTATTATTCATGAAAATTTATCTTTTGTTGCTAGTTTAGCTTATGACTGGCTGTTTTTACTTAAAAGAAAACCAAATATGTGCATTACGATTCAGCAACTGTATTCTCACTAATACGGAGTGGGGATTTTAAATAAGTTAAATAAGAATCCCTAAAAATTTTTAAGACAATCAAAAAATTTCTTACTTTATTCCGCGAGTTTTGTCCATATATCCGCGAGTCTACTTAAATCGACAACCAGGAATGTCAGATACCCTAAACTCAAATAAACATCGCATCCATTTTATCCTGTCCATTGGTTGCGCCATCATTCTTGTTAACTGTCTACTACATAAAAAAACCTCACTCCAAAAATGGAATGAGGTTTAAATACTATAGCCTATGCACGAGAAACGTAAGCCGCATTTCTTGTATCGATAATCAGCTTGTCACCTTGGTTTACGAAGAAAGGAACTTGTACGATCAAGCCTGTTTCAAGCGTTGCTGGCTTAGTTCCACCAGAAGCTGTGTCGCCTTTAATACCAGGCTCAGTCTCTGCCACTACTAATTCAACTGTGTTTGGAAGTTCAACACCAATCGTTTCACCTTGATATGTCATGATGTGAACAGTCATGTTTTCAAGCAAGTACTTCAACTCGTACTCAATTTGAGAAGCTTGAAGTTCAATTTGCTCATAAGACTCGTTGTCCATGAAAGTGTGCGTATCTCCAGATGCATAAAGGTATTGCATCTTACGGTTTTCAATATGAGCTTTTGCTACTTTTTCTCCACCGCGGAACGTTTTTTCCTGGATACCACCTGTGCGAAGGTTACGAAGTTTAGAGCGAACAAATGCCGCACCTTTGCCTGGCTTTACGTGTTGGAACTCGAGAACTTGCCAGATCCCGTTGTCAACCTCGATCGTTAATCCTGTTTTAAAATCATTTACTGAAATCATGTTTTTATCCTCCTGAAATACCTTAACTTAACGTTAAGAGGGTTTTAGTAGAGTGCGTAAGTGATTCATTGCCATCTTTTGTGACGAGTGCATCGTCTTCGATTCGAACTCCGCCTAGACCTGAGATATAAATACCAGGTTCGACTGTCACAAGCATTCCTGGTTCAAGAATCGTATCAGACTTCATAGATAAAGCTGGTCCCTCATGAACATCTAAGCCAATTCCATGTCCTGTAGAATGCCCAAAGTATTCACCATATCCTTTTGAAGCGATGTAATCACGAGTTAACGCATCCGCATCCTTACCTGTCATTCCTGGTTTGATGCCTTTCATTCCTAGCATCTGTGCATCATATACGACTTGGTAGATCTCTTTCAGTTCATCTGAAACATTTCCGATGGCTACCGTACGTGTGATATCCGAACAATAACCTTTGTAGTATGCTCCAAAATCCAAGGTTACTAATTCACCCGTTTCAATCTTCTTATCTGAGGCAACACCATGTGGAAGGGCTGATCGGTAGCCAGAGGCCACAATAATATCAAACGATGAAGAGATGGCTCCATTTTTTCTCATGAAGAATTCTAGTTCGTTCGATACTTCCCGCTCAGTAAGTCCTGGGCGAATATACTCGATAATATGTGAAAAAGCGGCATCGGCAATAGATGCTGCATCCTTTACTATCTTAATCTCTGATTCATCCTTAATCAAGCGCAACTTTTCTACAAGACCGGATACTGGAACAAGTTCAGTCGTATTGTTATTTAATTGTGTCTCATATGTACGGTATGTAGAGTATGTAACATGGTCTTGCTCGAAACCAATCTTAGAAATTGAAAGCTCCTTCGTTAACTTTGCAACCTCTTGCGGAATCGGATCCGTGTGCATCACAACACGATAACCTTCTGCTTGTTCTAGAGCTTGCGTCTTATAACGGAAATCAGTTACTAAAATCGCTTCTTCTTTCGTGATCAAAAGTACTCCTGAGCTTCCTTTAAAACCACTTAAATAAAAACGGTTTGAAGAAGATGTAACTAAAAGTGCATCAATATCAAACGTATCGAATAAATGTCTTGCCCGTTCTACACGATTCATAACGTATCCCCCTTCTGTTGATTATGAAAAACTTGAAGAGCTAATCTATAACTATCAAAACCAAATCCTGAAATCTGTCCGATCGTAACTGGAGCAATAACAGATTCGCGTCGGAATTCTTCTCTAGCATGCACGTTTGATAAGTGGACTTCGATCACGGGGACATCCACACTGGCAATCGCGTCTCTAATCGCATAACTATAATGAGTATAGGCACCTGCGTTTAGAACGATACCACAAAACTCACCTTCAGCTCCATGAATGAAATCAATGATATCTCCTTCATTATTGCTCTGCTCAAACGAAAGATCCATGAGTAGCCCTCTTGAAAATGAAACAAGTTCTGCTTGAAGATCTTCCAGAGTTTGCGCACCATATATGCCAGGCTCACGTTTACCTAATCGGTTTAAATTCGGTCCGTTTATAACAAGACATTTTCTGTTTTTCACCTGAAACACCTAGCCTTTGCATAAAAAAATAGAATGTTCATAAAACATTCTATCATAGCGTCTGTTCTTTTGAATAGTTACGAACTCTGTGTTGATTCCTTGTTTCCTTGGGACTGGCCATGACGTTCACTGTATTCAAATGAGATCGAGTAACCTACGAAAACACCATATAAAATATAGATGCACAGCGTCGTTGTAATCGTATTTTTACCTATTGTATTCATAGGCTCCAATCCTGGAAAGATCGGATGAAGCAAGAAAAAGACGATTCCCCATAGTGCTACACCAAAAAGGATACCAGCCCACATGGATTTGATCTTGGCAAACGCATAGCGATAGGCAATGGCGACTAAGATTGAAAGTAGAGCAATGATCAAAATACTGATCAGTTGACCAATCCACTCTGTTTTCCACTTCCCAAGAGCCCATGGCGCCAGAACGAGTGCGGGACCTACCTTTGAGAAATTTAAATAGTAGGCAATAAATCCGAAACAAGCCCAGATCAAGCCTCCAAAGAAGCCAACACCAACTACTCTGCTCATAAATGAAGATTGAGATTCCTGTTTATTTTGTTCTAGTTTTGAATCGCTCATTGACGACCACCTCCAACACCACTAGTATGTCCACAAAACCATTGCCCAAACTTCTCACACTCTTAACCAATCATATTCCGTGTAAAACATGTATAAAATGGGAAAAATACAATCATCCTTTGTGGAGGAATATCCCGCTTTCCTGTAGAATAGAAAGTACCTACAAAACTTTAGGCTGGGGGTTCAACATGACAAAAGAGAAAAAGCCCGCTTACGGCGGCCAGGCCGTATTAGAAGGGGTTATGTTTGCCGGAAAGCACACATATGTAACGGCAATACGCAGAAATGACGATACGATTGAGTATTTCGAACTTAAGAAGAAACCTTCTCCTGTTTTATCAAAATTAAAGAAGATTCCTTTCTTAAGAGGATTTATTGCCATAATCGAAGCGAGTATGAACGGTACTCAGCATTTAAATTTTTCAGCTGAACGATTTGGTGTTAACCCCGGTGAAGAAGAAAAAGAGGAAGAAGAAAAACCATCTAAATTTGCCTTTTTCTTTTCTTTAGCCATTATCGGTGTCTTATCTTTCCTTTTTGGAAAATTTGTTTTTACGCTCGTACCCGTTTTTTTAGCAGAAGCTTTTCGTTTTATCGTGCCCGGGCACTTAGGGCAGAATTTATTAGAAGGTTTGTTCAAGTTTATCTTTTTATTAAGCTATATCTATTTTGTTTCTTTAACACCTGCGATCAAGAGAGTATTCATGTATCACGGAGCTGAACATAAAGTAATCAACACGTATGAAGCAGGAGATGAGCTCACCGTTGAAAACGTAAAGAAGCATTCAAGACTTCATTATCGTTGCGGCAGCAGTTTTATTCTATTTACCGTAATCGTCGGCATGTTTATCTATTATTTCTTTCCATCAGATCCGTTATGGCTAAGAATTTTATGCAGACTTGCGCTTATTCCTGTGGTTTTAGGGGTATCTTTTGAAGTATTACAGTTAACTAATAAACTAAGAGATGTTCCTGTTCTTCGTTACCTTGGATATCCTGGGTTATGGCTTCAACTTTTAACAACGAAAGAACCCGATGAAAAACAAATAGAAGTTTCTATTATTTCTTTTAATGAAATGTTACGTCGTGACGCATCCTATGAAAGTGAACTTAACGCAAGTAAAATCGTTTAATCATAAGGAGGTGAACCTGTTGCAACAGAATCAAAGAAGATTGCATCCTATCATTTGGTTTGTTATTTCACTGGCTATTGTCGGTATTCTTTATCAACTAGTCACTTCACCTCGCGACTTATTTACGACCATTCTGATCGGGGCAGCAGTGGTCGCCGTGTTTTACTTTATCTTTCGCAGAACCTCATCGGGTGTAAACGGCAAGTATAGAAAAGCAGTCAAGCAATCTCAAAAACGCTATGGTACGAACCAAAAGCCGGCAAAAGCTGCTTCTCCATTGTTTTCGAGCAAAAAGACTGCAAAGAGTTCCGCTCAGAGAAAGAAAACACGTGAACATCACTTAACCGTGATCGAAGGGAAAAAGAACAAGAAAAAAAATCGAGCCTCCTTTTAAGGACTAGGCTCGATTTTTATATGCTGGATTTGGATATCTCTTACTTGCGATCCAGCCCTGTAAAAATTGCTCAGCACGATCATGGCCAAAGGTATAAAGTTCATTCTTCGCTTCTGAAGACAGTTGAAAATCGATAACGGATACATGCTTTACAGGCATAAAAATAATATCCCTTGCATCGTGGGAATCAATGTATCGATTATCATGCGCTTGCATCATCGTTTCAAACAATGCTTTAAAAAGCTGAACCGCATTCTTCACATTGTGTGTTGGAATGTGGTCATTGATATATGAACTTAATTGAAAACCTAACACCGGCCGAACGGGCACCCTATCTTTTCTTTGGAAAAGCCACATCGGAAAATTACTCAAAACGCCTCCATCAACAATAAAACTTTTTTGTCCAACCCGATTGAAAAGTTTGATCGGATAAAAGAAATAAGGAAGACTGCAACTCATCCTAACCGCTCGTGCCACTGGAAAACGCTCTGGCAATAAACCGTATTCCTCAAGATCATCTGGCAAAACGATCAACCTGCCTCGAGAAATATCAGACGCAATAATCTTAAGACTGCCATATGGAATATCCGCAAATGTAACAATTCCACGCGCCGCTAGAAGAGAAGCTACCCAGTTCTCCAGATAATCCCCCTTAAACAGACCAAGTTTCCAATAAAGCTTCAACCAGTTCATAAAAGGTACAGGTACTATCGTTTTACTTGTATCAAGAAATTTTCTAAAGTCTAATTTATCAATAATATCCTTCATTTCACCCGCCGTATAGCCTGCCTTGATCAAAGCAGCCATCAGTGCCCCCGCACTTGTCCCCGCTACCCTCTCAAAACTGAGTCCCCGATTCTCAGCTGCTTCAACAGCACCAATCAACGAAAGCGCCTTGATGCCTCCACCTGAAAAAACACCATCAATTCGCATAAACATCTCCTCCACTATTATCCTAATCAGCAGAAGATGTCCTTTATAACCGATTCTTCAAAATAAAGTCTTTTGTCATAACTTCAAAAAGTTGGTTTGTTCATGCATTGAACGTCCGTGTAGTTTAAAAGATTATGTATACTGTCGACTTTTACAAGAATACTGTCCGGTTTCCTCCTTTTACTGTCCACTTTCAGAATAATACTGTCCACTTTTCAGGTTTTACTGTCCACTTCTTACAAAATACTGTCCACTTGTGTTTCCATACACCGCACCACACAAAAAATCCAAAATAAAAACAACCATAAAAAATTTATGATTGTTCTTGTTCTTCATTTTTTGCTTGAACTTCTCTTAATAACTTTATCCTATTTTCATCTTCTTCAAAAAACTGGACAAGATCTCCAATTCGATCAATAGCGTTCCAACTTAAATGATGTTCGATACCCTCAACATCTTGGTAGATGTTCTCTTGGTCGACCCCGATCACTTTTAAGAATTCTTCAAGTAACTCGTGTCTGTACACTAGACGTTTTCCAAGTTTCTTTCCATTCGGTGTAAGAACGAAGCCTCTGTATTTTTCATAAACGACATACTTGCCTTTGTCGAGCTTTTGAATCATCTTGGTTACTGAAGAGGGATGCACTTCTAGGTTCTCTGCAAGATCTGATACCCTGGCATAGCCTTTCTCTTCGATTAGGGCATAGATGCGTTCTATATAGTCTTCCATACTTGGGGTTGGCGGCAAATTGTTCACTCCCTATACTAAACCAGCTTGGTCTCTATAAAAAGGATACTATAGAATGGTAAGCGTGACAAGGGAAGGTATCTTTGCATTTTATCAAGTAAAATATTCGATCTTCGCTTGTGGAAACATCGTATGAATATAATTTTCTACCGTTTCACGCAGTCTTGTCGCCTGATCATCTTGATAAACATATTTTCCGATTCCATATCTTCCCCACTTATATTTCCGCTCTTCTTCATTCATCTCAAGCTTTGATTTTGGGTAGTTTTTTTCAATAACTCGTTTTGCAGGTTTCGTAAAACGGTGCTGAATCAGTTCAAACGTAAGATCGTTCGTTAAATGCTTTGGAATTTTCGCTTCTAAGATATCAAAAAGCTCTTTATAGCCTTCTTCCCAATCTTTATGAAGATAAAGAGGGGCCACGATAAAACCTAATGGATATCCTGCTTCAGCCACTTTAATGGCGGCATTAATGCGCTCTTCAAGCGGACTTGTTCCAAGTTCGAAGTTCTTTATCACATAGTTTGAATTTACACTAAAACGAAAACGCGTTTTACCTTGGTGTTTTGCATCAAGTAGATGATCTACATGATGATATTTCGTCGTAAATCGAAGCCTTCCTAGATCTGTGGCCCCAAAAAATTCAATCGCTCTTTTTAAATTATGAGTAAGATGATCGATGCCTACAATATCAGATGTACATGAAGCTTCGAATCGCGTGATCTCAGGAGCTCGTTCTTGCATATACTTTTCAGCCTGAGCAAAGATTTCATCTGTATTCACATAAGTTCGTAGATACGGCTTGCTGCCGAGGGTCGTCTGCAGATAACAATAATGACAATGTCCCATACATCCAGTTGCGAGAGGAATCGCGTATTCTGCAGATGGTTTTGATGTATCGAATTTCAACGTTTTTCTGATACCGACAACGAGCGTTGATTTTGCCGTTCTATACTTTTGAAAATCATTATCGCCTGGCAGATCACGAATTTGGTTATGTGATGTTGTCTCTCTGATCTCAACTTCTAACTTGCTAAAACAGTCGAACAGTTCTTTTCCCAATGGATACTCTAATGCACGCGGTTCAAAATAGATCAACTGCGGCATAAACGGTTTATTGGCACCAGCCATAGTCATACACCCCACAATTTTTATTACAAATGATGGAGTTAGTATGTGCTAATATCCACAAAAGAAAAGGGAAGGAACTTTTCCAGTTCCTTCCCTTGCTTTCTTATAATCCGCATTTTAATTGAGCGTTACAATTTGTACACGTGTTACAGCCACCGATTTCTTTCACTTTCCCTTTTCGACATACCGGGCAAGTGTTTCCAACTTCGTTACCGATGGTTACATCTGTAGAACGAAGATCAGTAATCGTATCTAAAATAACAACTTTGCTTTTTTCTTCTTCCATACCTAGATCGATCTCAGTTTGTTCAAAAGTCTCTTCTGCTTTAAGTGTAAGAACTTGTGAGTCACGGCTTCCATCAACGTACACTGTTCCACCTTTTGCTCCACCCTTATAAAGACGTTCGTAGACTTTTTGAACTTGATCAACCGTATAACCTTTAGGAGCGTTTACCGTTTTTGAGATCGAGCTGTCTACCCAACGCTGGATGACACATTGCGTATCTGCATGGGCTTCTGGTGCAAGCTCCATTGCAGCAACAAACCATTCAGGAAGCTCATTTTCGTTCGCTTCTGGATTGCTGTCTAAGTATTCTTTAACAATATCAGCTTTCACTTCAATAAACTTCCCAAGACGGCCACTGCGGAAGTATGAGAATGAGAAGTAAGGCTCTAATCCTGTTGAGACGCCTACCATGGTTCCTGTGGATCCAGTTGGAGCAACAGTTAACAAGTGAGAGTTACGAATCCCAAATTCTAGAATGTCTTTGCGTACATCTTCAGGAAGCTTTTTCATATAACCAGTTTCAGTAAATCGTCTACGCAACTCGTTAGTTGTCTCACCTGAATCGCCTTCTAAGAACGGGAAGCTTCCCTTCTCTTTAGCAAGTTCGATTGAAGTGCGGTAAGCCGTAACGGCAATCGTTTCAAAAATTTGATCAACAAGCTTGTTTCCTTCTTCAGACCCGTATACGGTCTCACAATAGATTAAAAGGTCATGAAGTCCCATTACACCAAGTCCTACACGACGTTCACCCAACGCTTGAACGCGGTTTGGTTCTAAGAAGTAAGGTGTTGCATCAATTACGTTGTCTTGCATACGAACGCCAACTTCAACGGTTTGCTTTAACTTTTCAAAGTCGACCGTTTTGTTGTCTTTGTCAGCCATGTTTCCAAGGTTAACTGCAGCGAGGTTGCAGACACTGTATGGCGCAAGTGGTTGTTCTCCACACGGATTCGTTGCTACGACCTTTTGTCCATATGCTGTAGCGTTCGTCATGTCATTTGCATTATCGATAAAGAAAATTCCTGGCTCAGCTGAGTATGTTGCGCAAATGTTGATCAGATTCCACAGTTCACGAGCTTGGATTCGTTTGTAGACACGAATACCATAGCCTTTCTCTTCCCAAACTCGAACATCTCCGACTTCATGCCACTCGTTGTTGTATGCTTCCATCTCTTCAGGCGTGTAAGCCTCGACACTTGGAAAACGTAATAGATACTCAGAGTCATTTTCTACAGCTTCCATAAATTCCTTCGTGATCGTAACAGATATGTTCGCACCTGTTAAGAACTCAGAATTATGAACGCTGTACGTTCCTCCATCACGAAGCATTGTCTCAGCATCGCGTAGAACATCTGAATCAAATCCACCTGTACCTGGAATATCCTTATAGCGAAGAATTCCTTCGTACATCGCTTTTTGAGCTGGTGTCAGTGGTGTGAATTTTAATTTATCTTGAGCGACTTGTTTAATTTTCTCGTCATTTGTATTTTCAATTAAGTAACGTAAAATGCGGGGATTCTGCATCTTAGAAATAATGAAGTCAATAATGTCAGGGTGCCAGTCAGCAAGCATGATCATCTGAGCTCCCCTGCGACTTCCGCCCTGCTCAACCAGATGCGTCAACTTCGCGATATCATCCAACCAGGATACAGATCCAGATGATTTTCCGTTTACGCCTCTTGCTAAGGCGTTCTTTGGTCGAAGTGTAGACCCGTTCGTTCCAACTCCGCCGCCGCGGCTCATGATCTCCATAACTTGCTTACGGTGATCAGAGATGCCTTCACGCGAATCTTTTACATATGGCATCACATAACAATTAAAATACGTAACATCCGTTTCTGCCCCTGCTCCATAAAGCACGCGGCCAGCGGGTACAAAGTTCATCTCTGAAAGTTCTTTGTAGAACTTTTGGAATGATTCTTGGCGCTTTTCTTCCGTTGTCTCCACAGATGCTAACCCTGTTGCATTTCTAAGCGCGATCTGCTCGTAGTAAACTTCTAACGGCTTGTCCATCACATCAAGTGAACGTGTGATCAAACCAGATTCAGCTTCTTCCGGCTTCTCTAGTACAGCTTTAAACTCATCTTCAACCAATACGACTGCGTTTTTATCGTCCCAATTGACAGATTGAATATAGCCTAGCCCTCTTGCCGGAAATTTCGGATCCTCTTTTACCGTTAATACTACAAAATCACCTGGTTTTAACGTTTTCTTCTCTGTGTCTTTAAAGCTGTATCGGTCCAGCATCACCAGCCGAGAAACACCTTTATGTGTTGTTTTCATCGTAGAAGTTACGGGGTGTACTTGTGGAAATTGAGCTATATCACTGTTGAGAGCGTCAATGTTAATACCCTTTTTAACAGTTGCGACTGTGTCCATATTTCTCCTCCTCTATATAAATCACATACGGATGCATATCTATATCTTGTATGTATAAGTTCTACCCTTATACTATATATACGTAAACCTCATGTCAAAGAAAAAAAATTGTCAAACTTAAAATCATGAGGATTTTACAGCAATTCCTTGATTCTTGTAAATTTATGATGATTTTATTAATGAATTGGCTTTATTCTAGATTTGTATAATTTGGTAGTTTTGAAAAGCCGTACAAACTCTTGGTTTTCAAAAATTCCTGCTATTTTCCAAAAAAAATTAATATCTTGACATCTTTTTTTCAGATCTTTACAGAGCAAAAATAAAAAATCGAGATCTCTTTTTGAGATTTCGATTTTTTACTATTATCGTCTGAACGTCCAATCGTCGTTTCGATAACGAGTCTCGGCTATGTGTTCAACCTCTGCCCACTGATCTTCTGTAAGTTTATATGGTACAAGATTTACGTTCAAACCGTCCTCGAAGCCTTTTTTAAAGGCAATCTTCGCGTCTTCAATTGTAACAGGAACATCCAGCAGTGCATTGACTGCTACTGCTTTTTTCTTAAATGCGGTTTGCATTCTTTCTCGTAATCTGTCGCTAGAATACTTAAACAGATCGAACAGTTTGTCTTCATCTAGGTCCAAAAGAATCGATCCGTGTTGCAGGATCACACCTTTTTGCCTCGTTTGAGCACTTCCCGCTACTTTTCTTCCTTCTACGACTAATTCATACCACGAAGGAGCGTCAAAGCAAACTGCTGACCGGGGATTCTTCAACCCTTCACGCTCTTCTTCTGTTTTCGGAACAGCGAAGTAAGCATCCAAGCCTAAACCTTGAAACCCTTCTTTGATTCCTTCTGAGATCACCCGATAAGCTTCGGTTACACTTTGTGGCATATCTTTGTGTGATTCAGATACGATGACGCTATATGTGAGTTCTTGATCATGAAGAACTCCGCGACCACCTGTTGGACGCCTCACAAAGCCCAGTCCATATTTTTTTACAGCATCAAGGTTAATCTCTTTTTCTACTTTTTGAAAGTATCCAATAGATAGAGTAGCTGGATTCCATCCGTAAAAGCGGATAACAGGTGGAATCTTTCCTTCACTGTGCCAAGTTAGAAGTGCTTCGTCCATTGCCATATTAATTGCAGGTTCGCAATTTCCAGAATCGATATAATACCAGTTTTCTTTTTCCACGTTTTTCGTCTCCCTGCCATTCATTCGTAACTAGTGTACCAAATTCGGCGATTGTGTCAAAACAATCGCTTAAAGTCAGATTTTTCTTTTGCCTATAGAGCCGCGCACCGCTATAATTGTGGTAGATTGTTTAAAGGAGTGCAAGCGTTATGGGATGGATAGTTTTAGCAGGTATTGTAGTAGCTTTATTGGCGTATGTAATTGGTATGGGGCTTTATCAAAAGAGATTTTTAACTACATTAAACGAGGAAGAGTTTAAAGCAGGTTATCGAAAAGCACAACTGATCGATGTTCGTGAGCCTGAAGAGTTTAAAAAAGGACATATCCTAGGAGCACGTAACATTCCTCTTTCTCAAATGAGACAGAGATTAAAAGAAGTGCGCAGCGATCAGCCTGTTTATCTATATTGTGAAAGTGGATTCAGAAGTGCTCGTGCAGCGAATTTTCTAAAGAAGAAAAAATATGGCCAGCTTCATCACCTACATGGCGGCTTCCGCAAATGGACTGGCCGTGTAAAATCAAACTAATATTAAAAGCAGCTCAGGAAAATTTCCAGAGCTGCTTTTTTGTATGTTTAAACTTGTTTTGAATATTTTAAGATTGGCTTTCTTGCGGCTGTTGCTTCATCCAGTCGTTTAACAACGGTAGTATGAGGTGCTTCTTGAACCAATTCAGGTGTTTCTTCTGCTTCTTTTGAAATCTGAATCATCTTCTCGATAAATTCATCGAGTGTTTCTTTTGATTCCGTTTCTGTCGGCTCGATCATGATCGCTTCTTCTACACTTAACGGGAAGTAGATCGTTGGCGGGTGATAGCCAAAGTCTAAGAGACGTTTTGCGATATCAAGTGTTCTCACGCCAAGTTTCTTTTGACGACGTCCTGATAATACGAACTCGTGTTTACAGTGTTGTGTAAACGGGAGATCGAAATGAGGCTCCAGTCGGCGCATCATATAGTTCGCGTTTAACACGGCGTTCTCTGATACTTGATTTAATCCGTCTGGCCCCATCGTCATGATGTACGTAAACGCACGTACGTTAATGCCGAAGTTACCATAAAAAGGCTTCACTCGTCCGATCGATTGCGGGCGATCATATTCGAATTTATAAAGATCATCTTCTTTAACAAGAACTGGTTTTGGCAAGAATGGAATCAGGTCTGCCTTTACTCCAACTGGTCCAGATCCAGGTCCACCACCACCGTGAGGTCCTGTGAATGTTTTATGAAGATTCAAGTGAACAACGTCAAAGCCCATGTCTCCAGGTCGAGCAAATCCTAATATCGCATTTGCATTAGCTCCATCGTAGTAAAGCTTTCCGCCAGCTTCATGGACGATTTTTGCCATTTCTAGAATATGCTCTTCGAAAAGACCAAGCGTATTTGGATTGGTAAGCATTAGTGCCGCCACATCTTGATCGACCACTCGCTTCAAATCTTCAAGATCAACTAGACCACGCTCATCAGATTTCACTGTGATCGATTCAAAACCTGCAACCGTTGCAGACGCCGGATTCGTTCCGTGTGCTGAATCAGGAACGATTACTTTTGTACGATTGAAGTCACCATTTGCTTCATGGTAAGCACGGATCATCATGAGTCCTGTCCATTCACCATGAGCACCCGCAGCTGGTTGAAGCGTCACTTCATCCATACCGGTGATCTCAGCAAGTGATGTTTGCAAGCGGTACATCATCTCCATCGCACCCTGAACGGTCTCTTCATCTTGAAGAGGGTGGATGTGTGCAAATCCAGGGAAGCGCGCTACATCTTCATTAATCTTAGGATTATATTTCATCGTACATGAACCTAGTGGATAGAAACCAGAATCCACACCGTGGTTACGATTGGATAACGCTGTGTAATGACGAACGATTTGAAGCTCTGACACTTCAGGAAGATCCGCTTCTTCTGTACGCAAATAATCGGAAGGGATGATAGATTCTACGTTAATCTCTGGGACGTCAAGTTCAGGGATGCTGTATCCTACTCGACCTGGTTTAGACAATTCAAAAATTAATGACTGATGTTCTGTACGCATGCTAATCCCTCCAATACATTTGCAAGCTGATCGATCTCTTCTTTTGTTCTCATTTCCGTAACTGCTAGAAGCATATGGTTATTAAGTTCTGAATACGAAAGACCCAAATCATATCCGCCGATGATGCCAGATTCTAATAGTTTTCTGTTCACTTCTTTCGCTGTACATTTTAACTCAATAACAAACTCGTTAAAGAAAGGTCCAGTGAATGCTGTCTTGAATCCTTTTTCCTCAAGAACTTTTTTCGCATAATGAGCTTTTTGTATGTTTTGGTGCGCAACTTCTTTCACACCTTGTTTTCCAAGTGCCGTCATAGCGATTGAAGCTGCAAGTGCGTTAAGCGCTTGGTTCGAACAGATGTTACTCGTCGCTTTATCACGTCTGATATGCTGTTCTCTTGCTTGAAGTGTTAGAACGAATCCTCGCTTACCGTCTTCATCAACCGTTTGACCTACTAAACGGCCAGGAACTTTACGCATCAATTTTGTTGTTACAGCAAAATATCCACAGTGTGGTCCGCCAAATCCTTGCGCGATCCCAAACGGCTGTGCATCACCGACTACGATATCGGCACCAAATTTACCAGGAGGAGTCAGTGCACCAAGTGCTAAAGGATTTGAAGAAACTACGAACATTCCTTTTGCACTGTGTACGATTTCTTCGATGTCTTTTAACGGTTCGATCTGACCGAAGAAGTTCGGATATTGGACGATCACACACGCTGTTTGTTCATCCACTTCAGCACGCAATGCATTTAATGAAGTAACACCATCTTCTGTATCCACTTCTACCACTTCAAGATGTTGCCCTTTTGCGTAAGTGTGCAGAACAGCACGTGATTCTGGGTGTACGGATTTGGATACAACGATTTTCTTTCTGCGCGTCTGAGCTGCTGATAATAATCCAGCCTCCGCAAGTGAAGTTCCACCATCGTACATAGAAGAGTTAGCAACATCCATGCCGGTTAATTCACAGATCATCGTCTGGAACTCAAAGATCGCTTGAAGTTCTCCTTGAGAGATCTCAGGCTGGTATGGCGTGTAAGCCGTATAGAACTCTGAACGAAGAAGCATATGGTTCACGATCGATGGTGTGTAATGATCATACACCCCTGCTCCTAAGAATGAAGCATGATCTTTTGTATTTTTGTTTAATGCAGCCAAGCGGCCCATCTCTTTCACTAGTTGAGGTTCTGACAAAGCTTCCTCGATTTGTAAGCGTCCTTTAAACCGAACTTCTTCCGGAATATCCTGAAAAAGATCTTCTGTCGTTTCGATTCCAATCGTTTCAAGCATTTCCTTTTTGTCTTGATCAGTCATCGGCAAATAGCGGAACGTCATGGTTTCTCCCCCTTAAATGTCTTATTTTCCTCGTTTATAAAATGGTGAAGCGACTACTTTTGCTTTTAAACGTTTTTGACGAATCTGTACCTCTACCTCTGTTCCGAGCTCTGTGAAATCTCTCTCAAGAAGAGCAAGTCCAAGATTCTTCTTCAATGTTGGCGATTGTGTCCCCGTTGTAACTTCTCCGATCTTCACATCACCTTTAAATACCTCGTAATGTGATCGAGGAATTCCTTTATCGATCATTTCGATACCAACTAACTTACGTGGTGCGCCATTCTTCTTTTGATCTGCTAGAATTTCTTTTCCAATAAAATCTGCTTCTTTATCTGTTTTTACAGCGAATCCGATACCTGCTTCTATCGGAGTAATCTCTTTTGTAAGTTCTTGACCGTAAAGAGCCAACTTTGCTTCAAAACGCAACGTGTCACGCGCGCCAAGTCCTGCTGGGAGCAATCCATCTTCAATGCCTGCATCAAGTACAGATCTCCACAGTTTTTCGGCATGTTCCGTTTTTAAATAGATCTCAAAGCCATCTTCTCCTGTGTAGCCTGTTCGAGACACAAGAGCAGATATTCCAGCTAGTGAAACATCCTCTTTGAAACGGAAGAATCCGATCTCAGAAAGATTGGTATCCGTCAGCTTTTGTAAAATTCCTTCTGCTTTAGGTCCTTGAATCGCGAGCTGTGCATATTCAGGAGATACGTTCACAAGTTCTACACCTTCAGGCTTCTTGCTCATAAGCCATTCGAAATCTTTTTCAATATTTGAGGCATTCACAACGAGTAAGTAATCGTTTTCATCTCTTTTATAAACTAAAAGGTCATCTACTGTACCACCGTTCTCATAGCACATAGCTGTATATTGCGCTTGACCGTTTTGAAGTTTCGAAACATCATTGGTCATTGTATATTGCAGAAACGATAATGCATTTGGTCCTCTAACATCAAATTCTCCCATATGAGAGACATCGAATAGACCAGCTTTCGTTCTAACCGCTTCGTGTTCCTCTTTAATACTTGAGAACTGAACAGGCAACTCCCAACCGCCAAAATCAATTACTTTTCCACCGTGTTCTTTGTAAGTCTCAAATAACGGTGTTCGTAACAATGTAGCCATGTGAATTCCTCCTTTTTCATACTTAAAAATTTTCAGACTTTTCTGGACAAAAAAAGGACAGAAAGACCCCTTAAAATGGGATCCTCTGTCCTGCAACCTGTAAGTTTCTCAAAAAATTCTTTGAGTTTCTTCGTTGGTGGCTTTCATCTATTAAAAAGCACTCTCCAGAGATGCGTCTAGCAAGAGTCTTTTTGCCTGAGAGTTTCACAATTGTTTGCTCCTTCGGCGCCGCTAACGCAGTCTCTCCTCTTACTTTCATTCGCGAGTATGTTATTGTCCAAGGTCGCACATACTATTACTATGTTTACTACATTATTATCCTATCATTTTTACAAAAGGAATGGCAACGAACTTTTTTAAAGAAAGGAAATCCGTTATGAAAATCGACGTTCAGTTTCAGCGAGAATGGCATGATGACTTTTTAAAGCGTGTGGAAGAAGATGGACCTTGGGCCAATTGGGAATTATATAATTTAGCTCTTGAAGCCGAACACCACTTAGCAATTCCTGATTTCCTTGGCCTTCAAGCTCCAGATCACCTCCCACAGATGACTTTTTTGCCTCATCAGCTGGACGTTGCGACTACCGTTATTGAACAGATGAACGGAAAAGCAATCTTGGCAGATGAAGTAGGATTAGGAAAAACGATCGAAGCAGGATTGATTCTAAAAGAGTACATGATACGCCGGCTCGCTAAGAAAATTTTGATCCTCGTTCCAGCTTCACTCGTTATTCAATGGACGAACGAGCTGAATCAGAAGTTCTTTATACCTGCGATCGCTCAGAAAAAAGCGTATGTATGGGAGCAATGTGATGTAGTCGTATCTTCCATTGATACTGCAAAACGCGCACCGCATCGAGATATCGTTCTTAATCAAGACTATGATCTAGTTATCATCGATGAAGCGCACAAATTAAAGAATAAGAAAACGAAAAACTATGAATTTGTACAGTTATTAAAAAAGAAGTTCTGCTTATTATTAACGGCAACTCCTGTACAAAACAGAGTTGAGGAGATTTTTAATCTTGTATCCCTATTAAAGCCAGGCCATCTAGGTAATCGAGAAAACTTTGACAAAGATTACAAGGAAGATAAGTATTCGCTTAAAAATGAAGAAAAGCTCAAGCAGCTCGTAAATAAAGTGATGGTCCGTAACCGACGAGAAGAGACTGGGCTGAAATGGCCGAAGCGTCTTGTTCAAACCATTCCTATTACATTATCAAAAACAGAACGTGACCTATACGATGAAATCTCTCAACTAAAAAAAGACTCTTACTTTGACCGAAGTAAATTTTCTATCGTCACCCTGCAGCGGGAAGCATGCAGTTCGCGTGAAGCTGTTTTTCTAACTTTGAAAAATATGCTTCAAAAGGATGTTTCAAACTCGTTAATGGAACAACGAGTCTTAGAACTAATGAAAAAAATTGAACTTGTTGATCAAAACTCTAAAGCTCTAAAAGCGTTAGAACTGATTCAAGCGATCGATTCCAAGGTCATCATTTTTACAGAATATCGTGCTACACAACTTTATTTACAGTGGTTTTTACAACAGCATGGCATCTCTTCTGTACCGTTTAGAGGAGGATTCAAGCGAAGTAAAAAGGACTGGATGACTCATCTCTTTCGAACAAGAGCACAAGTCTTGATCGCAACAGAAGCCGGTGGTGAAGGAATCAACCTTCAGTTCTGTCAACATATCATCAATTACGATCTGCCATGGAACCCGATGAGGATCGAGCAGCGGATCGGACGTATCCATCGTATCGGACAGCAAGGGGACGTTCATATCTATAACTTCGCTACCCAGAATACGATTGAAGAGCACATCTTAAACTTGCTGTATAACAAGATCAATCTTTTTGAGAGTGTCATTGGGGAACTTGATGAAATCTTAACAAAATTTGAGATCAAGAACATAGAACGCCATATTGCAGATATCATGAATACGTCTGAAAGCGAAGGGGAGATCCGAGTAAAGATGGATAATCTGGCTTCCTTGATCAACCTTGATGGCGGTATCAAACAGAAAGGATGGGAAGAGCATGCAGCAGCACGAGATTCATCGCTTTCTTGAGCGCTATTTTGATGCGAACGAATGCAGAATTCAAGAGAAAAACTTTAGTTATATGAAAGTTCAATTGACCACTGAACTTGATAAAGTTTTAATGAATCGTCCGTTCTACTGGCACTATCTCGAAAAAACGGGAGGTACCCCGAATCCGATGACGTTGACTCTAGTCACCGGTCAACAGCAAGCTCCTGATGGAAAAGGTGAATTTATCCACTTTGGTTCACCTAGACTTCATCAGATCTTTGGATCGACAAAGAAGCTCGCCTCTTTTATTCGACTGTATGAATCTGTTCCTCAGCAAGGAGCACAGGTACCTCTGCAACCCTGGTTATGTTTGAACGTTAAAGTTACGTATCAGTGTGATCAAAAGAAAGATCAAGTACTTTCATACGGGATACAACTGATCAACGGGACGATTGAAGATCACTTTCATCAACGTCTTCAAAAGATGCTGTTAACGAAGAGAATTCCTGATTTTTGTTATACCCTCTCTCCGTTTATCAAGCCACAGAGTGCAATAAAAAGATTAGAAAATCAAATACAGGAAGTGATTGATAGAGATGATCACACGTGGGCTGAGGATGCTAAAAAAAGATGGAATGAAGATCTCGAACTATTAGAGAGTTTTTATGAGGATTCTTTAACGAAACCTGAAGCCTATCACATTGAAAAAGAAGCACTTCGTACCCAATATGAGCCACAGATTATCGTGGAGATCATAAATGGCGGACTTTTCTATCTTGCCTAATAAATAAGAGCCGGGAACTGTATCCCGGCTCTTCCTTTTTCCAGCCTTATTTCTTTTTCTTTCTTCGAAACACTAAACCGAGACCCATCGGAACGACCCCAAATAGATAAGTAAGCAAAGGTTCGCGTTCATTTTTTTTTGTGATACGCCTTTCCTTTCTTACTGATTTTGGTTCATCCAAATATTTGACGACCCTCTGTGTAAGAAACTTGATTACATCTGATCCTGCAGCCATTGGCAAAACTCCCTTTTAGAAGCATTCACATTCTAGTTTTGGCCAATTATTGTACGTTTAAACGGCTTAACTTTTCTAAAATTTGGTCGCATACTTCTTCTGTTGTTAATTGATCTGTAACAACCTCGATATCACTTTTTTCATAATGTGAACTTCTTTCGTTAAAGAGTTTTTGAACTTCTTCTCTTGTTGAAGTTAATAGGATT
The DNA here is from genome assembly GCF_015903855.1 of Fictibacillus sp. 18YEL24. GTDB lineage: Bacteria > Bacillota > Bacilli > Bacillales > Fictibacillaceae > Fictibacillus > Fictibacillus phosphorivorans_C. Next base: position 871,413 of record NZ_JACZDT010000001.1, read on the forward strand.
GGCCTCTTGTTTCTTTCTTCTTCCGTCATCAACCTACTCCAAAGAACCGGAAAACTCGTTTTTAAGTAGATGACAATCCCATTGTTCTTCATGTACGTTAAGTTTTCTTCTCTTACGACCGCACCCCCTCCAGTCATAACGACAGCATGTTGTACGGGAAGTTGGCGAATGGCAAGAGACTCGTAATTACGGAACGCCTCTTCTCCTTCGTTCTTAAATATTTCTCTTATCGTTTGTCTCCGATCTTTTTCCACTGTCGAATCAACATCATATGGTGGAACCTCTAAACGTTTTGAAAGCTCTCTTCCTACAGACGTTTTTCCACAACCCATGAAACCGACTAAATATATGGTGTTCAATTTTAACCCTCCACCCATTTTGTAACGCTTTTCTGGGTTACATTATAATACACTTTCACCTTTTTTGTAGACTGTCGAGTTGTAACAGCTTCAACCGTAAACATCACTTCATTAACAGATGTTTTCGTAAATACAACCTTTAATAGTCCCTCGTTAACGTTTAGTCTACGTTCTGCTGGATAAACCGCGAGTTCATCTACCCAAACAAGAGCACGATCCACCCCTTGCTGAATCAGACGGACTTGTCTATATTGTTCTTCCTGCATATAAACAAACTGTCGTTCTGACGCTACTTTTTCTGTTAGGTAACTAAAGAAAATTAATAGGATGAAGCAAAGCGTTAGAACGAGCGGATATATCATTCCTCTCTCATTCATGTCTAATTCTCCTAAAGCCACGACGTGCTTGGTTTCCTTCTTTATCCGTCAGCGTGACGTACACATAATGCTCTTCTATTTCTTCTACTTTCATCTCTTGAATATTTTGAACCCAAACTTCGTGACCTAATCCATTAACTTGTTTTCGGATAAGAGAATGATAACGTGTGAAACTGATCACTTCACCGGTAGACAGTGTAATGAACAACGAGTTGTTGCGCACCTCAAAAGTCGCAGCTTCCCTTATTTCTTTTCCGATCATTGAAAAAAACAATGCAGTTTCTTCAGACTGAACGGATTGTGGTTGTTTTTGTAGATGAGTTAACAACATTGTGATCATAAAACTTGTTACGATTAAAATTCCTAATGCGATCATCGATTCTACGAGCGTATAACCGTTCTTGTTTGCGGGGATATCAGAATGAACTCGCACACGTTGTATAGTTTTTTTGGTTTGAACCTCTGAACGAAATACAAGTCTCGTATTCATCCGTCACACCTTTTCTTGTTAATAGCTGAAACTCAATGCCGTTATCAATCCAATAACGCTCATCAGACATACGCTGTGATATACTTCTCATGCCAGCTGCATGGTCTGCTTCTGTCATCGCATATAGAAGTTGCTCTGATGTTCTTTGTTCTTGATATGAAATATAGATGAAAGGCAAACATATTGAAAATACTACTGAGATCAACAAAAGGCTAAACATAGCTTCAATCAGTAGATAACCTTTATTGTTTAGCAACATAAAATTTACCTTTGCCTAATTGAAAAACCATCTTATACGAAGAAGTAGCAGAGTGAATATAGAGAGTCCCCGCACGACTGATATTTCCATTCTGATTAAATTGCACAGATAATAACATTGAATAACTCTCAAACCAGATATGTTTTGGAAAATTCTTTTTTACAGGTTCTTTACTGCCGTTCCCTCGCACTTCATATTTATGTTTTTCATTATCGATCGATAAGTTATAGATCCGGTTCTCATTTACTGCTTTTTGCTGCATGTGAACGATGTCTTTTTGAAACGTACGGATGAAATATTCGGTCTCCCGATTCTTTCTAAAACGATCATACGAAGGGTATGCAACCGTACTGATCATACCGATGATTAAAAGTACGATCATCATCTCGATCAAACTAAATCCTAACTGTTGCTTCTTTATTTTTTCTAACTGTTCGTTCACTCTTCATCGCTCACTGAAACGACTCCTTTACTATCGATAAGCAAAGGTTTTTTGTCTGGACACGTTACAGTATCAATATATCCGCCATCTTTCAGTTCTTCTATCGTAGGCAGTGCATTTTTCTCTGCCTCATACGCTCCAACTTGTCCTTGCACAAGATCGATGGTTGCTTCACAGCCTAACGATTTTACGAGACTGTTATTCTTGGTCATACTCGGCAGGGCGATAAGCATCAGTACCGAAATGATCAAGAGCACGATCATCATTTCTATTAAAGTAAATCCTTTTTCATTATTCATATTCTTCCTCCTCATAATGCTTCCATGAGTTTAAACATAGGCAATAACATAGAGGCAAACATTAATAAAACAAACACTCCGATCCCTGCAAATAGGATGGGTTGAATTCTTTGCAAGGAAGAATAAACCTTTTCTTCTAACTCTTTAAAAATCCACTCGCCATAAGAGATTAACTCTCTGCCGAGCTCTCCATGAGCTAATCCAAAGCGGACAATCTCAGCCAGTTCACTCTTAAAATAGGACCTCGCAAGCAAAAGCTCTGTTAGTTCGGATCCATTTAAGAGACCTTTCTGTAGCCTCTGACTCTCCTCTTTAAAAAAACCTTTGTTTAAATGTTTCTCCATTACAAGAAGAGCATCAGATACAGATAAGCCACTTTGCAGCATCGAGCCGAAGTTCACACTAAAGAAATGTGTGTTCATTAACAAAAGAAATTGTTTTAAGATGGGGATTCTCATAAGTAGATCCATCTGAGTAGAAGGCTTTGCTTTCTTTCTCATAACGATCAAAACGATCCATGATGCGATGCCTAAAGTGAGGAAACACAATCCGATGAGTGGCATGCTTCCTAGAAACATAAGCATCCATTTCGTAAACAACGGGGTTTTAACATCTAATGATGAGAATAGTATAGAAAACTGAGGAAATAGAAATTGATAGAATACGATCGCGATCCATACGGTAAGGAACAGCAGGAATAGAGGATATCTAATGGCTTTGTTCAAACGGGCACGCCAATCAGCTTTTTTTCTCAAAAAATTTCCGTTCTCCATAAGACTTTTCGTCAAATTGCCATTCGCACTGTTTATGGATAATGAACTTACTATTTCATTTGGCAATTGTAATGGTGAAAAGATCTCGATCACAGACTGACCAGAAGCAAGGATCTCCAGCATGTGATCAGCATCTTCTCGCCGTTTTTGTGGAAGCTGTGACCTGACGAGCTCTATGCTCTTATTAATGGTATAGCCTTGATCTAACAAAAAACCAAGCTTATAAAGAAATGTCCCTTGAGAAGCCCGTTTCCAGCCCCTTCTTATCACTTTGTGATTCTCCTCCCATCCATCTTTCATAGCTCTCTTTTGTCACATAGCCTGCTGCAAAAGCATGGTTAAAATAAAATGAGAGATTTTTGTAGGTAGTCTTTTCACGACTCACCTTATTTAAAACAGAGATTAATTCCTGATTACAAAGCATCTCGTAGATTCCGGCTCTTCTATACGTTCTAGACTTAAAACAAAAATCAACACAATTTTCCCCGCAAAACGGACATGGTATCGAGATCAGACGCTGTGACACGATTCCCATCAACGTTTGTTGCAGTTCTGATTCTTGAATACCAAATTCTCGAAGACGCTCGATACAACCGATACAATCTGCAGCATGCATCGTAGACAGAACAAGATGTCCAGTCAGTGATGCTCGAATAACGAGCCTCGCTGTTGCTTCGTCTCTGATCTCACCGATCATGATCACATCGGGATCGTGACGCAATAATGACTTGAAACCTTCACCGTATGTCAGACCTGCTTTTTCATTAATTTCCATTTGTAAAAACGTATCAACTTTGCGTTCTACGGGATCTTCTAGTGTTACTACTTGCCGTTTATAGCTTTTTTGCAGGTGATGAAGCAAGGAATATAAGATGGTGGTTTTACCTGATCCGGTTGGACCAGAGAACAATAATAGACCACTGGAACGTTTAATGAGGGATAAAAGTTTCTGAAACATGTGAGGAAAAAGTGATAGTTCATGAAGAGTTAATGTTTCTTGCTGAGGAAGCAATCGTATGACGAGTGATTCATTAAATGCGGAAGGTATAGATGAAAAACGAAGATGTACATTAACATTATTGATCATAACGTCCATTGATCCGCTCTGAGGCCTTCGATGTTCGCCAATGTCCATTCTTGCGGAATATTTAAAATGCTGAAGAACTCTGATGTACTCTTCTTGAGAAAGCGTTCTGTGTTCAACCAGTCGATCATCTATTCGAAATTGAACGATACCCCCTTTTTTGATTGGTATAAAATGAATGTCTGATGCTTTCTGAATAGATGCCTCATGCAGGATTGAATTGCCTAACAACTTAATCGGCAAGCACTATCATCTCCCTTTTATTTTATTGAATAATCATTTCTCTCATAAAACGACAATTCCTGCATTTTTTCAAAAAAGATATGTATATAAATTTCGACACAGCTCATACTAGTATTGTTGCATTGGGCTATAGCCAAGCGGTAAGGCAACGGACTTTGACTCCGTCATGCGTTGGTTCGAATCCAGCTAGCCCAGCCAAAAAAAAATAACACTCTTTAAAAGTAAAGAGTGCTATGCTCAGGACACATGACTTGAAATGTGTTCTTTTTCTTTTGTTGCACATAATTTTTTCATATCTCCAGGACTATAACCCGCTATGAGCTGTTTACCATCTGTTACTAACGGTCTTTTTAAAAGTTTAGGATTTTTAGTCAAGAGCGTTAATAGTTCATTTGTTGAAAGATCATAGATATCAACATCTAGTGATTTAAATGACTGACTTCTTTTAGCCAAGATATCTTCTGTTCCATACTTTGTAAGTTTTAATAGCTCTCTAAGCTCTTCAACAGTTGGGGTTTCTTTGAATAAATGTCTTTCATCAAACGAAACTTTATTTTGCTTAAGCCACATTTTCGCTTTGCGACACGAAGTGCAGCTTGGGTAGGTGTAAAATGTTATAGAACTCATCAGACTCACTCCTTTTGGTTTACATTACCTTTAAAAGAGGCATAATAAACCAAAAAACAGCTAATATTCATGAATTATCTTTTAATTGTGTATTTATCCGCTTACAATTGGCATTTACAAGTGAGTGGAAACTCATATATAATACTAAAGGATACAAGTATTGGCGAAAAAAGGAGGGGATACATATGTCAAGAATGTATAAGGTTTTAGGATTCTGGACTGGAATCATCGGAGTCATGGCGTATCTAGGTGATATGCAAGACATGGCGTTATTGTTCTTAGGACAAACGATTATGTTCGTTTCTTTAGGGTATTTGAACTTATCTGAGCGTATGTATATTTATATCTTTGGTGCTTATTTAACTGTTTTCTTTGTTGGTTTTACATACTGGTCAACGTTTATGATGACTCCTGGCGCCGGTGGAGGACATTAATACGTTCTCCGAAGCATCAAAAAAAGCAGGCCGTTATAATACGGTCTGCTTTTTTTGTTGTATGACTTGAAATCCATTTGCTAGAGTATGATCGAGTAGGAATGAACGAATTGCCCGATTTCTTTTATGCTCTAACGAGAATGGGTTCCTATTTTGTGTATCCTGTAGCAGAGATAATAGTCCTTCTTCTAATAAGAAGTCTCCTTGATTCTTTACGGAAAGTGTAGTAACACCCGAATCATTTCCTACTCTTATCACTTGTTCCCAATCTATGTGGTACGTTATATCCATCATCCCGGGAAATGCTAATGGATTGCTTTGTATTTGATGTCTATAATAGCCCCTAATACTTCCTTCTTTTAAACGTATCGTGTTCCATTCTTCGCCTATCAAACCGTAATCGACAAAGAATAAGCAAGTCTCTATTTCTATCCATTCGTAGAGGTTTTTAAGCCAAAATAGCATTGAAAAAGAAACTTCAAGTTCATTCGCTTTATCTCTAGAGCAAAAGATTTCATCTAACTTTTTTTGTAATGATGAATTCTCTACTTTCTTATAAAGAAAACGAAGTTCATCCGTGTTTTTTTGAAGAGATACTCCTTTTTCATACCATTCATCATTCTTTTGTTGAAAAATCCGAAGCGGAAACGCATCAAGAACTTCATTTGCAAATATAATTCCCCTAAATGATGGGTATCGCTCTATAAGTTCATTCAATGAACTTAGAATGGTAATGGGGTACTCAGCTAACTTCGCTTCTAATATTCGTCTGTGATAAGGACTAGGTTCTACAATGACATACGATATATGTTCGACTGATTGCGAATACCAACTCTCTAAAACTTGCTGAGAAAAGTGACCGCTTCCTCCTCCAAACTCCACAACGATTGGCTGAAGGTTCTGATCCGCTATCGTTCTTATGAATAAGTCAGCCCACACCTTAGCAAATACATCTGACACCAGGCTAGCTGTATAAAAATCACCGTTCTTTCCAATCTTCGTGTTCTCTTTCATATAATAGCCCTCTAGCGGATGATACAGGGCATGTTCCATGTACTCTTCCATCGTTAGCCATTCGCTATCTGCCAATTTTTTTTGTAACAAACTCGTGTTAGGCACGATTAGAATCCGCTTAAGAATGGATTCGAGTCCATTTCCATTCCAATAGTGGTCTCAGGGCCATGACCTGATAACACGACCGTTTCTTCTGGCAGATTAAGCAGTTTTTCATGAATGCTGTTGATCAATACTTCCTGATCCCCGCCATGTAGATCTGTTCTTCCAATGCTTCCTGCGAACAAAGCATCACCGGAAAAAACAGCACCACTGCTTCTTAAATAATACGAAACACTTCCAGGAGAATGACCAGGGGTTGTTAATACCTCAAATGAGAAGTTGCCAATCTTTAAGGTATTATCTGTATGCGTTAGAATATGGCTTGCTGGCTTAGCCGTTATGCTTTGACCAAAATATTTTGATCCATTCTTTTTTGTGTCACTCAGCCAATCAGCTTCTTTTTTATGAACATACAACGGAATGTTATATTTTTCACGCACGTCATCAACAGCTCCAATATGATCAAAATGAGCATGCGTTAACAAGACGGCTAAAGGTTTTACTTTTAATGACTCTATGGTCTGTATGATTCTTTTTCCTTCACTGCCTGGATCAATGATCACTGCTTCTTTATGATTATTGTAGATAATATATGTATTCTCTTGTACAGGTCCTACCGTTAATTTTTTCCACTTCATTTTCAAGCCTCCAATTGCAAGTTATTACTTTCTATCTTACACTAAAACAAACAATATTTCGGAGGAAACACATGAAAGTCTTTTTCGGATACGAAAATATGGATACGCCCGCTCCTATTTCTGTGCATGATCAACAAAAAGATTTGATCATTTCTTCTCAAAGAGATGATGAACTTTTTGAAGCGATCCTTTTACTTTCAATCCACCCTTTCAGAAAGACTCTATTATTTGAGGATTATGGGTTCACTTCTGACTCAGATCGAACGTATCTTTATCTTGATATGATCTGTGTCTTTTATATCAAGGAAGGTGAAGAGCAAGAAAAAGCAATGTTTTTACTTCAAACAGAAGAAGAATTAATTATTGAGTTCACAGATAATGAACAGCAGTATTTGGTCGTTGGGAACCAGCATAAACCCCTTGTTAAAAAGTGGGCTTCTGCCTATAAACTAACAATTGAGTTCATTTTGTTCCAATGTGCACTCGACAAACCAGAATAAAACAAGTAAAATAATACAAGGTTATACCTGTGTGAAAGCGTTATACATAGGATTGGTATTACTCCAGAGCAAGGGGGCACAGAATAATGGGATTAGCCATTATATTCGGCTTAGTAGCTATTCTAGCTGCGTTGGGACTATTGCGTTCGTTAAAAATTAAAAATTTAATGGCAGCTGGTTTTGCTTTTTTAACGTTTGCAGTTTTTGGCTGGTTTACAGTCATGACTGTTCTGGACGTTTTAGTAGGCAGCGGCGGCTCTACAGGCCATTAAAAACTCAAAAAACCATCAGAATTCAATTTCTGATGGTTTTTTCTTTCTTTTAACAACCATAAAGTTGGTTGATGTGAAGCGCGATTTCAAGAAGTCTAAATTCTATCTTACATGTATAGAGCTGCTAACAAGATACCCCTTGTATCTTCATAAATCGTATCAAACTGTCTTAATGGAAGCGGGTTAACCCCTATTCCAAGCTCAATCGTGAATCCCGGCTTTCTGTACTCTTGAATGAACCAATCTTTGTAACCAGCATAACTATCCACATACCTGATCGCTTTATAGCCGCTAACCCTTTCAAATTCAGCGGCGATCTCTCCTGAGATCGGCATAGGTTCTTCCCCTTCAAAACCCCAGTATAGTTCTTTTCCTTGTGTATGCAGAGCCACCACTCGATCAAATTGGTGCTTTTCTGTAATCTCTGCCATCACTATTGCTTCTGGTTCACTTAACGGAGCGTTACCAGGATAATCTCTTGGTGCAGGTGAAGTTGGTTTTCTTACTTGTTCAAGCTCCCACCTTGCCGGAAATTGATTATTGAGATCTACACCGCGAATATTTGCTTTCCAAGCAGAAAAGTCTTTGCTTCCTTTATTTAATTTTAAAACAAGCTCTCTCCATTCGGGATTTTCAGGGAGACCATTCAAAACGAGATCGACACCATCCGGATCGACCATAGGTACTGCGTAAAGTGTAGTATTTCTATATAGGTCCGAAGCTTTGTGTCCATTCAAAACTTTATCACTTGTTAGCGCAGCTGCATATTCATTGATAAACTTCATCAGAACTCCTGAAGTAATCCATTCGTTTCCATGAAACGAACCGTTAATGTGCACTTTCTTTTTTCCATTTCCTATTATAAGCATATCTATAGGTTGGCCGAGAACAGATTTACCAATCTCCTGTTTTTTTATGAATGGATAAACGTTAATAAGTTTATCCATATCAAGATTCAGTGCAGCTGTATTGTACTTTCTCTGACATTTTATAGATGGATACGGTAGCATTCTAGGAATATTGATGATGTCCTTTGTAAATATTTCCTTTGGTTTCACAGTTGGATTAACTAAATATAATGCATCTAAAGGAATATCAAATTTATCTGCTATTGAAAAAAAAGTGTCGCCATTTTTAATCTTATATTTTTCTAAAAACATTCCAGGGATCTCTATACTCTCCCCTGCAATCATACTTGCTGCTGTGACGTTAGGATTAGAGTCTTTGATCAACACGTAAGGGATAGATAATAGACGTGAGTAGTACCAGAACGAATCGCCGTTACGCATGACAATTTCCAAACATAGCCCTCCCTTAAAACATTCCTCTTTAAGATGTATGTTCACGTAAAGCAGTTATGCAGAAAAAAAGCACTCAACCGAAGTTGAGTGCTCTAATGTCTTTACTGTTTTTGCTTTTCTTCTTGTTTAACAGCTTTATCTTTTGCTTTATCTTTATCGTAGAATCTTAGTAAATCTCCATATATGATACGGTCAGACATATCAAGTTCAGTCTTAGCACGTTCACTGTATGGTTCACAAGCATTATTCTCACCTTCAACAGGTTTACCCGTTGATTTGTCATAACACTTACCATCTGTGAACACATTGTCTTTAGTGATATAAGAATTGTCACGAAGCACAGCGAAATCTTCTCTGTCTTTAGAGAACAAATCTGAGCCAAGCTGTATGTCACCCTTTGTATCAATACCTAGCAAGTGAAGAATCGTTGGTTTAAGGTCGATCTGTCCACCAACTGTATCCATCGTCTTACCTTTTTCACCTGGCATGTGAATGATTAATGGTACTTTCTGCAATTGAGTAGACTCAAAAGGAGTGATTTCTTTTCCTAAGAATTGACCCATCGCATCATTATGGTTTTCAGAGATCCCATAATGGTCACCATACATGATAAAGATTGAATCTTCATAAAGACCAGCTTCTTTAACATCATCAAAGAATTCTTTCAAAGCTTCGTCTGTATAGCGAACGGTTGTAAAGTAACGGTTAACTGTTCCATCGTTAGAAGTCCATTCTGGAATCGTTTCATCTTCCTCTTCTAATGTGAACGGGAAGTGATTTGTTAACGTAATATACTTTGTATAGAACGGTTTGTTCATTGCATGCATTTCTTTTAGATGTGGAATGGATTGTTTAAAGAAATCTTTATCTTTTAGGCCCCATCCAATTGAATTCTCAGGAGTTACTTCAAAATCTTTTAATGAATAATAACGGTCGTAACCGAAATTATCATACATGATATCACGGTTCCAGAAACTTTTGTTATTAGCATGCTGTACGGATGAATAGTAACCTTGCTCTTTTAAAATTTCTGGTGTTGCATTGTATTGGTTCTGAGAGTGTGTAAAGAAAACTGCACCACTTGGAAGTGGGTATAAAGAATTATCTAATAAAAACTCTGAGTCAGACGTTTTACCTTGCCCTGTTTGGTGATAAAAGTTTGGGAAGTAATAACTGTCTTTGATCAGGTCATTCATAAACGGTGTGATCTCTTTGCCGTTTACAGATTCATTAATAACAAAGTTCTGTGTTGATTCAACTGAAATGACGAAAACGTTCTTGCCTTTTGCTTTTCCGAACATCTCAGGATTTGGTTCTTTATAATTGGCACGTGAGTAGTTCTCGACATCTGTAATTTCACTTCCATCAGCAAATGCACGCTGCGCTTTAGCTTTAGATTGGATAATGGAATCATAAATGTGATAGTTGTATGAACCGATGTTTTTAATCAACATTTCACGGTCAAACGTACGAGTTAACAACTGCGGTCTTTCAGTTTCTGCGATACCAACATTCACGATAAAAAATACGATTGCAGCAGCAAAAGTAATCGTGATCTGCTTGCGTGAAGCACGTGCAGGTCGGTAATCAGCTCGTCTCATGAAGTAAGCCAAAATGACGATGTCGATGAATACCAATAAATCAGTAGGTTGTATCAACTCAAATACACTATTACCTAAATCACCCATGTTGCTCGTTTGGAACAAGACTGGAATGGTAATAAAGTCATTAAAGAAACGATAGAACACCATATTGGCATACATCACAAAACTCATGATCGCACTGACTGCAACAATCATTCTTCTGTGCGTTCTTCCTTTAAAATAAAGCGTTATTCCTAAGAAAAGAACAATCGAACTAATTGGGTTAATAAACAGGATTAACTCTTGAACTTTGTTGTCCATAGGCAGTTCAAATGCTGTTTTATAAATGATAAATGTTTTAATCCATAATAAAGCAATTGCTATAAAGAAGAATCTATATTCAGCAAAAGCTTGTTTCATTTTTTCTTTCATATGTTCTCTGACCTCCTCAATCAAAAAGAACTCTCGTTTTCAATTTATTCCCTCTTAACTAGTCTCTCTTTGCATCCGGTAAGCATTGATCAAGAATGTAAATTCATCTTTTACATATTTACAAAACCTTAATCAAAGGATTACATAAAGAGTATATTAAATGGTTTCACACAAGAATTCAATACCCTTACGTACTATTTCAAGATTCTGACAAATAGGACAACAAAACTATATTAGTTTTACCCCTTTTTTAAATCCATAAACCATTAGACGAACTTCACTCAAAAAAGTTTCAAAAAAACGAAAACGAACCGCACTGAAGCGGTTCGCTATTATTACGTCTCTTAAGAAGAAATCACTCATTATATATGTTTGAGAAGATCTCACTAAAAAACTTTGCAAAAGAAAGTTCCTTCTATTTACCTATAGAGACCTTCACGTTAAATCTAGACTTTTTTGTTTCTTAAACAAGAATGATCAGCGATTGTGTTTGGCTAACCAAGCTCCTCCGATGACACCAGCGTCGTTTCCTAGCGTAGCTACTTTCATCTCAGCGCCTTCAGCAACTCTTGGAAGTGCAAAGTGTTTAAATTTCTGCTCCAACCGCTCCATTAAGGTATGACCCGCTTTAGAGACTCCTCCACCGATTACGATCTTACCTGGGTTAATGCTGTTAGCAAGGTTTGCTATTACTAACCCTAAATGAAAAGTTACTTCATCCAACGTTTCAATTGCCGCTTTGTCATCCTTTTCAGCGGCTGCTACAACATCTTTAGCTTTTATCTCACCATTCTCTTGCAAAAGAGCATAAAGTGAAGAAGATGTGTCTTGAAGAGCCTTTTCTTTTGAGATCCGTGAGATTCCTGTTGCTGAAGCTATTGTTTCAATACATCCTGTACGCCCACAGTTACATGGGGCTCCACCTTCTGGAATCGCCGTTATGTGACCGATCTCACCAGCCATACCATTCGTTCCATGCATGATATGTCCATTTACGATAATTCCGCCTCCGACTCCTGTACCTAATGTAACCATCAGTACGTTTCCTTCACCATCACCAGCACCACGCCACATTTCTCCGATCGCAGCGATGTTAGCATCGTTATCAACGATAACAGAAAGGCCCGTTGCTTTTTCAAGCTCTTCTTTCAACGGATAATCTCTCCAACCGATATTTACAGCATGATAGATGAAACCTGTTTTCATATCAATGAAACCTGGCGCTCCCATACCAATGGATTCAAGCTTTTCTTTAGGTTCAGATAGTTCTTTTAGTTTTGAATGGATAGAGTCAGTAATATCCATAACGATATGCTTTCCATCTTCATTTATATTCGTAGGGATTTCCCACTTCTCTACAATATGACCATCTAAGGTTACAAAAGCGATTTTAATTGTTGTTCCACCTAGATCAACACCTACTAACCATTTCTCCATCTGTCTCATCCTCTATTGTAATTTATTGTGTTCTGCTCGAATAATGATGATCGCATTTTTGAATTCGTTTACATCAATGAGTTTTTGCTCATAGAGTTCTCTGACCTCTTCTTGGATCAATTCTAAATCAGCTATCTTGTTTCCGGTATATATATAGGTTCCAAACCTTTTTAACAGCTGAAGAACATCATACATTGTTTTCATTATAATCACCTTTGTCATTATAACAAATAATATAGGGAAAGATGCAAGCCTTTGCACACAATTCCTATAGAAAAAGACAGCTGAAGAATGTTCAGCTGTCTAATATTAACGATCGGGGTCTTTCGGGTGTAATACGATCGGTCTTCTGTTCTTTAGAGGCATAGGAATTCTTAAGATCACATCTCTGATCGCTTTTGGGTTGAAGGGGATAAACGGCCAGAGGTACGGTATATGAAAGGATTTGAACGATACAAAGAATAATACAGCTAATGTGAAGCCTATTATATATCCAGGTACACCTAACAATGCAGTTAAACCTAATAAAGAAAGCCTTAATAATCGATTTGCTAAACTAAGCTCATACGTAGGAGTAGCAAATGTTCCGATTGCAGCTACTGCGATATAGAGCACAACCTCATTTACAAATAAACCTGCTTCGATCGCAACTTGTCCGACCACAATGGCTGAGACTAATCCTAGTCCGGTGGAAACCGATGTCGGCGTATGTATGGTAGCCATCCTGAGCATATCCATACCCAACTCGATGATCACAAATTGCAAAAATAAAGGAACAACACCAATTTCTTCAGGACCTATGAATGATAAATTCACAGGTAAAAGTTCCTTGTGTACGGAAAATAGATACCACAACGGCAGCAAAAATATCGAAATCCAAACAGCTAAAAATCGCACAAATCTTAAATATGCTCCAACTACAGGTTTCTGCCTGTATTCTTCTGCATGTTGCAGATGATGCCAAAATGTTGTTGGGGTGATCAAGACAGACGGAGATCCATCTACATAAACTAAAACATGGCCTTCAAATAAATGAACGGCTGCTGTATCAGGTCTTTCTGTATATCTCACTAACGGATATGGATTGAGGTGACGGCCACAAATAAATTCTTCGACCGTTTTCTCACCCATCGGAAGTCCATCTGTATCAATCTTTTTCAATGATTCCTTAATACGGTCAACGATATGCGGATCTGCAATATCTTCAATATAAGAAATGCATACATCGGTCTTAGAGCGCCTTCCGATACTCATGTACTCCATTCGGAGTGAACGGTCACGAACTCTTCTTCTTGTAAGTGCGGTATTGAATACGATCGTTTCAACAAAACCATCTCTTGCTCCTCTTACAACACGCTCAACATCCGGTTCTTCAGGTCCTCGAACCGGGTACGTTCTAGCATCGATTTGAAGGATTTCCGAAACTCCCTCAACGATCAGAACTGTCGGACCACTTAATACCCAATCGATTCCTTGATTCAGATCATCTGACGTAGAGATCTCTATATAAGGCAGATAAGTCTTCATCAGTTTTACAAGTGGATCCGGATCTAATTGACCTGGTTCAAGATCGGCTAGTAACTTCATTAAATAATGAAGAATATCATCTTTAACGAATCCATCAACCATGAATAAAGCCATTCTTCTTCCGGCATATTCTAAGTCAAGGTGTATGCAATCAAAACTGATGTCCACGCCTAATTGGTTTTTCATATATTCAACGTTTTCATCAAAATTTGTTGAAAGAGGTTGTTTTTTTGGCAGATAAGACATTTTTTCATCACTCCTCTGCCTATCATCCTTCACTTTCTTTTCCTGTTTCATACCTTGGTGAACTACGATTATTCTAGAAGCCATCATAAGTTCAACTTTGGAAGGACTGGACAGAAAAAAAGAAAAACCCCTAGCTATGGCTAAGGGGCTGAAGGCTAAACTAGAGGAGACTTCAAATAAGTGTGAATAAGCTCTGCTGTATTTTTTAATGATTTGATATGTGTTCGCTCAAAAGCATGAGATGCATCGATCCCAGGTCCAATCAGGCCGTGCACAATATCGGCTCCAGCGCGAATGGCTGCTGTTGCATCTGAACCATAGTAAGGATAGATATCAACTTTATATCCGATATTATGTTTTTCTGCCAAACCAACAAGATGTTTTCTTAACCCATAATGGTAGGGTCCACCAGAGTCTTTTGCACAGATACTTACAGTAAATTCGTCTGTTGCCTGACCATCACCGATCGCACCCATATCTACCGCTAAGTACTCCACTGTTTCAGTTGGTATGTTTGAATTACCGCCATATCCGATCTCTTCATTATTACTGATCAAAAAGTGGGTCGTATAAGGCAGCTTGGTTGATTGAGTCTTCAATTGTTTGATCACATGCATTAAGATCGCAACACTAGCTTTGTCATCTAGATGACGCGACTTCACAAACCCACTTTCTAATTGTTCGAATCTAGGATGGAAAGAGACAAAATCCCCAACAGAAATCCCCGCTTCTTCAACATCTTTTTTAGAATGAAACTCTTCATCTACGCGAACTACCATGTTCTTTTCATCACGCTTTAGTTCATTCATTCCTTTGTAAACATGAGCAGCTGTTTGGTGCATCATGATCGTGCCGTTGAAAACTTTTCCTGAATTCGTATGTATCGAACAATATTCGCCTTCAATCGTATTCCAGTAGAACCCGCCGATTAAGTCTAATTTAAGACGGCCATCGCCTTTAATCTCTTTTACCATAGCACCTAACGTATCAACATGAGCAGTCAGCAGGCGGTGTTTTGAATCATTCTCACCTGGAATGGTCGCGATGACAGCACCTTTATTGGTTGTTTTATGCATCACCTGATTTTCTTCAAAGAATGATTTTATAAAATTGATTGCGGCTTCTGTATTCCCAGATGGGCTTGGGATATGTACGAGTTTTTTCAAATAGCTTACGATCTCTTTTGTTTCAACTTCCATTAATCTAACCCCTCTCGATTAACCGCTCCATACGTTTTCTTTAACTCAGGCCTTCTAATTTGGACAGGATTGCATAGAATTTAGGAACAAGTTGTCCGAAAGGGAGGCTGATTTGTATGAAGTGGAAAATTTCAATTTATCTGTTAATTATTATACTTGTAATAGGTATCATCTACCAGCCGTTTGTAAAAAAAGAAGCACGCGAAAGCATTACTTTCTTTCCATTGGATAGTACGTTCTCTTTTAAAGAAGCAGAAACGAAGCTTTCCTTTTTAAATGGTACTTCATCAAATTATGACTTATTTTGGAAAGTGAACTCAATGACTTCTGAACGTGTTTATCTCAGACAAGACATGGCGATGATTTTCGAGAACGGAAGGCTTAACAATAAGATGACAGAGTGGAAAACCTCTGCAAATGCAATTGACCTTGAAAAGGATGTTTTAAGTTCGATACCGGGGCTTTGGGAGGCCATCTCCTATCATCAAGGAGAAATCCATCTTAGTGAGGAGAAATATCGTTCTGTACAAAGAATGAGTAATGATTTTTTATATGCAGCAAAACTTGGTCAATCGTTCTCAGGTTTTAAGATTCCTAAGGATAGCACTGAACGAAAAGCTAAAAATGATCTGGATGAAAAAACAAATAAATATCTGCAACAAACACTTACCCAAACAACAAACTTCTATCAAATTGATCTCAATGAATATAACGTGATCTCTCTAGAATCGCTAACTGATTTTAACAACAAACCGCTGTCTGGGTTCTCTCTATCTAAAAGTCAGGAAATTATCGGAAAGCTATGGGAAGGATTATACAAAAATTATTTTCTAGGAATTACTACAAAGAATGGACAGAGAATAAGTCCGATCGGAAGTTCGATGCCTTTCATCTTAATCAGCAAAGACAAAAAATATCTATTCGTTCTATTCCAAACAGCGAATGGGGAGAACATCCAGCTCATTCAATATATCTCATGATGGCTTCTACTAATTCATCGCTTGAAAAACAGATATGATGAGGCACTTTGTCATTCGTTACATCAAGCATCGAAGGATTCCACCAGATAGCAGTCCACTCTGCTTGGATAGCTGGGACCATGTCTAATGAATATGAGTCACCAACATAGAAGAAAGCACTTGCTTCCACATTCTTTCTTACAAGATGGAAGATTTCTGGACTAGGTTTAGCTACTTTTATTTCCGATGAAATATAAATTTGTTTTTCAGGAATATCGAGGTTTAGATGCTTTATTTTGTTTCTCTGAACATCAGCTTCTCCATTCGAGATGATTCCGTACATGATCTCATTACGTTTTAAGATTTGAAACATATCCTGTATCCAAGGATAGAGTTCTACAAAAAGGTGTATATTTCTTTCAAAAAGCTGTTGATATCGCTGGATCTCATGGTCATTAACCTTACTTATTCCTACTGCACGTAAAGAAGATGACAGACGGTTTTTTTGATATTCTTTTCGGGTGATCCATGCTTTTTCATAAGCCTGCCAATAAAAATCACAGAACATTTTATAATGAGAAAACCATTTTTCTGCTAACTTGTTATTTTGCTCACCTGAAGAAAAGATGGAACGAAATGCAAATAAAGAAGCCTTCTTAAAGGAGGCTTCATAATCAAACAGCGTATTGTCTAAATCAAAGAAGAATGCTGCTTTTTTCGATCGCATGGTCAAATGATCTCATCCATCATTTTAGATCGCAGCCCTGGAAATGACATGGCACTTCCAACTAAGAAACGACGAATTAAGGGATTGCCGAGAGCGCTGTTCATCAATCGGTATCGCATTCTATAACCGAGCGCAACAGCGAGGAATATCAAAAAGCTTTTAATCACGAATCCTTTCATGTAAAAAACCTCCTTGCTACTACTTTCTGTTTGGAATGCGATTTTTATTCGTCTCGTAGATTTAAAAGATCCTCTTTTGTATTCACATTTTCGAAAAAGTGAGCCTCTTCTTTTCGTACTTCTATGTATTTCGTATTTTTACGGCTCAATAAGGATAAAACTCTTAAGTTATCCTTCATTAAATTCTCTTTCATTTCATGAAGACATGATCTCTTGTATACACCGTTGAGTGGATATATTTTTCCGTTTAAAACCGGGATGATGCAATCATACATCGGATGCTTAATAGCCGATTCCAACCATTTTTTATACATATCGCTGCTCATTCTAGGCATATCACATGGCGTGATCAAATAATAATCTCCCTTTTTTCTCATCATGGCACTGTATATTCCTGCTAGAGGACCTTTACCTTTAAAAGATTCAACATCGGAAATTATCTCAACAGCATGAGAATGCTTTCGCTCTAAAATCTCTATGCATTCTTTGCGAACGACAGCTACAAGTTCATCTGAATAAGGAGTGATCGTATTTAGAGCTTTATCAAAAAAAGTAGCATCGCCCCATTCAGCGAACAATTTCGGACTTCCAAACCTTCTTGACTCCCCACCTGCAAGTACAACGCCGATCACCTTCAACTTATGATCCATATGTATAAACCTCCCGCAATCAGACCTCCAATAATCGTCGATGAAAAATTCACAAGATTATTTGTAAAATAGGCATACCCAAATACTTTTACCGTTTTGGCACCACAATGAACGTGGCTTTCGGTTTCTCTTTTACAAACGGAACAAACGTACTTTTGTTCAAACCAAGCCCCAAAAAGGGTATCTGCGACGTTCCCTAAGAATCCAGAAATCGCAATACACAGCAGAATGGTAATCGTGGTGTCATAAAGAAAATAAAAACTAAAGCCTATTAATAATGCTCCTGTCGCTGCTGCCATTGTTCCTAGACTTGATACTGCACCTGATAAACCAGGTTCAACCTTCTTCCATTCTTTAATATGAAACGGTCTTCGCTTTGAAAGGACACCGATCTCTGAAGCCCATGTATCTGCAGTAGCTGTCGCGAAGGTAGCCGCAAACACGATAAGCCAAACAGGATCTGAAATTATCAAGTGACCTATTGCTGTTAGCAGCGCTGCCCCACCATTGGCAAGCACTTGCCAAGCAGACCTTCCTTTTTTGTCTTCGGTTTGCAATGCGTCTTGATCCTGCTTTTTGTCTTTCTTCCATTTTGTCAACAGGGTAGAAGTTATGAAAAACAGACCAAGTATGATCAAACCCTGCCAACCGAATGCTTTATATATGATTACTCCCAATATAAACGCTGTTACACTTCCTGCGATCGTCAGCCACTTGAATAAAGCTGACATTGCGGAAAGAAGAGCGATACTCACTAGTAAGAAGATCATCTACTTAAACCGACCATCTTCTGTAATAATTTTTTCTACTGGAATATCATAGTTTTCATGTGGAACAGATGTCGTTGTCTGCAATGTATAAGCAAGTGAAAGTTTTGATCCAGTATAAGTTTGTAAGTAACGATCAAAGTACCCACCTCCATAACCGATTCTGTATCCTTCACGATCAAACACAAGACCTGGAACGATGATCATATTCATTTGAGATGCCTCTATGCTAGAAGTTACTTCTAACTTAGGTTCATAAAGATCCATGTATACATTTTCTAATTCTTCAAACGAACGAATTTTTCTGAACTCCATCTGTTTATGTTTAGAGTAGCACTTTGGCACAGCGACGGTCTTTCCTTCCCTCCATGCTTGATCTATGATGTAAGAGGTATCAAGCTCAAATCCTCGCGAGACTGTAATCCCAAAACAATCAGCTGTTTTCCATTCGTCTGTTTGAAATAAGAGATTAGAAACCGCTTTACTTTTTGATTTCCTTTCTTCTTTTCCCATTGAGAGCAGTACTTTCTTCAACTCTTTTCGCCATTGTATTTTATCCATGAATTAAACACCTCTATAACGTGATCTATTTATCATATCATGGTTCCGATTGCATGAAAAAACGCCTGATCCCTCCTTTGCATGGGTCTCAGGCGCTTCTAAGTGAAATTACTTAGTTTCACGGTGAACTGTGTATTTCTTTAAACGCGGGCTGTATTTTTTAAGCTCTAAACGGTCTGGATTCGTACGCTTGTTTTTTGTAGTGATGTAGTTACGATCACCAGTTTCAGTACAAGCTAAAGTAATGTTTACACGCATTGTTGTTTCCCTCCACATCTTTACCAAAGTACATTATCATGGTTACTAACAGTCATATTCTCTATTAAACCATACCATAACATGATAACAAATTCTTTTCTAACGAGCAAGTGAGTTTTGCGAAAGTTTCTCATAGACTTTTGTATATTCTTTTAGAACATCAATAAAAGTAGCATGTGACCAAGTGAGAGGGGCAACCGATAAAGCTTCTCCTGTAAACGGATGAAGCTGCTCAGGTAAGACACCTGTAGAAAAGCTATGCTCGTGAACCCAGCGTAAAATTTCATGTGGACGCTCTAGATCTTGAAGTGATTTTGCACATTGAACATACCATTTCGCAAGCCATAACGTGCAAATCAACCAAGGGTTCCCAGGAGCTCTTGTCATGTCATGCGTTTGCTGAAAATAATAGTCATTTGTATATCTCGCAATCCCGCCTACACCCGATTTAATGCTCAACTCTTCATTCATCTGCTGCATCGTCCGGACAATCCGTTCATCATCGGCAGGATATACGCCGAACGCGAAGAGAGCATACATGCTGGATTCCATCGTGAAATCTTTCTTATAAGCGTTATCATCCAACAGATAGATACCTCTTAAGAATCTTCCTGAATCTTCATCATACAAATGCTTTTCCATTCCTGCTTTTATTCGGTCTGCACCCTTCTTATACCTCTCTGCTCGGTCATCCTCACCAAAGAGCGTCGCGAATGAGTATGCGGCCATTAGACCACCATACACAGAGCTTGTTGTAAAAGTAAAGATTCCTCTTCTTTCTTCCCATAGATCATAAGAAGGTAACGGCAGGTCTAATTCTTCTTGCATATATTGAAGCAAGAATCTTGCACTCGGACGAACTAATGACCGATAGAGAGATTGAGCAAACTCAATATCTCCTGTTTCTTTATAATGTTCCCAAAACGCCCAAAGTACGAGTGCAGTTTCATCCTCCTGGATGGGCAGCTGACTTGATCCTTCTTTATCGATCATTGGATGCCACGATGATCCGATCGAACCATCGGGGTTATACTTATGATGAAGGTATCCTTCTTTTGTTAAAACATCCGCACATCTTCGATAGAAGTTCTTCACCATTCCATGAAAGCCTGCTTTTGCAACAGCAGCAGCGATTAACGCCCCATCCCTCGGCCACATATAACTGTAATGGTCTCGATTATAGTGCTGAATATCAGAATCATTAGCCGCTATGATATAACCGTTCTCATTGGTCTGTGTACGAATGATGAGTAAACTTCTGTTATACAGATCAAGAAGTTCATCAGAAAGGTTGCATGGATTGATCTTTGTTTTGTTTACCCATCTCCTCCAGTAAACATCGATCTTATCTAGTGTTAACGATGGACCGATCTCCATGAGATAATCGTAGAGAGAAAATACTTCTTCTCTACTTTTCCCAACGGTTAAAGCATAGTTTACGTCTCCTTTTCCATGTGGCGGAACGATGCCTTGCACAGAGAAAGTGCTATCCACAGATCCTTGCGCGATAGGGTTCACATGAAGATGACCATCTTCGGCATCTCTCCATGTTCCTTCTGCACTTAAAAAACGTTTAACACCAGTTGTGTACTGGTCGATCCCTTTTTGATCGAATGAAGCTGCGAACAAAAAGTACCGATTCTTCTTATAATGGATGATCACAGATTTTTCGGGATCAAAATAGGCTGTATCTCCCACTTCATTTTCATAAATAGAAAGATCTTGGTGAAAGAAAATTTTGATCCTTTTTTCTTCATGTGATTCGTTTAAAACGGTAATTCTTCGCATGAACATATTTTCTCTTTGATGAACGGCGTCTTCAATCTTCAGCGTTATGCCTTCCTTTACATTTTTGGCGTATGAGAGTGTAACGAGCGAGTCTAAATGATAACCTGGCTCGATCACCCATTCTTTTGAAGAAAGCCAAGAAAAGGAGCCATTGATACTGGCTCCTAGACGGTTAACGTGTCCTTGGACATGATTTTGCTGACCGACGTAAGGAAAATAGATGTCTCTGATCTGCAAATATTCATCTAAATTGATCAATAATTTTCCGTTTCCTAAAACCAAATGTCTAGGCATCTGTTACACCTGCTGATATAACTGAATTTTTTCAATGTATTGTGATGCCGCTTGTTTCGCTTGTTCTGGATCAGTATTCTGTGAGTACACGGTAAAAACAGGCTGTTCTACGTCTGGAAGGATAAGTGTCCATCCTCCTTCAGGATGAAAAACTTTAATCCCATCAAGCAATTCTACATTGTTGTCACGGATATCCTCCATCAGTCTGCGCATTACTCGGCCTTTCTTATCTTTTGGGCAAGGTACATATTCTCTTAACATATGCACATCAGGAAGCATTTTGACGAGTTCAGATAGTGTGATCTTCTGCATCGCCATGATCTCTAAGATATGAACAAATGCGTATTGAGCGTCGTATTGATAATTAAGGACCCCATCCCCTACTTCCATGATTGAACGCGGGTTAGCTTTCGTCCGTATCAGCTTTCCTTTTAAACGTTCAGCAATGGAATCTAAAGCAGATGATCCATATACAGGGATAGCCATCTCCTTTTGCTTACCTTGTGAAAATGCTGTGAAAACGTAGAGAGCAAGCATAGTCTCTTCATCCAACACTTCACCTGTTTCTGTAATGAGGCGCAACGTTTCACCCGCTTCTCCGATCAATACACCAATATTGGCATTTGTAACTCTCACAAAAGATGCCATTTCCTCTGGCTTCGTCTGATATGGAGCGGTTAGGATCTCACAGTTCAATCGATTATATAGATTAGGAATAAAGTTAAGGTACGGCTGGTGATTGTAATTTACCACTACTCTGAACTTAGCTTCTTGAATCCCTTTTTCTTGAATTTCTTCTAGTAGAGCAGAAATGTAATCTTCATGTTTGTTCGCTTGAACAGCACCTTTTCCGATTCGATCAAATGAAGCACGTCTATAATCTTCCTGCCAATAAGCATTCTCAATCTTTCTTTCAAGATCAGAATGAATCGGAAGTCCTTTGTTATCATAGAATTCGATCATCAGTTGTTTTTCTCCCGTAGGGTTCGAGAACCTTACGTAGACACCGCCTTCTAAACGTTCTTCTTCGATCGAGAAACGAACGACAGGTGCGACAGTAGGACTAATATCAAGCGTATGCACTCCTGAAGAATGAAGTCCTTGAATAAAAGATTGTTTAATCATAACTGAAAAGTCATGTGAGTCACTTGCGATGATGATCTGTGACCCATAGGGAAGAACAGCTCCATAGGCTGATGCAAGTCTTGCAATATAATCTGGTGTGATCTCAACGTTTGCGATTCCAGAGACGCCTCTAGATCCAAACAAAGATTTTGTAGCTTTTTTTCCCCATACGATCGAAGTGTGAACAAGAGCTTCTTCGAAGATCTCTTTTTCTGGCCAGATTTTTACATCTGGCTTTAACGTCGCGTTTCTACCAATTGTACAATGGTTACCTACTACCGCATGTTCAAAGACAGAAGCATCTTTTTCTACTTTCGTACCGTTCGCGATCGTTGCCCCTCTTAATTCACACTGATCTCCTACAAAAACATCGTTCCATAGAACCGTTTTCTTTAAAGAGCTTCCAGTGCTTACTACACTATTCTTCCCAACAACAGATAGCTTGCCAATATGAGAGCCTTTACGAATAACTGCCCCATCTGCAATGCTTACAGGTGCTTCAATCACAGCTCCATCTTCAATAAATACATTTTCACCGATCCAAACACCAGGCTCTTTTTCCTCTCCTGCAAAAGGTAGATTCACTAAACCGTTCAACATATCATAATGCGATTGACGATACTGCTGAAGGCTCCCGATATCAGACCAATATCCTTCTGCTTGGTAACCGAACAAATTTTTATCTTCTTTCATAAGCAGCGGAAACAAATCTTTACTAAAATCAACTGGCACATCTTTTTCAATATATTGGAACACTTCTGGTTCGAGTACATAGATACCTGTGTTCACCGTATCACTAAAGACTTCATTCCAGCTTGGCTTTTCAAGAAAACGAATGATCTTTCCTTCTTGGTTAGTCATGATCACACCATATTCTAAAGGAGAATCTACTTGTTTCATAAAGATTGTTGCTAGAGACTCTTTATCTTCATGAAATTGAATTCCTTTTTCAAGGTTGAAATCTGTTAATGCATCACCTGATATCACAATAAAACGCTCATCCAAAAATTCCTCAGCATTCTTAATGGAGCCTGCTGTTCCGAGTGGAGAATCTTCAACAAAATAATGAAGGTTAACACCAAAGTCGCGACCATCACCAAAATAGTTTTTAATTGCGTCTGGTAAATAATGAACGGTAACGGCGATATCAGTGATACCAAATTTCTTAAGAAGTTCGATACCATACTCCATAACAGGTTTATGAAGCATCGGCACCATTGGTTTTGGCATATTGCATGTAAGAGGTCTTAATCGTGTTCCTTTTCCACCAGCCATAATTACACCCTTCATTAAACGATACCTCCCACTTTTGATGTTTTATTTTGTTCTGTCTTATAGAGTTCTGCAGTCTTTTCTGCAATAGAATCCCAACTGAAAACGGTTCTAGCTACTTCTTCACCGCTTTTTGCCATTTCTAAGCAATGCTCACGATTGCTAAGGATATATTCTACAGCCCACACAATACTCTCTGGATCGTTAGGGTATATTTTTAGCCCTGTCCTTTCATGGTCAACAATTTCTCTTAATCCACCCGTATCAGAAACGATTGTCAGTTTACCTGCGGCCATCCCTTCTAGTGCAACAATGCCAAACGGTTCATAATGACTCGGAAATAGAGCAGCATCAGCTTTTGCAAACCATTCATTTCTTTCCTCATCGCTAACGAATCCTGCAAGATGAACATATTCTTCAAGATTCTTCTGTTTGATCATTGCTGTTAGTTCATCCATTAAAGGACCTTTTCCAGCAATCACAAACCTGACGTGTTTGCCCGAATTCCTTAAAATATCTGCAGCCTCTATGATCGTTTGAAACCCTTTTTCTCTTACAAGCCTGCCAACCGAAAAAAGAAGAAGGTTATGATCGTTTTTATCTTCTATCGAAGGACTTGATTGGAATGTGATTTGTTCTGGATCTATTCCGTTTGGTAGAATCGTTATCTTTTCTTCCTGGATACTAAAGACCCCGGTTAACTCATTCTTCATATAGTCACTGCATACGATCAGACTGTCTGATCCATCCATCAGTTCCCATTCTTTCTGATTGATCTCGTATTGAAGGGGTGATGTAATCCCATTGTTTCTTCCATGTTCTGTTGCATGAATTGTGGTGATCAACGGAATGTTTAATTCTTTCTTAATAGCTAGTGCCGAAACAGAGACAAGCCAATCATGAGCATGAATGCAATCAAAATCAAACTTATTTGCTAATGCCATTCCTTGTTCCGTAATGGCCAAATTCAAGCTTCCAGTCCAGTGGAAAAACGACTCAAACTTCGGCTGATTACCAGCAACTCGGTATACATGTACTCCGTTGTTCACTTCATGTTCCGGATATCCTGGAACAGAAGATGTAATAACATATACTTCCGTTCCTTGCTCGACCAATTTTCTTGAAAGATCGAATACATGCCGTGCTAACCCACCCACTACCATAGGAGGGAACTCCCATGAAAGCATTAATATCTTCTTTTTGCCTTTAGCTTTTAGTTCATTGTACTGAGAAGCTACGTATTCATCATGTTTACTCTTAAAAAAGTGCCATAAGCCAGTTGTTAACATGAAAGGATATTTGTTTTCATAGTCTGCTATCTCTGAAAGCTGATACGTCTTATTTTCAATCGATCGATACAGTTCATGAAACCTCTCGATATGTTCTTGGAATCTTGACTTGGCATATTCTGTTGCACTATTGCCTTCAATGATAAAAGCCCAATCAGAACTAGCGGCAAGCATCCATTCGCGAACCATCTGATCTGCATAACGTTCCATAACGATGTTAGGTTCGTCATGTGAAAGACGAGCTGCGAGTTGAACAAGTTTTCTTTCACAGTGATGCAGGTGTCTATACATCCAAGCGTTTGACTCATTCAGCCATACTTCGCCTGTTTGGTTTCGTCCCCATGTTGAAAAGCATGGTCTTACAGTTTCTAAATCTTGATAATGTCTTGTTAAAAATTCTTGAGGTGTGATCCACGTGATGTTTTGTTCAGTTGAAACGTTCATGGATTGAAGTAAAAATTCTGGTCCTTCAAACCACCAGTGTCCAAATAGTTCTGCATCAAATGGTGCAGTTATTAATTGAGGAGGGTAAGATTGTTCGTTGGTATGTAGATATTTTTTAATACGATGACAAAAATCATTAGCATGATTCTGTACTTTATTTAATGCCCAGTCTCTTTGGTACCAGTCCTTGTTCTCCGTTTCCCCAGTTATTCGCCAATACTTTAAACCTGTATCAACTCGAATTCCTTCTGGATGTATGAAGCTCTTTATATATTCGTTCTCCCGTTCATAAGCAACATCTCGATAAAACTCTCTATAATCAAAATCACCCGGATAACCAACAGAAGAATTCCATATCGTTTCTGAGATGCATTGATTTCGTGAGAACAGTGCTACCCCATGTGGAGAATAAACAGGTGCTCCAATACCTTTTGATGGAACAGGCTTACTTCGGAGTAAAGTTTCTTCATCTACAAAAGTAAACTGTATCCCTGCATCAGCTAACGCTTTATCTACCCCGGGAGAGTATGCACATTCTGGTAGCCAGAAGCCTTTAGGCTTTTCACCAAAATACTTTTCAAAAGTTTGAACGCCTGCAAAGATCTGAGCCTTAACTCCTTGCTCAGTTTGAACATAGGGAAGGAACGCGTGGGTTGCAGAGGAAGTAATGCAATGAACCTTCCCTATATCCATATAGCGCTTATAAGCATCTGTAACTTTACAATCGAATTCTTGATAAGTTTCCATGATTCTTTTATAGCGTTCTTCGTAAAAATCGATAATTTTTTCTTCTTCCTTATTAATAGAATGCTTTTTTTCTTTTTTAACCAATTTTATCGTAAGGTCTAAATGTTCTAGATAACGCTTTTGAATGACTGGATCGTTTAATAACTCCAACAAAGGAGGTGAGAATGATAGGGTCCAAGACAAGGCTTCAGGCTGTTCTTCGAGTACCCATAACAACGGGATATATGTCTCAGTAAGTGCCTCAAATACCCATCTTTCCTCTAATCGATTCGCTTCTTTATGCCTCACATAAGGAAGGTGAGCGTGCAAGACTAATGAAAAATACCCGTTAGACATGTTTTACTCTCCTATCTAATTTTTTGATAATATGAATATGTCGAGAAGTTTTCTAGCCATTCGGGTTGTTCAACATTTTGGTGTTTCCATCTGTCGATCTTTTCATCATGAAAACTGTTAAATAGCGAAGGACTAGTCTCTGCAGGATTTGATCGTAATAAAGTAAAAAAACTGCCATCAAATGTTCGCGTACCAATATCAACGATATAAGTTCTTCCAGATTCTAAGGAATGAAGAAACCAATTGTTGGTCATCGGAGGTAGCACTACCTCAAATGTTCGATGAGCATTATGGCCGAAAAAGTCGATGTCAGTTACGTCATAGATTTTCAATATCGAAGGAAGGTCTTCCCATTTTGTGCGGAAATGATGTTCTGCCATCTGTTTTGTTGATTCTGAAAAACTCCAATACACATACAAACTATCTGAAGTCCTTGGCATCAGATGAACATTTGCCTCTTCATATTCAAAAGGCATAGACCACTTCTCTTCTTTAAGAACTGGCTGAGATGGAAGTTCATGATTCGATGGTGTTTGCTGCTGCCGATATTTGTTCCAGCGATACTGAACCTTTCCTAAAGACATGTTCATCCTTTGTGCGATCTCTTGAAGGGTTAATCCGTTTTCCTTTAATTTGACAATATCTTCGATCAAGTTCATCACCTCATCCTAATCAATTATTCTAAGAAATGATTTTTTATTACCGTATTTTTTATAATCGTATCACTGGATATTTTTATATACAATGTGTCAAAAAAGTCGAAAAATGGCGCTTCCTTATCCCACTTGAGATTTCCGAATATGTAAAGTTTTTGTAACCGGTTAATATCTCTGATTATTCTGTCAAATTGACAAAGTAAGACAAAAATCGTCGTTTTTATTTCCAACTTTCAACGGTTCTAATGGATTAAAATGAGAATATAGTCGAATTGTAGTAATTTGTGTAAACTTTTGCGAAAAAACCTATACCACAGCAGAATACTATGTTATAAAAGTAAAGGGTATAGCTTTAAATTAGGGAGGATATTATGGAGTTTGCTATTTTTGGATTGTTACTAGTAGGTGTTATTCTTTTGATTCTTTCCTTTAGAAAAAACAAGGAAGCTTCAGTTGAAACACAGCTCGAGAACTTTACTATTCAGTTAATGAAAGAGATCTATCAAATAAAAAAGAAACTAAAAGTTCTTGAAGATGAAATGATGATTAACGATAAGAACTAATTTGTGAGGGGTAATGAGTATGACAAGCAAAAACCTTCGCGGATTTTCAGCAGGTATAATCCTTTCAACAGGAATTTTGGCTGGTTTTTATTATACGGCTGATGATGCTGATAAAACTTCTGATCTAACAGAAGAATCGGTAGCTCAATATCTTTCTGAAAAAGGCGAATTAGCAATTTCAAAGGAAGAGTATACTTCACTTAAAGATACTGAAACAGCTGCGGCTCCGGTTGCAAAAGAAGAACCTAAAACCGTTCCTCAAAAAGAGGAAGATAAGGTGTATCAGATGACTTTAACAATCACTCAAGGAATGAGTACTGGAGAAGTATGCGACCTTCTGCAAAAAGAAAATATCATTAAAAATAGTGATGAGTTCTTAAAATATTTGCGTACGAACAATTTAGAAGGTGCAGTAAGAGCTGAATCTCATCAAGTAAACAGTAAAATGAGTTTTGATGAGATCGCGAAAGAAATAACAAGTTCATAATTCTACATAACATAATAAAGGCTGTTTTCGTAAAATTTGTTGCTTTTGAAAGATTTCCGTTCCAGGGCTGCTTGCTTCCCACGAGGCAGACGGTGAGCCACATTCGTACGTTTCACTCTTAAGTGGCTCAGCTGTCTAGTTGCAGTGGCTAGCCTCTCGAGGTCAAAAGTTGAACGGTCTGTGATGAGCAAAATGCGCCTTCATAGCCCATTCAACTTTTGCTTGTCAGGACTGATCAAGCCACTTCCACTTTTCAAACTGCCCGCTTTTATGCTCCTTGCTCCTGCGTCTACAAGTTAATGCTAGCGGAGTAAGTTTCCTCGTCGCATGCTTTACGAGATGCATTTCAGGTGGTAGGGACGCACCTTCCACTCCAATCAATTGTCAAAGGTGACAAGGAGTTCAAAACAACAATCTTTTAGAAAAAGAGCAATAATAAAAGAAGCGAGCACTGATCATTTCAGTGCTCGCTTCCTTTATTTGTTTAATCGTTTAAACCATATCTCTTCCCTTTTACAAGGAAGATGATGCTTTCTGCAATATTCGTTGCGTGGTCCGCTGTACGCTCGATATATCGGCACACAAACAGTAGCTGACTGATCTGGGAAAGATGTTCAGGATTTTTTGTCATAAGCTCTAATAGTTCTTTAATAATCTTTCCGTACGTTTCATCTACTTCATCGTCTAGTTCTGCTAGTTGCTTAGCTAGAGCCACATCTTCTTCCACATATGCTTTGGTAGCAGTTGTTAGCATAGCGATCGCATGATGTGCCATCTTAGGAAGCTCTTCTAAAGGTTTAATGAGCTCTTGTTTTCCGATTCGAATCGTAGACTTCGCAATATTAACAGCAAAGTCAGCCATTCGTTCAATATCTGATGATATTTTGATGGCAGCAATGATTCGTCTAAGGTCAGATGCTACAGGTGCTTGTTTAGCGATTAATAGAATGGCCATGTCGTTGATTTCATCTTCAAGGACATTGATACGATTATCATTTTCAATAATCTGTAGGGCTTTATCGAGATCTTGATTCTTTAATGCTTCAACAGAAAGTTCTAATGCTTCCTCTGTCAATTTAGAGATCTGTACGATCGCTTGTTTCATCTCTTCTAACTGAAGCTGAAAATTTTCACGAACAACCATTTATCTCACTCCTATTTTCTTTGATTAACCGAATCGTCCTGTAATATAATCTTCTGTTCGCTTATCCGATGGATTTGAGAACAATGTGCTCGTATCTGTATATTCCACAACTTCTCCATTAAGGAAGAATGCCGTGCGATCAGATATACGAGCTGCTTGTTGCATGTTATGTGTAACAATAACAATGCTGTAGTCTTTCTTAAGCTCTTGTACGAGCTCTTCAACCTTTAAAGTAGAGATCGGGTCTAGCGCAGAAGTAGGTTCATCCATAAGAATGACATCTGGTTCGATCGCTAAGCATCTAGCGATACATAAACGCTGTTGTTGACCACCTGATAAGCCGTATGCATTCTCATGAAGACGGTCTTTTACTTCGTCCCAGATAGCAGCACCTCTTAAACTTTTCTCTACAACTTCATCTAAGACTTTTTTATTCTTAATTCCATGAATCCGTGGTCCGTAAGCTACATTCTCATAAATAGATTTAGGAAACGGATTTGGTTTTTGAAACACCATACCGACTTGGGTACGAAGTTCTTCTACACCATACTTCGGATTAAAAATATTCTTCTCACGGTATACAATTTCTCCAGACATACGTACGATAGGTACCATCTCTACCATTCTGTTCAACGTTTTAATAAATGTTGACTTTCCGCATCCTGATGGACCGATGATAGCAGTAACCTGTTTTTCTGGAATATCAAATTTAATATCTTTTAAGGCATGATCCTGTCCGTACCACAAGTTTAGATTATTGATCTTAAAAACAGGTGTAAAATCCTGTTCTTTTTCATTTTTTTGAACCATTTGTTTGTTGATTGTAATATCCATGTTCTCGTCCTCCTACTCTCAATTAGAAGCGTTTATGAAACTTATTTCGAATCAATACTGCGATTGAATTCATGATCAGCAAGATAATCAACAAGATGATAATTCCACTTGCTGCAATCATATGGAACTCTTCTTGTGGTCTGCTCGTCCAGTTGTACAGCTGAATTGGTAACACTGTGAACTGCGAGAAGATGTTTTCTGGAACAAATGCTACATAAGCTAATGCACCTAGTACTAATAGAGGTGCAGTCTCACCTACAGCACGTGATAAAGCAAGAATCGTTCCTGTTAAAATCCCAGGAAGCGCTGCAGGGAACACTATTCTTCTAATCGTCTGCCATTTAGTAGCACCCATCCCGAAAGAAGCTTCTCGGATTTCTCTCGGCACAGTTCGTATCGCTTCTTGTGAAGCAACAACGATTACAGGAAGAATTAAAAGGCTCATCGTCAAACCACCTGCAAGAACACTAGATCCTAAACCAAGTAGACGAACGAAAATCGTTAGACCTAACAATCCGAAAACGATTGATGGAACACCTGCTAAATTAGAAATATTGATTTGAACGAACTTTGTAAAAGCATTCTTTTTCGCATATTCTTCTAAATAGATCGCCGTACCGACACCAAGAATAAATGAGACCGGTGCAGTTACAGCCATTACCCAGATCGTACCGAGTAGCGCAGCCCATATACCAGCACGTTCAGGCATTCGGGATGCAAAATTCGTAATAAAATCCAAACTTAGATAGGGCAGACCTTCTGATAAGATTCTGTAGATCAAAACTCCTAGTACGAGTAAAGAAAAACACGTTGCAAGTATAAAAAGGAATTTAGCAACCCCATTTGCTGCTAATCTCGTTCCCATTCTTTTTTTAACAGATTCTTTATTGATTAATGGCATTAATATTCCTCCCTAAACTTGCGGGAAATGAATTGAGCAAGTAGATTCATAATTAATGTAAAGACGAACAAAGTCATACCTACTGCATAAATACTGTAATAGATCGTTGTACCATAGCCCGTGTCTCCTTGGCTTACCTGAACGATATAAGCAGTCATCGTTTGGATAGACTCCGTTACATTAATATCTGCAGTTGGTCTAGAACCACCCGCAATGGTAACGATCATTGTTTCACCGATTGCTCTAGATATCCCTAGTACGAATGATGCGATAACTCCCGAGAGTGCTGCCGGAAGTACCACTTTCATTGCCACTTCAAAACGGGTTGCACCAAGAGCCAACGCACCTTCTCTCATAGAGTTCGGAACTGCATTCATCGCATCTTCCGACAATGAAGCAATCATAGGAATAATCATGATCCCTACTACAATTCCGGGACTTAGTGCGTTAAAGATCGAGATTCCACCTGGAATGATCTTATCCAATAAAGGTGTAACAAAAGTGAGAGCAAAGAATCCATATACAATTGTAGGAATTCCCGCTAATACTTCCAAGATAGGTTTAATAACTTTTCTCGTTTTTGCAGATGCGTATTCACTTAAATATATAGCTGCAGCAAGACCAATCGGGATAGCGACAACCATAGCAATAGCTGTTACTGTCAATGTACCCATTATAAGAGCAATGATCCCGAAGTCTGCATTTTCGTCAGATGTAAAAGGAAACCATCGAGTATTTGTAAAGAACTCAACAATTGAGATTCGGTTAAAAAATGTAAAAGTTTCTGTTAACAATGTAAAGACGATACCTATTGTTGTAAAGATAGATATGATTGCACAGATTAGAAAGATTTTTGGAACTACCTTTTCCATTACCGCCGATTGACTTCTTGAAGACTTATTCTCCTGAATCATAGAGCGGATTGATTTTTGGTTTGTTTTATCTCTGGACACCAACAAGACCTCCTATAATTCGACAATACTAAACAGGTGAAAGGTGAGGAGATTCCTCGCTCCTCACCCTTGTTATGATTCTTATTCCTCTACTTCCATAAAGGACAATTATTTACCTGCAAGCTCATCTAGCTTTTTCATTTGCTCTTCGTATTTTTCCTTAGGAAGAGAAACGTATCCAATCGTATCAGAAGAAGCAAGTTCACCTGAGTTTTCAAGAGCAAACTTCATATATTCATACACTGCTTCGTTATCTTTTAACGCTTTGTTATTTACATAAGTGAACAATGGGCGAGAAAGTGGTGCGTATTCTCCAGATTCAATTGTCTTTGGTGTTGGCTCGACAGGTCCGTTACCTCCATCGATCGGGACAGCTTTCACTTTTTCTTTGTTTGCTTGGTAATATGCGTATCCAAAGAATCCAATCGCATTCTTAGAACCTGTTACACCTTGCACTAGTACGTTATCATCTTCAGAAAGCTGTGCGTCACGGCGCATTGGTTTTTCTTCAAGGATTACTTCATCGAAGTAGTCATATGTTCCAGAGTCAGTTCCTGGAGAGAAAACTTCGATTTTTTTCTTAGGCCAACCTTCACGAACATCTGCCCAAGTCTTAGCAGGGTTTTCTTCTAAGAAAATCTTTTTAAGTTCATCTAGCGTAAGGTGATCAACAAAGTCGTTTTCTTTTGAAACAACTACTGAAAGACCATCTTTCGCAAGTTCAAATTCTGTATATTCAATGCCTTTTTCTTCAGCTGCTGTTTTTTCTTCATCTTTAATTGGACGAGAAGCGTTAGCAAGATCTAATTCTCCACGAACGAATTTTTCAAATCCTCCACCCGTTCCAGATACTCCTACAGGTGCTTGCACATCAGGATTTGCAGCTTGGAACTCTTCAGAAACAGCTTCCATGATCGGGAATACTGTGGAAGATCCATCGATTTTAATCTTTCCGCTAAGATCTCCGCCGCCTGCAGCTCCATCTTCACTCTTGTTTCCACATGCTGCTGCAAAAACTAAGATTAGCGACATTACTGCCAAAAGGTACACAGACTTCATTTTCTTCATCTTGATAGGTCCCCCTAAAATATGATTATTTCGTCTTATCATGTTAGAGAAGTTTTTCTCAGGTCATGATCCCTTTTTTAAAGCTTGTTTCTTTCTTACATGTTCTACAATAAACCTTGAATGTGAACTAGGTTTTAATGAATTGTAAAGGTATTGTTAAGACTGGCTTATCCATGAATATGTTCTTATTGTTTGCAATCCTAATTTATCTATACAAAAAAAGAACCACGCTTGATTAGCGTGGTTCTTCTTGGTTTTCTTCTTTTGGATCAGCCTTAGTTGGTATACCTTCTTTTTTCATAGAGAAGTAAGCATCCAACGCACCTTCAGCAATTTCACTATTCGTATTTCCTTCTTTAATATCAGGGACTACAACAGCGAATGCTACTTCTGGATTTTCGTAAGGGGCATATCCGATCAATGTTTTGTTAACGATTCCTGTAGCTTTATCAATTTCGGCTGTACCTGTTTTTCCTGCCGGATTATAATCTTTATTCTTAAACATCCAAGCAGCTGTACCCTGGTTGCCGTGCATAACTTCATAAAATCCTTTTTGTACAACCTTGATCTGACTAGGTGACATCTCAATCTTGTTCAGAACGTTTGGCTCAAAACGGTACTGAAGCTTTCCTAATTTATTTGGATCAACGGATGGCTCTCTCACCTCTTTCAACAGGTGCGGTTGCATTCTTAAACCGCCATTCGCAATGGTTGAAACGTATTGTGCCATCTGCATCGGTGTATACGTATCAAATTGTCCGATAGAGAAGAA
Source organism: Fictibacillus sp. 18YEL24 (assembly GCF_015903855.1). Taxonomy (GTDB): domain Bacteria; phylum Bacillota; class Bacilli; order Bacillales; family Fictibacillaceae; genus Fictibacillus; species Fictibacillus phosphorivorans_C. The sequence goes on from NZ_JACZDT010000001.1 coordinate 905,825, forward strand.
CATCGCTTGAGAGAGTTCACGGCTCATTCCGGTGTTGTAACCAGTAGCTTCAGAAGGCAGGTCAATTCCAGTTGGAACACCTAACCCGAACTGGCTATATGAGTTTCTTAGTATTTCAAACGCTTCTTGAACCTTGTTCTCATTAAATCGTTTGTTTGAATAATCGTACCCTGCTAGTTTCATGGCAATATGCCACATATATACGTTTGATGAACGTTCTAATGCTTCAACAGCATCAACTGGACCCATACTTTCATGTGATTTCAGAGATCTTCCATCTCCAAAAGTGAGTGGCGCATCGTTTATCACGGTATTAGGAGAAACAACGCCTTGTTGTAAACCTGTGAGTACAGTAGCTCCTTTAACTGTTGAGCCCATTGCATACGAATGATAAACGTTACCAAAAGGTATATCGATAAACTTCCCGGTTTTTCGATCATATTCCTTTGCAGCCATAGAAAGGATCGCACCTGTATTCGGATCCATCATCACAACATAAGCACTATCTAATTTACTGTTTGCGTATGCATTTTTCCCTCGGATCGCGTCTTTCAACTTTTCTTCAATGACTTTTTCGACCTCTTGTTGAAGACTCATGTCTACTGTTAATACAAGATCGCTCCCTCTTGCACCTTCTTCTTCAACAGGATCTCCAACCGGATTTCCTTTTTTATCAGTTACATATTTGATCTTCGTTTTTGTGCCGCGAAGAAGAGATTCGTATTGTTCTTCCAGAAAACTCGTTCCAACCATATCATTGCGATCGTTGCCGCGAGAAGTATAATAGTCCATCCTTGATTTAGGAATTTGTTTTACTTGGCCAAATATATCTCGGAATGAATTCTTAAATGGATATGAGCGTTCAGCATCCGGCTTAATGTCCACTCCTTCTAACTCAGGTAAGTGTTCACTGATCATCGCAATCTCTTTTTCAGTAGCTCCGATCTTTATACGTTGTGGAGATAGAGTATATCCTCGGTCCATCTCACTTTTTATCGCCAAGACCTCAAGTTCTTTTTCAGAAAATGAGTTAATATCCTCTTCTGTTACCTTTTCTAGCATTAAATCGTATAGTTCTTCTGGAGGTGTATCCTTCTTTTCCTCTTTAGAAATTCTTGATTCGACTTTCTTTTCGTTTAAAAAAATAAAATAATCTTTCTTGTCTCGCTCAGTCAGCTCATCAGTTCCCTTTTCGATTAGATCCGCTAACTTCAGTGCCAGCTGATGTCTTTCCTCAGCATCAGCTTCTTGTGTTCTCGTATATGTAATAGAGAAAACAGGTTCATTATCAACAACTACGCGATAGTTAGCATCCAGCATCTTGCCACGCGGAGCATCCAATTTCGTTGTTACATTTTCTGTTAAATAAGCTGTACGCTGATATTCTTCTCCTTTTACGATCTGCACGTAGCCTAAGCGGAGAACTAGAACAGAAAAGAGAAAAAATACAGATATGAACAGGGCATTGATTCGAATCGGAACATGATTTTTCTTCTTTTTATCTTTTGTTTTCATAATATTGTAAATCTCCCTTTAAAACAGCACAGACACCCTGAGAAGGGTGTCTAAAGCGAACCGGTAATTATATCTCCATAATAATAGTATCCTTACCAAGGTAATTATGTCAAAAGATAATCATTGTTTATTTGAATTGTTTCCATCTTGTTGAGTTTCGGCAATCTCAATGGGTTTTGAAGAGTGATGAATAGGGACTGACACTTTTCGTAAACAGAAATAAATCATAAAGTGCCCCGCTCCTAAAATAGGAAGTAATAAAGGAATACCTGTTTTTTCTGTTAGGAAATGAACAACGGTGATAAACGTTACGATTGAAACAATTCGTCCAGCATTCAGATACATCTCACGAACAACGATATACTCAATCCTTTTTTCATGAATACCACGGCATTTTCCTATAATATCATAAGTCAATGAGACATAAGGTACTAACAATAAGGGATAAGCGATCGATACAGAAACTCCATAAATAATTAAAAGCGTAAACGAAATAGGGAACAAGAGCATGAATGGAGAAACGAACAAGAGCAGTCCTCCCCCAAATATCGCTTTCATCCTATCTTTTGGATTCAAGTAATGCGACACACAATAATACCCGATAAATGACACAAAAGATTGAACGAAACCATACGTTCCGAGTGCAAACTCACTTTTAGAAGCAGTGTATACCCAAATCACAATTAAAAAAATAAAAGTACCTTCACGAAAACCTTGAAAAAAATGTGCTCTTAACAATTGTAGCCAAGCTTTATCCTGCTTTCGTTCTTGTAAAACTTTGCGGATACCGTACAGTCCATCCGCCTTTCTCCTCTTTAAAAAGAAGCTAATGACAACAGCTATCAAAAATAAAACCATCGAGATACTGAATATGGTTTCATACCCAAGATGTTTGTCCATCCTAGTAATGATATAACCCGCACTCAGTGGTCCGATCATTCCCGATATAGAGTTTAAAACACCTAAATATCCGTTAAAAAAGTCTCGCGTCTCAGGTTCTGTAACTTCAAGAGTCAACACATTAAATGCAAGCCAGTAAAATCCCAATCCAAATCCTAACATGGCTCCTAATACAATGAGATATTTGCTTGCCATTGATCCCATTAAAAGGACTCCGATATAAAATAAAGCGAGGATAAAAACCCCGATCCTCAATACGATGACGCGATCAATTTTTTTTGCAAACCAACCGGCAAAATAAAATGCTATTGGCTGCATGACTACAATGGATAGATTATAACAGGCAATATCCGTGATCTTACCCGATTGTTTCCAAAGAAATATGTTAACAAATGTATTAGATAGAGCCGTACTTAACGTAAATAATCCACCTACAAATAACAACAAAAACAAATCTCTAGGGTATTGGTCGGTATCCATGAATTTTTTGATTCTCATGATTTCGCCCCCTTACATTTCGTCGTTAGTGTCTTTCAAGACGATGAGAGCTATTCACTTTTAAAGAAATTGGATTTTATTGCAAGGTTGTTATCGTATCCATTAAAACTCTTTTTGAAAGTAGTGGGTTCCACTTAGGTTAATCATTTTTCATAAGCAGCGAAAAAGAAGGAGTGAACCAATTTGTTTGAGTATTGGATATTTGATTCTGTAGATGAAGAAATCTTGAATCAATCCTTACTGAGTCCTAAGAATAAAAATGCTGATCAAAGACAACTTTGGTATTTTCAAACTAAAAACGTCTTTGTTGTTCAGTCCACTGTTCCCTTTGGTGATGGAAATTTCATGCTAGATGAATTACTTGTAACATTATCTGACCATTATGAAATTCATGATAAAGGCATAATAAAAAGCCACTGGCATGCCAGCGGCTTAGTTACGTAATTATTTTGCTTCGTTGTAACGCTTTTCAACTTCATCCCAGTTTACAACGTTCCAAAACGCTGAAATATAATCTGGACGCTTGTTTTGATATTTTAAATAGTAAGCGTGCTCCCACACATCAAGTCCAAGGATAGGTGTCTTTCCTTCCATAACCGGAGTATCTTGGTTTGGAGTGCTAGTTACTTCAAGTTCACCATTGTTTACTACTAGCCAAGCCCAACCAGAACCGAATCTTGTTTTCCCAGCGTTTGCAAACTCTTCTTTAAATGCATCAAGACTTCCAAATTTGTTGTTGATCTTGTCAGCAAGCTCACCTGAAGGTGTGTTTGCTCCGCCTGGTGCGATCACTTCCCAGAATAAGCTATGATTAGCATGTCCACCACCATTGTTTCTAACAGCGTTTTGAATGCTTTGTGGAAGTGCATCTAAGTTAGTTAAAAGATCTTCCAAGCTTTTGTTTTCAAACTCAGCTTGCCCTTCAAGAGCAGCGTTTAAGTTATCAACGTATGTTTTGTGATGGCGACCATGGTGGATCTCCATTGTTTCTTTGTCGATATGCGGTTCAAGTGCACTTGTTTCATAAGGTAATGCAGGCAGTTCAAATTTAGCCATGTTCATTTCCTCCTCATAATATGTAAAATTTTTATGTTCATTTTCAAGAATTACTTGAAAAGTGAAACCCATTTAATCAACTTTCTTGTTTAGAAAGTATTCAACATGTTTACCTTATCAAATTTAGGATGAACTTTCAATTCTTAAACACTCTACCCTTTTTAAACATAAAAAAACCTTACGACACGCTTATCGTAAGGTTAAAGTTATATATGTATGGTGGCTCGAGACGGAATCGAACCGCCGACACGAGGATTTTCAGTCCTCTGCTCTACCGACTGAGCTATCGAGCCAAAAATTTTAAGAACAAAAATTTATTGGTCTTATTCAATTACTGTGTCTCTTCCTCTACACGTCTTCTTCTAGGGTGTACCTGTCGAGACAATTCGTAGCATACTCGTGCTCTAATGCTCGTAGCTATCGAGCCAATATGTAATGGAGGAGGTAGAGGGATTCGAACCCCCGCGGGTCGTTAAACCCCTGTCGGTTTTCAAGACCGATCCCTTCAGCCGGACTTGGGTATACCTCCTCGATTATGGTGGACCCTGTAGGACTCGAACCTACGACCAATCGGTTATGAGCCGACCGCTCTGACCAACTGAGCTAAGGGTCCAATGGAGAAACTTATGTAAATGTTATGGGGCGGACGAGGGGAATCGAACCCCCGAATGTCGGAACCACAATCCGATGCGTTAACCACTTCGCCACGACCGCCATCGTGAGTATAAAAACATTTTGGTAGCGGCGGAGGGAGTCGAACCCACGACCTCACGGGTATGAACCGTACGCTCTAGCCAGCTGAGCTACACCGCCAAAATGGCTCCACAGGTAGGACTCGAACCTACGACCGATCGGTTAACAGCCGATAGCTCTACCACTGAGCTACTGTGGAATAACGTCTTAACGTTTGTTAAGGACAAGAACTACTATAGCACGATGCGTCATTTAAAGTCAATAACATTTTTAAAAATTAGTTCAAACGAACACATGTGCTTTTTCAGAACAAAAATAATATAGCATGGTGGTACATAATTAGCAAGAGCGTTTATAAGACTTGGAAATAAAAATAACCAATCATTATCGCTTGCGTAAGCACTTTAATTAGGGTAGTACCGACAAAGGCAAGAACAGTCCCTATCCCTATTGATACAGCTCTTTTTAGACCTTTCTTTTGAAACAGAAGTTCTGCTAACACAGCACCTATAAACGGTCCGATCAAGATTCCTGCTACAGGAATAACAAATGGTCCTGCGATCAAACCGATCGTACTTCCCCATAGGGCAGCCTTTGACCCGCCTTTTTTCTTCACTGCATATGCATTTCCTACATAATCAACAATAAATAAACTGATAAACAATAACACCTGAACAATGATGAAGAATGGTGTGAAAGGTTCGAACGAAAACGCAAATCCATAGATGATAAAACCCGCTGCAAGAAATAATACACCCGGTAAGATGGGATAGACCAACGCGATAAAGCTAATGGCAAAAGCTAGACCGATGATGATCCAATATAAAATATCCATATGTACTTCTCCTTTACATAAAAAAAACCAAGAGACTAAACAGCCTCTTGGTTTCATTTTACTTCTCTAATACTGCTTCTGCAATGTTTACAGCATGATCACCTATTCTTTCAAGGTTGCTGATGATATCAACGAAGACGATACCAGCATTACCATCACACTGGCCTTCATTCATACGCATGATATGTTGCTTACGAAGTGTACGTTCCATCTTATCAATTTTGTCCTCTAAGCCTAAGACTTCCTGAGCTAGTTCAACATTACCTTCTTCAAGTGCCTTAACAGCTTTATCAACAGTAGAAACTGTTAACGTGAACATTTCATCAAGGTCTTGTTTTGCGGTATCTGTTAAACGAACATTGTTTCGTAATTGATAGTCCACAAGCTCAATAATATTCTCCATATGGTCTCCAATACGCTCGATATCACGAGACGTGTCTAATAGCATAGAGTGTTCGTTCGATTCTTGTGGAGTTAATGGGTGTGCAGACAATTTGACCAAGTAAGCAGTGATTTGACGATCTAAGTTATTAATCGCTTCTTCATATTGCAGGGCAAGGTCTGCATTCTTTTTATCTTTTTCGTTCAAATATGTGATTGCTTCTTTTAAACCGCTCTGCGAATAATTAGCCATTCGTATAATCTCTTGTTTCGCTTGTCTGATAGCTAATGATGGAGCAGTTTCTAATACGATTTCATCGAGATGTTTTGCTTTGTATTCAATGAGAACATCTTCACCTTTTATTAACTTAGTTACGATGAAAGCTAATGCCCCGATAAACCAGAATTGGATCAGAACGTTCGTTACATTAAATGTTCCATGCGCAAAGGCAATCTGCATAGCAGGTTCTAAGTCTAATTTTGTTGATAAAAATTCAATATAGTGTCTGAACGGAACAAGTATGATTAAGAAGATCAGTGTTCCAAGTAAGTTAAAGATAACGTGAGTTAGTGCCGCACGTCTTGCTGCAACTGTTGTTCCGATCGCTGCAAGAATAGCTGTGATCGTCGTTCCGATATTATCACCGAACAATACAGGAAGTGCTGCTTTTAGATCGATCATGTTTTGAGAATAAAGTTCTTGCAAGATTCCGATTGTTGCACTTGATGATTGAACGATTACCGTAAATAACGTCCCGATTACTACACCTAGAATCGGATTGTCACTCATAGAAACGGTTAAATCTTGAAATGATTGAAGACTGCGTAGGGGCTTCATACCGTCTCCCATAAGTTCAAGTCCTAAGAACAATGCTCCAAAACCAAATGTAATCTGTCCAAAATAATTGTACTTCGGATTCTTAAAGAAGAAGATCAAGATCGAACCAACTGCAATAATCGGCAGTGCGTATTCTCCAACATCAATACCGATAATAAAAGATGTAATCGTAGTACCGATATTGGCACCCATGATGACACCAATAGCTTGGCGTAATGTTAAGAAACCAGCATTCACTAGTCCGACAGTAAGAACTGTCGTACCTGAACTACTTTGAATTAATACTGTTACAAATATCCCTGCTAAAACTCCCATAAAAGGATTTGTTGTTAATTTATCAAGTATTTCTCGTAATCGGTCTCCTGCAGAGTTTTGAAGGCCATCTCCCATGTACTTAATACCGAATAAGAAGATCCCCAGTCCTCCGATAAATTGAAATAACATTTCTTGATAATTCAATGTTTACAGCTCCTTATTAACTATCATTTATCAACCTACGCCATTATCTCTATTTGTATTGTTTGTGTAAATAAAAACAGAGCATTTGTAACATTACCTTTACAATTGAAGCATATTGTCGAAAGTTCCCGGTTCATGTACACTAATTATGCTAACAATTAAAGGAGCTTCTCATATGAAATTACATATTCGTTTTGCTAAAAGCTTGTGGTCTTTCAAATCAATCGCAAGTTTCCGTTTCTTAGGGGTCGGCAGTACCATCATGTATGTATTGTTGTTAACTCTGTTATGCATGATACCTGTTTTTAGCTTATTTTTAGCTAGCCTTTTGTCTAAAAATAATCCGTTGAACAATTTTGAAAGTTTTGGGTTGAACCCTGATCAAATGCAAAACTTCGCCTCCACATTGGACGGCATTTTCCCTATCATCATTGCCGTCATTTATGTAGTGATGTATGTACTCTTTTCAGGAATTTTGTTTTCTGGTGCCTCTATATTAGCAGTCCTAGCCATACCTGTTGCAAAACTTCTTAAGAGAAGACAGTCATATAGACATCTTTGGGTACTATCTTGTTACTCCATCACCATTCCATCAATATTATTAACAGCCCTTTTCTTTGTAAACGTACATATCCCTTATTCATTTCTGTGGTTTTGGATGTTGGCTTTTCTCATTTGTGTTATCTCTATCACCAAGATTCCAAGAAAAAAATAAAAAAAGCGGCCTGGTAGCCGCTTTTTTTATGTCTATTTAAAGAGAGATCTAATCGCATCAATGATAGCCATAAAGAAATCGATTATCTTTTGAAAGAAGGACTGTGTCTCTTCATCATTTAAAAAATTACCAAGATTATCACTGATGTCCTTTAACCCATTTTGAACTTGATCCCAATCAATATTTAGATCTTTCATCTTATTAAACAACGCAAGTAAACCGTTCAGTTCTTCTTGTGTAAGTTCAATCCCCATGTCTTTTGCCACTTTTTCAATCAAAGCTCGCAGATCTTCTTCTGACTGTACCGGATTTTTTGCAATTTCTTCTTTGACACGTGTCATCAGCTCAGTGGCTTCTTTCGTTCCGATTCTCTCACCAAGTTCTGCAGTCTTTACCATCTCTTCATTCGCCACTTGTTTTTGAGCTTCTGGAATCTCAATCTGCGCTGTAGATTCGTACGCTTTTATGATACCTGTTAAAGCTGCAGTCCCTGAAACTTCAAATGGTGCTGTTACATAGATCTTTGCATCAGTCACACCTGCAGTCGTTAAAGCGTTCATATACATTTCTTCTGTTACCCAATTAATATTATTGGTCTCAACCGATAATCCTTGGTCTTTATCACCAATTGTAATCTTTGTAGACGAGATGGCTTTAGACCCGATTTGTGCTTTTGAAATATAGTTGCCTAAATATTGATGTTCTTCTTCGTTTGTAACAACTACAGATTCGACATCAGCAGGAACGTCCATTTCTTTTAATAGTTCGTTTTTTTGTTGTTCTGTTAAGTTCTCACCCAATGTAACGATAATGTCGCCAGGTGCAGCATCAGCATACATTGTTAAAGGAGCAATAAATAGCGCTGCGGTCATTATAGAAAGCAGAGCAAGGATTTTCGCTTTTTTCATTAATTTCACCTCTCCAATCGGTACAACTACAAAGATACGCAGAAATTCATTTTTTTCTGTCCTTCCGCCTTTCCATTTTACACCATGCTCAAGAAAGAAGTCACTTTAAACTTGTCATAAAGAAAATGGACAAGCATATAGTAACATATGCGAAAGGAGAGGGATTTTATGAAACGATTCATAAGGGTTTGTGTAATCATGTTAATTTTATATGTGGTAGCTTATGATTTGAAAATCGGGACACTCCCTCAGTCTAGTCCAGCCAACGCAGAAATACATACAGAAAGTAAAAAAGATAAGAACAAACAAAATTTTAAAACCTATGAAGTAACACCTGGAGACACACTAATTTCTGTTGTAGAAGAACTGAATTCAAATAAAAATTATTCTATTGTATCTATGCTGAAAGACTTCAAATCACTTAACCCTGATGTGAATCCTGAGAATATACAAATAGGTAAATCCTACAAATTCCCTTTGTATCATAAGTAAGTGAGATAACATTACTTGTCAAAACAAAATGTTCCCTGCTAAAATGAACTGATGATAGGACAGAATAATACTGTCAATTTGAAAAAAGGAGCGATTCACCAATGAGTGAAATCACCCACCGTTCTAAAACAAGACCTGTAAAAGTAGGAAACTTAACAATAGGTGGTACTGATCAGGTTATTGTACAAAGTATGACAACTACAAAGACACACGATGTTGAGGCTACAGTAGCCGAAATCTTACGTTTGGAGGAAGCGGGCTGCCAAGTGGTACGTGTCGCATGTCCAGATATGCGTGCTGCAGAAGCGATCGCAGACATAAAGAAAAGAATTAATATCCCACTAGTCGTAGACATTCATTTTGATTATAAGCTTGCGCTGAAAGCCATCGAAGGTGGAGCTGACAAGATTAGAATCAACCCAGGTAACATCGGTCGCCGTGAAAAGGTTGAGGCTGTGGTAAAAGCCGCAAAAGAAAAAGGGATTCCGATTCGAATCGGTGTTAACGCAGGCTCACTTGAAAAGAAATATCTTGAAAAGTACGGTTATCCTACAGCAGATGGTATGGTCGAGAGTGCTCTACACCATATTAAAATTCTAGAAGATCTTGATTTTCATGATATTATCGTTTCCATGAAAGCATCTGATGTTAATCTTGCTATCGAAGCTTATGAAAAAGCTGCAAAAGCCTTTGATTATCCATTACACCTTGGGATTACAGAATCAGGTACACTTTTTGCAGGTACCGTAAAAAGTGCTGCAGGACTAGGCGCAATCCTTCATAAAGGGATCGGAAACACCGTTCGTATCTCGCTAAGTGCAGACCCTGTTGAAGAAGTTAAGGTTGCACGTGAACTATTGAAATCTTTCGGACTTCTTTCCGATGCTGCCACATTGATTTCTTGCCCGACATGCGGACGAATTGAGATCGACCTCATTTCAATCGCAAATGAAGTGGAAGAATATATCTCAAATGTGCGTGCACCGATCAAAGTTGCTGTACTTGGATGTGCTGTTAACGGACCTGGAGAAGCTCGTGAAGCGGATATCGGAATCGCTGGAGCTCGTGGTGAAGGATTGTTATTCCGCCACGGAGAAATCGTAAGGAAGATTCCAGAAGATCAGCTATTAGATGAACTTAAGAAAGAAGTCGACATTTTAGCAAAAGCACATGAAGAAAAGCTAAAAGCTGAAGCAGCGGCTCAGCAAGTATAAATTTTAAAAAGCTCCCATCTTTGGGAGCTTTTTTCTTTTGCTATAATCGATCTTTGCTTTTTCAAAAAACTGTTTTCGTATACATTGGTGTTTCCTGAAAGTAGTTGATTTCCGCTCCAGGTTGCACGCTTTCCATGGGGCAAACGGTGAGCCTCCTGCCGCTTTGCGCCATTAGGAGTCTCCACCAGCCCGCTCCAAGGTTGTCTCTCTGCTCCTGCGTCTACAAGTCTATGCTAAAGAAGTGAATCTCCTCGTCGCATGCCTTGCAAGAAGCTCCTCATGTGGCAGGCAGGCAACCTTACGCTACAATCAACTTGCTAGAAGAAGAAATGAAAACGTCCTAAAAGCAACAATCTTACAGAAAAGGACTTTTTCTTTTCTTCGAAGATGGATTGATTGGAGTGCAAGGTGCGAGACTCTCGGTTAGGACAGGTGGGCAGGTGAGACACTTAAAAGTGAAACGTCCAAATGTGGCTCCGCCTGCCCCGCGGAAAGCGGGCAATCTGAAACGGAAATCAATTACTTCCACAAGCTACAAAGCCTGCTCAAACTGTAATTTTATAGCCCTTTTACTCCATAAAAAAGAAGAAGCGGTTAGCTTCTTCTTTGCTCCTTTTTCCTTTAAAAGAATGGTGCAAAAAACAACGAAATGATAATCGATACGACCCCAATTCCGATCGCCCAATTACCAAGCGAATGTGCACCTTGTCTTCTGGCAATGAATCCGACAATAATACCCGCTGCCCCAAACAGCACAGGAAGTATGAACAAAGATAAAACAGATAGGATGATTGCGATGATTCCAGTCGCTTTACCTCCTGCTCTTTCCCGTGAATCTTCGTGTTCATGTCTGTGATCGTCGTCTACATCTGAATAACGAGGTCTCTCATTCTCAGGTAACGTCATATCACTTCTTACAGGAACCGGTACAGCTTCCGCAGCCATCTCTTCACGAAATGCTGTTTCATTATTAATAGTACGTTCATCTCTTTCGTATGCCATGATGATTCCCCCTCTTATCGTGTTAAGGAGCGTTCTTATTATGGCTTTAAAGTAACGTTTTCATAGATGTTAGTTTATGGACATTGAAAAAGAGGCCCTCTTTTGGCCTCTTTGTTTAATGTTTTGCTTTAAACGTGTGACAGCATGTTTCAGCTGTATCGTGGGCAGCATCTTTATGAGCTGCATCACCATGGAGGCTACCGTCTGCACTCATGTCAATAGACATATTTGCATGTTTGTCGATCTCAACAAGAATAGCATCTGCTACACAGTTGTTACCTTCCCCCCAATACGTACAATTCGATACATTACATTTAACTTCAGGCATAAAAAAACCTCCTTTCACTTTAGCTTGGCTAAATAAAAGGAGATACATACTCCATTCGTTATAAAAAGTTTAATTTTTGCACGCTTTACAATAACCATAGATCTCAAATTTATGTCCTGTCACGTCAAAGCCGTTCAATTCACTGTCTAACACTTCCATCGGACACGTATGAATGGACTTCGTACTTCCACATGTAAGGCAGATCAAGTGATGATGATGTTCATTATGTGAACACGTAAATCGAAACTTTTTCTCCCCTTCCCACTCTGTTTCTTCGAGTAATTCTAACTCGACAAAAGTGGTTAGATTTCGATAGATCGTATCAAAACTAAGACCAGGATACTTATCTTTAAGTGCTTCTTGAACTTCTTTAGCTGTAAGATATCTCTTTTCACGAGCAAATAATGAAAGAAGATCTTTTCTCTTTTCTGTATACTTATAGCCCTTTTCCTTTAGAAGGTCCATTGCCTGTTCGATCGTCATCGCAAATTTCACAAGTGACCCACCTTTCTGGAACCTGTAAATTTTTTATAAAGAATTGTTAAGAACAATATAACAACCAAACATAAAACAATCGTTCCACCTGATGCTAGATCAAGGTAATATGACAGAAACATACCGGCGATGACTGAAATCTCACCAAAAAGAACTGAAAGCCAAATCGCCTGCTTAAAGCCTTTAGCGATTCGAATACTAGCTGCAACAGGTAACGTCATAAGTGCTGAAACTAACAAAATACCTACAATTTTCATGGAAGCAGCAATAACTAAAGCCGTTATTGCCATAAAAGCAACTAAGATCCAGTTGCTTCGAATGCCAGATAGCTTTCCTTGCTCTTCGTCGAAAGATAAAACAAATAATTCTTTGTACATGAAAAATACAAACAAGAGTACAACGACAAGAATCGCAAAAACGGTCCAAACATCTGAACGTTTTACAGCAATGATACTTCCGAATAGATAGTTGAACAGATCTGTGTTGAAACCATCTGCCATTGAAATGAAGATTACACTCAGACCGATTCCCGCAGACATAATGATAGGTATAGCAAGCTCTTCATAATGCTTGTACACTTTTCTTAGCTGCTCAATAAAAATAGCTCCACCTACCGAGAACGCCATCCCCATGTAAATAGGATTAGCTGCAGCAAAGAAGGAAGACCATTTTCCTAACAGTAAATTAGCAGCAATACCTGCTAATGTGATATGAGACAAAGCATCTGCGATTAACGCTTGCCTTCTTACCACAATAAAAACCCCTAATACAGGAGCAAGCAAGCCAACCATGATTCCTGTTAAGAAGGCATTCTGTAAAAATTCGTATTTTAAAAACGGTAACATGTGTTCCTCCCCTTACTCGTGACCATGATCATGGTGAAGAACATGAACATGATGACCATAAAAAGCAGACATATTTTCAGATGAGCTCTCTTCAAACTCTTTTGTATTTCCATGAAAATGAATCTGTTTGTTCAAACAAGCTACATCTGTTACATAATTCGTCATCACACCGACATCATGAGTTACCAACACAAGCGTCATGTTATTCTCACGATGAAGTTCTTTAAGCATCTTATAAAAAGAGTCTGATGATTCCGTATCGACTCCAACAGTTGGCTCATCTAATATTAATAGTTCGGGATCGCTTACTAGTGCACGAGCAATAAAAATTCGCTGTTGCTGTCCTCCAGATAACTCTCCTATGTTCTGGTGGGCATACTGATCCATTTTCACTGACCTTAATGCTTCCCATACTTTGTTCTTATCCGAAGCTTTTAAGAATCTAAACAATCCCACTTTACCAAAAAGCCCCATCGATACGACTTCGAACGCGGTTGCAGGAAAGGCTGTGTTAAAACTATTTGCTTTCTGTGAAACATACCCTACTTTGTCCCAGTCATTAAATTTATTTACTTTTTCCCCAAAAAGAAAAACATGTCCTTCTTGAGGCTTTTGTAGCCCTAATATACATTTGATTAGTGTAGATTTACCTGAACCATTCGGACCAACTAGTCCAAGGAAAGATCCTTTCTTAATCTCCATCGTTACATGCTGGAGAACATTTTTATCGCCATAATGAAACGATAAATCATCTACACGAATGGCTATCGATCCTATATTGTTATTCATGATTAACCTCCGTGAGAAAAATGAAAATAAGTAGTAATGAGTACGATTTAAACTGTCTCATAGTATACACGAATTATGAACAAAGTAAAACAACATGCTCTATGAGCATGCCTATAAACGTTTTTATTTCATACCTTTTATGAGTCTCCTAACATGGCGCAGCAAATCTTTTGGTCGGATGATTTGATCGGCCTCTTTTAGGTACTTTTCTTCAAGAGTCGTTTCAACGGCCAAGCAATAAGCTCCTGCACTCTTGGCAGATTGTATACCAAGTGGTGCGTTCTCGATAACCAGCCACTCTGCTGGCTTAAAAGAATGTCGATCCATAGCTAATAAATACGGTTCAGGCGATGGTTTTCCTTCTTTCACATCATCTCCAGTAACAATTATATCAAAAGTAACAGGCAGTTTACTTAAAACTTCAGAAACAAATTCTTTTCTACTGCCTGTAACGACTGCAATAGGAATGTGCTCATCACTTAAGGCTATAAGTGTAGATACGGTTTCTTCTATAAATTCATATTGTGCATGTTCCTTAAAATAATCTCTTTTTTGAACATATATACTTTCGATCAACTCTTCATTAACTTCGACATTAGAATGATTAAAAACATCTACGATTGTCTTTTTTCCTGGCATTCCTTCTCTTAAGTAAAAGACGAGTTCTTCATGATCAAAGCCATTTATATTAAATGCATGCCGCCACGCTTCAACATGGTGACGCATCGTATCAACAATCACACCATCCATATCAAAACAGACTGCTTTTATATTCATACCTTTTTCCACCTTTATTGCAAACTTCACTCTACGTATTATAAAGCATTGTTTAGTAAAAACAAAAAGAAGCTGAACATTTTCAGCTTCTTTTTATAATTCTTATTTTAACCCCTCAATAATCGTTTCTGTGTTCCATTCCATCATTTTTTTATAAGTGTCGCCATCTTTACCAGGCTTACCTAGAGAATCGGTAAACACTTTTCCTTTAATAGGAATACCTGTTTCCTTAGATACTGTTTCCATACTTCTAGCGTCGACACTTGTTTCAACGAACAGAGCTGGAACGTTTCTTTCTTTTAGGAAATCGACTAAGCTTTTAATCTGCTGTGGTGAACCTTGATTATCAGAATTAATCTCCCAAACATAAGCCGTCTCCATGTTGTAGGCTTCTCCAAAATATTTGAACGCTCCTTCACTTGTTGTAAGTACGCGTTTCTCTTTAGGGATCTTGCTTAATTCTGTGATAGTTTTGTCGTGAAGAGCTTTTAATTCACCAATATATTCTTCAGCGTTCTTTTGATAGTATTCTTTATTTTCTGGATCTTCTTTCATCAATGCATCTCGAATGTTTTCAACATACTTGATCCCATTCTCAATATTCAGCCATGCATGTGGATCATATTGTTTTTCAAGACCTTTAGATTCCAGATGGATCGCATCTACCCCTTCACTAACACGGTAAACAGGTGCATCTTTACCATCTTTATCAGCTGTTTTCATCAATTTGTCAAACCATGAATTTCCTTCTTCAAGATTTAAACCATTATAGAAAACTGCATCTGCATCCGTTGTTTTTAAAACATCTTCTGGAAGCGGATCATATTCATGTGGATTCGAACCAATAGGTGCTAAGCTATGAACTTCTACCTTGTCACCTCCGACATTCTTAACTAAATCATAGATGATAGAATAAGTAGCTACGACTTCTACCTTTTCTGATTCATTTCCACCCGCACTGCATCCAGCTGCAGCTACTAATAATGTTCCTGCTAAAAAGAGCTTTGTTATTTTATTAAACATTCTATCATCCTCCCTATTTCTCTAACAGTTCTAGCCTGTTTTTTCTAGATTTGTGCGCTTTCCAAACGATTCCTTGTGATGGTGAAAAGAAGAACGCGAGTGCAAACAGAAAAGCTGAAACTAATACGATCGTTGCACCTGATGCCAAATTATACGTAAAGCTGAAATATAAGCCAAACACAGAAGAGATGACACCTATTAATGCAGAAAGATAGATCATGACCGACAATCGGTTGGTTAATAGATAAGCCGTAGCTGCCGGTGTGATCAGCATCGCAACTACTAAAACGATTCCTACCGTTTGCAGCGATGCAACTGTGACCATCGTTAAAACGGCCATTAAACAATAATGAATCCATTTGTTAGGCAATCCATAGCTTTGTGCCATAGTTGGATCGAAGGTTGAAACGAGAAGCTCTTTGTAAAATAGAACAACTAACCCAATTACCAGTACACCGATTCCAAGTGTGATCCACATGTCACTCATTCGTACTGCAAGAACGTTACCAAAAAGAATATGATAAAGATCGGCAGAGCTTTTCATCATGGTTATAATGACAATTCCTACAGCAAACATACTCGTAAACATGATTCCTATAGCCATATCATGTTTGATCCTGCTGTTCTGACTCACATATCCGATTCCGATCGCAGTAAGAACCCCAGTTATAACAGCTCCAAAGAAAAAGTTAATCCCTAACATATAGCTGATCGCAACACCAGGCAACACAGCATGAGAGATCGCATCCCCCATTAAAGCCATGCCTCTTAAGATGATGAAACATCCTACAATTCCACAAATAATACCTACAACTACTGAGGTAAATAACGCTTTTTGTAAAAATTCATATTGAAACAACGCTTGAAAGAATTCAAAAATACTCATGATGTCACATTCACTCCTTTAGGCTGAAGAAATGAGAACTGGTTGGCGTAAGCTTTTGTGATCACCTCTGGCTGAAGAACTTCTTCAGATGCACCGTAATGAATCATATTCTTATTCAATAGCAGCAAATGATCGAAGTAGGATTCAGCTTTACTAAGATCATGATGTACGACCAGAATGGTCTTTCCTTCTTTTTTTAGATCTCTCAAAATATGAATGATCGTTTCTTCACTTGCAACATCAATCCCCACGAAAGGTTCATCGAGAAAAAACAACTCTGCTTTTTGAGCCAATGCTCTTGCAAGGAATACCCTTTGCTGCTGTCCTCCTGAAAGTTCACCGATCTGTCGATCACTGAACGTTTCCATACCTACCGTTCTCAAACACTCATATGCCCATTCTTTATCACTTTTTGAAGGGCGCTTAAATAATCCCAATTTTGGATATGTTCCAAGCAATACCACGTCAAATACTGTGATCGGAAAATCCCAGTCGATATCTGAGCGCTGCGGAACATATGCGATTCTTTTTCTCCATTTTTTAAGCGGCTCTCCAAATACCTCTACATCACCTTTGTCTCTTGGTATTAAATGTAAAGCAGCTTTCATCATAGTCGATTTACCGGCACCATTTGGCCCAATGATCCCCACTAAACTACCTTGATTCACTGAGAATGATATATCTTTAACTACTTGGTTCCCTAAATAAGACACGTACAAGTGATCTATCTTTAGTGCTTCATTCATTGAAAAAGACCTCCTTTTTCATTCAGTAACTTTTTTTGCCCAAGCGCAACTTTAATATAAAAAAATAATCCCTTCACAATTGTATGAAATGAATAGAAGGAAAGTGAATATTTTCGGAAGAAGTAAATGTTTCCTTTAGGCAACTTTTTTACTTAAGTCAAATTATATAGTGTGGACACAAGATTGTAAACGATTTTTTCTAGCCATATTTCTACATTTGCTATATAATCAACTCTGGCAGGAAACTGCTGGGTGGGAGAGGGATGTTTTTAAGATTTAAGGAAGGAACAAATGGAACAAAATCAAGTTTCACTAAAGAAAGAAGTACTTGCAGGGATCACCTCATTTTTCACCATCGCTTATATTATTGTCGTTAATCCACTAATATTAGCAGATGCTGGTATGCCGTATGAGGGAGTAGTTCTAGCTACGATCCTTACTTCTGTAGTTGGGTGTCTGATCATGGGGCTGTATGCAAAGGCTCCGATCGTATTAACGCCAGGCATGGGGGTAAACGCGTTTTTCACGTATACTATCGTGCAAGGTATGAATTTAAGCTGGCAAGAAGCTCTTGCTGCTGTGGTGATGTCTGGGATATTCTTTTTAATCGCAGCTTCAACACCTTTAAAGGACATACTTTCAAAAAGTATTCCGCAATCATTGAAACATAGCATAACAGTAGGAATCGGCTTGTTCTTAACGTTTATTGGGTTACAAAAAGGCGGAATCATCGAAGCGAGCTCTGCAACTTTTGTAAAGTTAGGACATTTAGATCGTCCCGACGCAATCCTGACAGTAATCGGCCTTTCGGTAACACTGGCTCTGTTTCTAAAAAACGTAAAAGGAAGTTTTCTGATCGGGATTGCTTTGACCACTCTTGTAGGATTCTTTATGGGCCATACACAAGAAGTGAAAGGTATGTCTGATGGATTCTCTTTTAAACCGTTTGGTGAATTATTTTTTGCGTTTGATTTTTCAGGGATAACAGAGCTTTCCTTTTGGATCGCAACGTTCTCATTGACCATGATCATCACATTTGAGAACATGGGATTGTTATACGGCTTATTACCTGATCAAGAAAAGTTTCCAAAAGCTTTTCAAGCGAATGCAGCTTCATCAATCGTTTCTGGTTTATTCGGAACTAGTCCTACGATCTCCACGGTAGAGAGTGCATCTGGAATACAAGAAGGCGGCAGAACGGGGATAACAAGTATTACAGTTGCTGTATTGTTCTTCTTATCCATGTTTGCAGCACCTTTCATAGCCTATATTCCTGATGGGGCTATCGCTCCTATCTTGATTATCATTGGCGGTCTGATGGTTCAGCAGATTCAGCATATTCCTTTTGCTGATTTTACAGAGATGTTTCCATCATTTCTTATTATTGCGCTCATACCTTTAACGTACAGCATCGTGGATGGTCTTGCATTTGGATTTATCGCATATCCACTTGTTAAATGGATGTCCGGACAGAAAAAACAGGTTACAGCACCGATGTATGTGATCGCCTTTTTATTCTTTATGAATTTTATTCTTCATACAATTGTATAAAAATATAAACAAAAAGACTTTGGACAATATTCCAAAGTCTTTTTTTAGCACTTTCTTCCCTCCTTCCTCATACAATGAGAAAGTCGGGAGGGATTTCTAAATGAATCCAATCATTGTTCATTTTGTAAATCAGAAACTTAATTCGATCAGTCCGAACGAACTGATCTCACTTGCCGCGCAATATCAGCTTCCCATTTCACAAAAAGAAGCCGTACAGATCGTAAACATATTGCGAAGGCAGACAATTGATATCAAGAATCTATCACAGCGTAAGATGATCATTGCTACCATCGCAAAAGAAGTTAGCCCTGAAAAAGCGAACTATATCCAATACTTAATCCAAACGTACATTGATAGGTAACACAAAAGAGCCGCACAGCTGTGCGGCTCTTTATCTTTTTACATTAATCAGTTGTGTAATAGTTATGCGTTCAATAACTTGTTCTGAAGTTCTGGATCGAATGTTTTTGCTTTGATCATCTCGATCTCTAATTGATATGGAGGTCTTTTGTTGTTTTTATCAGTACCTACATAAGGTGTTTCAAGAATTTTTGGGATATCCTTAAATTGCTCGTGATGAACGATGTAGTTTAAGGCATCGAAGCCAATATGTCCAAAGCCAATGTTTTCATGTCGGTCTTTAGCAGCTCCCGTTACATTTTTGCTGTCATTGATGTGGAAAACTTTAATACGATCGATTCCGATCAGCTTATCGAACTGGTTCATTACTCCATCAAAATCATTAACGATATCATAACCTGCATCATGAGTATGACATGTATCAAAACAAACAGAAAGTTTTTCGTTAAGCGATACACCATCAATAATCTGTGCAAGTTCTTCAAATGTCTTGCCGCATTCAGATCCTTTACCTGCCATTGTCTCTAGTGCGATTTGAACATTCTGCTCTTTCGTTAATACTTCGTTAAGCCCCTCGATGATCTTCTTAATTCCGATCTCGGAACCTTCTCCAACATGTGCTCCTGGATGAAGTACGATCTGTTTTGCACCAAGTGCGTCAGTTCGTTCGATCTCTCTTCTTAAGAAATCGACCCCCAGCTCGAAAGTTTCCGGCTTAACAGCATTCCCGATGTTGATGATATACGGTGCGTGAACAACAATGTCAACGATACCGTTCTCGATCATGTGTTTCGTTCCAGCTTCGATATTAAGGTCTTCAATTTTTTTTCGTCTCGTGTTTTGGGGTGCACCTGTATAGATCATAAAAGTGTTGGCACCATATGAAACAGCTTCTTCACTCGCAGCGAGAAGCATTTTTTTACCGCTCATTGAAACGTGAGATCCTAGTTTAATCATATTTTCCCCTCTTCCCTAACCTACTATCTGATGTTTCTTCTTTTCTTCTTCATTAGTTTCTTTTTCTGTTCGTCCATCTTTTTCTTATAACCAGGCTTTACTTTGCGCGGTTTTGGTACATAAACGCCATCCTGCTCTTTTGCACCCGTACTTTTCTTGCTCGGTTTTACAGGTACCCATTCACCGTTCTTATATTGTTCGATGTGGAAAATGATTTTTTTCTCTTTTAACTTTTGTACAGAATGCTGATCTGTTTGCTCGTAAAGAGATGCACAGATTCCTGACATTCCTGCACGGCCCGTTCTTCCTGCTCTATGAATGTAGAAATCAAGATCTTTCGGGAACTCGTAGTTGATGATGTGGCTGACACCTTTGATGTCAATTCCACGAGCTGCAAGGTCAGTTGCTACTAAGAACTGAAACTCCGCTTTCTGAACACGTTTCATGATGCTTTTTCTTGTACGAGGCGGAATATCACCATGAAGACGTTCAACACTCATTCCTTCAGCACTCATAGCATCTGCGATCTCATCAACTGCTTTTTTTGTGTTAGCAAATATAATCGCAAAATATGGATTATAGTTTCTTGCTGTTTTGATAAGCGTAGGAAGTTTGTCATTGTGTTTTGCTTGAATAAGAACGTGCTTGATGTCTTTTGCTGTAATATGCTGTGGTTCAACGTGAACATGCTTAGGGTTCTGCATATATTTTTTCAAGAATGGCTGCAGTTTTTCTGGAACAGTGGCAGAGAACACCATCATTTGTAATTCGTTGGCCATACGAGAAGCGATCAGATCTACATCTTCAATAAAGCCCATATCTAGCATCTGATCGGCTTCATCAACTACGAGCATGTTCGCTGTAAAGACAACTAGCTCTTGAGCGTTTACCAAGTCTTTAATACGACCAGGAGTTCCGATCACTAATTGAGGAACTGTTTTCAGTTTTTCAGCCATACGTTTTCGATCCGTTCCACCAACGATTGCTTTTGCGCGGATTTGCTTATCCTCAGACATATGCTCAGAGATCTTTAGAAACTCGTTGTAGATCTGTTGTGCTAATTCACGAGTAGGAGCTGTAATTACTGCTTGTACCTCGTCTTTTGTGATGTCTATTCTATGCATCAATGGCAGCAGGAACGCAAATGTCTTTCCTGAACCTGTTTGCGATTGTCCGATCATGTCTTGTCCGTTAATTATTCCAGGAATTACACGCTCTTGAATATCAGTTGGTCTTTCAAATCCAATACCACTTAAAGCGGTCTGGAGCGATTCGTTTATTTTTAACCGTTCAAACGGAGATTTCATACGCTCACCTTTTCTTTTCAAATATAAATTCTTCACTTTTAGTATTATAGAGTAAGTTTTGCATTTAAGCCAACCATCCTTAAGATTAATAAGAAAACAGGGATAAATATCACACATGTTTTTCTTATTTCATATTCTATATATGAGCGTATTATTTTGGAAAGGAGGGGGAATTATGCAGCCTTTTTATAGATATCCAAATCAACCTCAGCATCCTATGCAGCCCTTTCAAGTAAATCCATATCTTCAAAACATGAATGGGATGAATGGTATGCCGCGTCAGATGGGTTCTGTTGACAGATTCTTGGGGACGATTGGCAGCGGTGGAAGTATAACAGGTGGAACAAGTGTGTTTACGATGTTGAACAACGTGCAAAAGGTCTTAAAAGTTGCTGAGACGATGGGACCTATGATCAAACAATATGGACCTGCAATGAGAAATCTGCCTTCCATCATGACGGCTCTTAAAGATTTCCAAAGCGGATCGAGCTCAAAGGCAGAGAATGATACTGAGGCAGATACCTCCGAAAAACCGGAAAACACAGATCAAACGACTGAAACAAAGGTTACGGATGAAAAAAGTGATGCTAAGAAAAGCGTTATAAAGAAAAACGAAAAAAAAGAAAAAGTAAAAACAGAAACAGAAGAAAAGGTGGTTGTGGCTGGACCAAAGTCTACAAAGTCATCCACGCAGACCGAGGCACCGCCAATGATCAAAAAAACGCCAAATGCTACAAAAGCTGTACCGTCAGCACCTAAGACAAACGTACCTAAGGGCTACCACTTATCGGGGCCGAAACTATATGTATGAGTATAGTGTTTGAGTTCTTATGGTCTCTCCTTTATAATAAACACATACAGAAGTAAATCTCCCAAGACAGCATAGATTTCTGTGCTGTCTTTTATATGAAATAAAGGAGAGATCCAATATGGAAATCGTTAAAATATCTCCACGAGGATATTGTTATGGTGTAGTGGACGCGATGGTCATGGCACGCCAAGCTGCTAATAACCCGACATTGCCTAGACCCATCTATATACTAGGTATGATCGTTCACAACAAACATGTGACAGATGCCTTTGAAGATGAAGGTATCATTACCCTCGATGGTGCGAACAGACTGGATATCATTAAAAATATTGAAACAGGCACAGTTATTTATACCGCTCATGGTGTTTCCCCAGAAGTTAGACGGATTGCTCATGAAAAAGGCTTATATGAGATTGATGCTACATGTCCTGATGTTACAAAAACGCATGACCTTATTCGTGAGAAAGAAAAAGAGGGGTATGAGATCATCTACATCGGTAAGAAAGGTCACCCTGAACCAGAAGGAGCGATCGGAATCGCACCTCATATCGTACACCTGGTTGAAAATACCGATGATTTAGATTCACTAAACGTGAACAGTGAAAAGATTCTCATTACAAATCAAACGACGATGAGTCAATGGGATGTAGCTGAACTCATTAAGAGACTGCTTATGAGATATCCTTCTGCTGAAGTTCATAAAGAGATCTGTTTGGCTACTCAAGTCAGACAAGAAGCTGTTGCAAATCAAGCAGGTGATTGTGACCTGGTACTTGTAGTTGGAGATCCTAGAAGCAATAACTCAAATCGGTTAGCTCAAGTTTCAGAAGAGATTGCAGGAACAACAGCATACAGAATCTCTGATGTATCTGAAATCAAACTTAGTTGGTTAGAAGGCTTAAAGAAGGTAGGAATTACTTCTGGTGCTTCTACACCAACACCAATAACGAAAGAAGTTATCGATTTCCTTAAAAACTATGATGACCAAAATGAAGAGACATGGAAAAAAGAGCGTAAAGTGACCCTTAATCGCATTCTTCCTAAAGTTAAAGAGAAAAAGTCATAAAAAAACAGCTGGAGTACTCCAGCTGTTTTTTTATGACTTTATTTAAATTAAAATCCCCGTCTACATAAACGTAAAAGGATCTGTATTAATATTTGATTCTACAACAACAGTCTCATATTTGTTATTCATAAGTTTCTCTTCAAGTATATCCTTGAGCTTAATCTTCATGATCTGTTCGATATGATGTCCAGCATCTACGATTGTAAGCCCTTCTTCTTGAGCATCATGTGCATTGTGATAATAGATATCCCCTGTAACTAATACATCTGCTCCTTTATGAAGAGCTGGATAAATATATTTGTTTCCATCACCGCCTACGACGGCAACTTTTTTAATAATAGAATTTTTACCTTTAATAACTCGAAGATGCGATACTCCAAAAGCGGTTTTCACATGCTCTACAAATTCCTGAAGGTCCATTTCTTTAGGAAGCTTTCCGATCTTTCCAATTCCAAGCTCCTCCCCTTTGTTCAAAAGCGGGTAGAGGTCATACGCTACCTCTTCATATGGATGTGCTTTTTTCATTGCTGAAACAACCACTTTTACAATAGATTCTGGCAGGATTGATTCGATTTTGACTTCTTCTACTCTCTCCAATTCACCCTGTTTTCCGATAAAAGGTTCCGTACCTTCTAATGGTGTAAATGTACCGATACCATTACTTGAGAACGAACAGTGACTATAATTTCCGATATGACCAGCTCCAGCATTACCGATGGCAACCCTGACTTGATCTTCATGTGTGCGAGGTACAAACACAGATAACTTTACGAGTTTATCTTCATATGTTGTTGATAACACTTCAGTGCTCGTTAATTGCAATTGATCAGCCAGCCATTCATTAACCCCTAGCGATGTAACATCTAAGTTCGTATGTGCCGCATACACCGTTATATCGTTCTTGATTAATTTTTCAATAACCTTACCTTTTGATGTGTTGATATCAATTCTTTTCAATGGACGGTATAGCAGAGGATGATGAGCAATGATCAGATCAACTTTTCCTTCAATCGCTTCATCCACGACACTTTCTAATACATCAAGTGCGATCATCACCTTTTTTACGGGTTTGTTCAATGAACCTACTTGTAATCCGATAGGGTCACCTTCTATAGCCATCTTTTTAGGTGCGAAACTTTCTAAAAGAGAAATGATATATTGCGCGCTCGCACATCTACTCAAGAAATCCACTCCTCTGCAAATTTTATGTTTCTTCTTAATTCTTCTCTTTTTTTCTCTGCAGTTACTCCTGAACTATTTTCCATTTGAGCCAAAATCGCTTTCCATTGCTTGACTTCCCCTGCCCACTTGTCTTTAAACGCTTCGTTCTGATTTTTTAATAAGAATGGGCCGAACAATAATTCCGCTTCTTCATGATCAGTATATGGTTGATCGCCTGTGCGTTCGGCGACAAGAATCTCGTAGATCTTGCCATCTTCTTTTAAAATTTCTTCAGCGATCAATACCCAGTTCTCTTTTAATAGCCATTTTCTTACTGTTTTTGACCCAACGTTAGGTTGGAGAATTAGACGACGTGCTCGTCCAAGCTTATCTTTTCCTTTTTCAAGAATAGATGTGATCAAAGAACCACCCATGCCGCAAATCGTGATTACTTCTGCTTCGTCTGGTTTAAGTACTGAAAGTCCATCACCTTTTCTAACTTCGATCACATCGTTTAGTTTGTCTAATTTCACCTGCTCCTTAGCGGATAAGTAAGGACCTTGTGTAATCTCACCTGCGATTCCTTTTTTTATTCCCTTTTTTAGCCCGAGATAACAGGGTAGATAAGCGTGGTCAGATCCGATATCTGCCAAAATTGTGTTTTCAGGTACGTATGAAGCAACTCGCTCGAGTCGATTTGATAATTTTTCTGAATTCATTTTTTCATCACCGTTTCAATTAGTTTGTTAGTTTTAGTATTCACACGTTCGATCATTTTTTGTAAAAAAAGCTAGAAAGACATATAACTTTTAGAAAAAGTACGCATTTACGATCTGATCATACAAAGAAAAGAGCTTCTTGTTATAAATAACAAGAAGCTCTTCTTATTTTATTTTTTTTCTGCTAACCAATCAACTAGTATTTTAGCTTCTTCACCTTTTACGACACCAGCTGGCATTCCACCTGGTTTACCGTTTTTGATAATATCAGCAATTTCTTCCGGCTTATACTTGCCACCAATCTTATCAAGTGCTGGTCCAGATGCACCTTCAAGGTTTTGTCCATGACAAGAAGAACAGTTTTGTTTAAAAATAGCTTCCGGATCCATAGCAGCCTTTTCTTTATTTTCACTAGCCGTATGAATTTTGTTGATACCATATCCGCCCATTGTAAGCATAAGAACAATTCCAATAACTCCAATAATGGCAAAAGGAATGAGTGGATTACGTTTCATGCAAATTCCTCCTTCGTCTGTACACTACATGTGTTGTGATCTTGATAAACTTAATATGTATAGTAAACAATCCATAACCTATTGTACTGTAAAAGCGTTTACTTGGGAAGTACAAACTCTATTTTTCCCAGTTTTGTCACAGCATTAACTTTTTAAACTTTTTTACCTAACTTTTGTAGATTCAGTCATTCACTTTAAATGAAGAGGTACAAAAAAGAAAAAAGCCACACTACTGGTGGCTATTCATGTATAACTGAAAGTGCCTCTATCGCTTGTTCTCGAAGCTTAAATTTCTGTACTTTTCCAGAAGCAGTCATCGGATACTGATCAAGAAAGAGATAATATTCTGGAATCTTAAAGTGCGAGATTTTTCCTTTACAATAAGCCTTCAATTCATTTTCAGAAAGTGAATGACCTTCTTTTATTTGGATGCATGCCGCTACTTTTTCTCCAAATTTTTTATCCGGGACACCGATCACTTGTACATCAAGGATAGAAGGATGTGAATAGAGGAATTCTTCAACCTCTCTCGGATATACGTTCTCACCGCCACGGATGATCATATCTTTCAAACGACCTGTGATTTTAAAATAGCCTTCTTTATCTACAGTAGCTAGGTCTCCAGTATGAAGCCATCCATCTGAATCAATCGCTTCGTTCGTCGCTTCAGGCATCTTGTAATAGCCCTTCATAACATGATAACCTCGTGTACAAAGTTCTCCTTGTTCACCAGGACTCACTTCTTTATTCGTTATCGGGTCGACCACTTTTGCTTCTACTTGAGAATGCTTCTTTCCAACTGTTTCAACTCTGCGCTCGATCGGGTCATCTGTCTCGTTTGAGTGATAACAGGAGAAGATTCTGTCTGGCCATATGCGATCGTGATCTCTGACATTCCCATCTTTTCGATCACTTTCTTCATCACTTCTATCGGACAAGGTGATCCTGCCATGATTCCTGTTCGAAGTGTTTGCAAGTCATAAGAATCAAAATCAGGAAGATTCAATTCCGCGATGAACATTGTAGGAACTCCATGCAACCCTGTACACTTTTCGTTTTGAACCGTTTCTAAAACTTCTTGAGGATCAAATTGGACGATCGGCACCATCGTAGCTCCGACTGAAACGGCAGCAAGGGTCCCTAAAACACAGCCAAAACAATGAAAGAAAGGAACAGGAATGCACAATCGATCTGCACTTGTTAAGTTCATACTATCTGCGATCTGTCTCGCATTATTAACAATATTGTAATGCGTCAACATGACCCCTTTCGGAAACCCTGTCGTTCCAGAAGTGTATTGCATGTTGATCACATCATCGCAATGAAGAGATGATTCTCTTCTTTGAAGTTCTTCATCAGATACGACGTTCCCAGCTTTCAACATATCTGAGAATGTTTCATAAGATGAAGATTCAGCATCTAGTTGAACGAAATGTTTCAATACAGGAAATTCCGTTAACCTGTCTTTAACAGAATCTACCATATCTTTGTATGAAGTAGTACGGAATTGTTCGATAAAGAATAAAGCTTTTGCATCAGACTGCTTCAATAAATAATCTAATTCAGAAGATTGATAATTCGTATTGACCGTGACTAAAACGGCTCCAGCTCTAGCTGACCCGAATTGGAGCAACAGCCATTCGGGTACATTTGTGGCCCAAACAGCTATATGATCTCCTTTTTCTATTCCCATTGCCATCAGACCTTTGGCAACTTTAGTCGTTAATTCATAAAATTCTTGATAGGTATAGCGAATTCCTAGTTTGCTGTAAACCATAGCTTCTTGATCCTTAAGTTTCAACGCTTGTTTTCTTAAACAATCCCCTACAGTTACTTTCATTAGTTCAGCCATAATTCACCCCATCACTTGGTCTTTTAACGATTGTTAGCAGCCGATCTCTCTTGCAATAACGATACGCTGAATCTCTGATGTACCTTCTCCAATCTCAAGAAGTTTAGCATCTCTGAAATAACGTTCTACATGGTAATCCCTCATATAGCCATTACCGCCATGTATTTGAACCGATTCAGAACAGATCTGCATACATGCTTCAGATGCATATAATTTTGCCATCGAGGCTTCTTTTGAGAACTTCTTACCTTGATCTTTTAGCCATGCTGCTTTATATACCATTAATCTAGCCAATTCGATCTTCATCGCCATATCGGCCAACTTAAATTGGATCGCTTGGAATTTCGAAATAGATCTTCCGAATTGTTTCCGCTCTTTTGCATATGTTAGAGCCTTCTCATAGGCCGCCTGTGCAATTCCTACTGCCATCGCACCAATACCTATTCTTCCTCCATCCAAGGTCACCAGGAACTGTTTAAAGCCGTCTCCGCGCTTTCCTAAAAGGTTTTCTCCAGGTACTCTCACATCTTCCATAAAAAGTTCAGTGGTGTTTGAAGAGTGAAGACCCATTTTCTCGTAATTATCGATAACACGGAATCCTTTAGCATCTGTTGGTACAATAATCGCAGAGATTTCTTTATCGTTACCATTTCTATTTGTAATAGCAGTTAACGCTAAGTGCTTGGCATAGCTCGCGTTCGTGATATAACATTTTGAGCCATTAATCACCCACTCACCATTTTCCGCTTTCGCCGTTGTTTCCGTACCACCTGCATCAGAGCCTGCATTAGGTTCTGTTAATCCGAAAGCTCCCAGAGATTCACCTGTACAGATTGGGGTCAGATATTTTTCTTTTTGTTCGTGCGTGCCAAATAGGTTTAAGGGAGCTCCACCTAAAGATACATGTGCAGAATATGTAATTCCAGTAGATCCACAAGCGCGGCTCAGTTCTTCTACAGCAATGGCAAAACTTATAGTATCAGCTCCGCCTCCACCATATTCTTCTGGAAAAGGCAGACCCATCATTCCTAATTTAGATAGCTTTTGAAAAATCTCTACCGGGAATTCTTTATTTTTATCTCTTGCTTCAGCTCCCGGAGCTACCACTTCATCTGCAAATTCTCTCATCATTTTTTGAATCATCAACTGCTCTTCTGTTAATGTAAAATTCATGGTTGCATCCCACCCTTTAATAAATTTACGCTTTTATTTGTATGCGCTTACATATTTATTATAGATATAAAGGCTGAATTTTTACAAGATTTAAAGAATTTTTAATTTAATATACAGAAGAATAAGCAAGCAACAAAAAGAATTATGCAGGAAATTGTATGAGATAATGAGTTTTTGATGAGTTTGCATTGAGGTGGAATAATAAGTAAAATGAAAGAAATAAAAAAAGCTTGCCCAGAATTGGGCAAACTTTCTACTCTAAAAAGTCTTTTAATCGTTTACTTCTGCTTGGATGGCGGAGTTTACGGAGTGCTTTAGCTTCGATCTGACGGATACGTTCACGCGTTACGCCAAACACTTTACCTACTTCTTCAAGGGTACGAGTACGTCCGTCGTCAAGTCCGAAACGAAGACGAAGAACGTTTTCTTCACGATCCGTTAAGGTATCTAAAACATCTTCAAGCTGCTCTTTCAATAACTCATAAGCCGCAGCTTCTGAAGGAGCTAATGCATCCTGATCTTCAATAAAATCACCAAGATGAGAATCGTCTTCTTCACCGATAGGTGTTTCTAAAGAGACTGGCTCCTGAGCGATCTTGAGAATCTCACGCACTTTTTCAGGAGTTAGTTCCATCTCAGCACCGATTTCTTCTGGTGATGGTTCACGCCCAAGATCTTGAAGTAACTGACGTTGAACACGAATCAGTTTGTTGATCGTCTCAACCATATGCACCGGGATACGGATCGTACGAGCTTGGTCAGCAATCGCACGCGTGATCGCTTGACGAATCCACCATGTTGCATACGTACTAAATTTAAATCCTTTGTCATAGTCGAACTTTTCAACAGCTTTGATCAATCCCATGTTACCTTCTTGGATAAGATCAAGGAACAGCATTCCACGACCAACATAACGCTTGGCAATACTTACAACAAGTCGTAAGTTAGCTTCTGCAAGACGGCGTTTGGCTTCTTCATCACCGTTCTCAATACGTTTAGCTAGTTCGATCTCTTCGTCTGCTGAAAGTAAGTCTACACGTCCGATTTCTTTTAAGTACATACGGACTGGATCGTTGATCTTAACACCTGGTGGTACGCTCAAGTCATTAAGATCGAATTCTTCTTCCTCTTTTTCCATTTCGAACTTAGGGTCCTCTTCGTCTTCTGCATCTTCAGACGCTTCAGCAACTTCAACACCTTGTTCTTCAAGGTATGAATAGAACTCGTCCATTTGATCAGAATCCTGTTCAAAAGGTGCCAGCTTACTTGTGATTTCAGTATATGTTAGCCGTCCTCGCTTTTTACCGGCCTCAACTAATTGTTCTTTAACTTGATCGATGGTTAATTCGCCTTCCGTACCTTGACGGTTTGGTTTTTCAGCCATTCGATCCCCTCCTTCCAAAACTTCAACCATCCTACATCCCGATTATTTAAGAGATCTTTTCATTCTCATAATTTCTTGGGCAATTTGGGCTGCCAGTTTTATTTCATTCCTTCTTATTGCGTCTTCTTGCTGTTTTTCTTTTTCTTGTATCTCCCGCAATAAAGGATAGCTAGAAATAATACGAATATAATCCGCGAGCTCTATTTCATTCAGCTCTTCACTGATTGTAAGCATCGCCAATTCCGAAGCTAATTTCCTTAATTTGTCATCGTCGATACGCTGCATGAACAACCCTACATTGGGTTTATTTCCTTCTTCATAAAAGGCATATAAGTATGCAGCAATCGCATTATGCTCTTCAACATTAAAGCCTGAATCCAACTTTTCTTGAATTAAAAAAGCGGCTTCCTCACTTTTTAACATATGAGCAAGGACAATACGTTCAGCATTCAGATTTCTCGGCAACAATGACTTTTGCAAAAGTGTTTGTATTCTAAAATTATTATCCCGCTTTTTAGGGGCGTTATCCTTAGACCTTTGCAGTTGCTTTGTAGTCTGTGTCTGCTGTTGTTTTAGAGCATCCAATGAAAGATTAAATTCAGAAGCGATCTGGCGGAGATAATGATCTCGTTCAACCGCTTTTGGCAGACGCGCAATTTCTTGAATAATCTCTTCGATATAGATCATCCGTTCTCCTTCATCTCGAAGGTTTTTCCCGCGTCTGTAATATTGTATTTTAAATGCCATCACAGTTAGGCTAGCCCCTATTATATCTTTTAAAAACGAATCGTTTCCAAATTTCGAAATATAGTCATCGGGGTCCATTCCATCAGGCATCTGTGAAATTTTCACGGTACAGCCTTGTTTTGTTAAAATTTCTGAAGCTCGAAACGCTGCTTCCACGCCAGCTCGGTCAGAGTCATAGCAGATTGTGACAGATTGAACATTTCGTTTCAAAATGGCTGCATGATCTTCCGTTAACGAAGTACCTAATGAAGCAACACCATTTGTAACTCCTGCTCTAAAAGCTGCAATTGTATCTACATACCCTTCAAAAATGACAGCATGTTGTTTCTGCCTCATCTCTGCACGTGCAAGGTTTAAACCATAAAGAGTTCTTCCTTTTTGGAAGATCTTAGACTCTGGACTATTAAGGTACTTCGGCTCGTCCTTCCCGTCTAAAACCCGGCCACCAAAAGCGACCACTGCACCTGTACGATCCCAAATCGGAAACATGACTCGATTTCTAAATCGATCATACGGTTTTCCATCAGATTGTCTCTTTCCGATCAACCCAACTTTTTCAGCGATGTGTAGGTCCATTCCTCTTTTTTGGAGAAATTGTGATGCGGTCTCCCAAGAATCTGGGGCATAACCAATTTGGTACCGCTCTATGGATTCTCTAGTGAATCCCCTCTTCTCCAAATATTCTAACGCCGGCCTTCCCTGTTTTGTGTGAAGTAAGCAGTGATGATACAATTTAGCCAACAACTCATGAATCTCAGTCATCGCCTTTTTCTCGTCAGAGCTTTTTTCAGAGAAGTTTTGCTGATGAATTTGAGGAAGTTCGATGTCACTTTTTTTCCCAAGCTGCGTTACAGCTTCAATAAAAGAGTATCCTTCAATGTTCATCAAAAAAGAAAAAACATTGCCTCCTGCTCCACAACCGAAACAATGGTAAATTTGTTTTTCAGGTGAGACAGAAAAGGATGGCGATTTTTCCCCATGAAAAGGACATAGGCCAAAATAATTTCTGCCTTGTTTCTTAAGAGGAACATAATCGCTGATCACGTCAACAATATCGCTTGATGACCTGACCTTCTCTATTAAGTCCTCAGGTATACGTTCCATATAACCACCACAGAATCTCTGTTTCTTTTAGACACTAGATATATATTCGTGGCACAATTCTATTTTCCTTCAACATTCGACAGGATTTCGCAAAAAACTGTGCAGAATCTTTCTGTGTCCTCTTTTTTAAATTTAGCAGGTCCTTTTGAATGCTTGCCTGAACGCCTAGCTTTTGCAGACATATAACGTTCATGAAGCACTCGTTCCATTTCATTCTCTTGAAACTGTTTCCCTCTAGGGGTGATGACGTAAACCCCTTTTGAAAGAAGAAGGCTCGCGAGGGCGTGATCTTGAGTCACAACAAGATCATTTTTTTTAGAATGATTATGTATGTAAAGATCAACCTCTTCAGGACTTGCATCGACCAATATCCAACGGCCAGGCTGGTCCGTGTTACTCGCGTGAGCGTATGATGTAACAAATATGGGTTCAAAATCAAACATTTTGGAGAACTTAAAAATTTCTTCCTTTATCACAACAGGACAAGCATCTGCATCTACAAATACATTACCAATTAATTTTTCCATATTCTTATGTTCTACTTTTACAGTGATTCTCCTTCATATAAGAGCATTTGCCTTAAATTAGCATCCTCAATTTATCACTATTTTGGACAAACTTATAAAATTTAATCACAATGTAATATTATAATAAAACTCTCTCCTTTTTACCAGTAAAATGATGAAAATAAAAAAGCGCAATCATTTGCGCTTTATTTATATGACTTTCCTTGAAACAAATTGTAGATCACGTTAGCTGATTCTTCGACAGCTTTATTTGAGACTTCAACCACTCTGCATCCGATCTGATCAACGATTTTGTTAAAGTAGACGAGCTCGTGCTTGATTCTCTCCATGTTTGCGTAGTTCGCTTCAGAATTTAAACCAAGCGCCTTTAAACGTTCTCTACGAATATCGTTTAATTTCTCAGGGGTTATCTTAAGACCGAAGCATTTATTAGGTGAAACTTTAAACAATTCTTCGGGCGGTTCTACTTCCGGAACAATAGGTACATTCGCAACCTTTAAACGTTTATGTGCTAAGTATTGTGAAAGTGGTGTTTTTGAAGTTCTTGATACACCGATTAGTACAACATCCGCTTTTAATATTCCTCTAGGATCTCTGCCATCGTCATATTTCACGGCAAACTCAATAGCTTCAACTTTTCGAAAGTAATCATCATCAAGCTTATGCACGACTCCGGGTTCATATCTTGGAACTTGATTTAGCCGAGATTGCAGCTGATTCATAATTGGACCCATAATGTCCACTGTAGGTATGTTGTGCAACGCAGCCTGCTTAGCAACGTACTCGCTTATTTCAGGCACGACAAGAGTAAATGCGATAATCCCGTTGTGATCCTTCGCTAATGAGATGACTTCATCAATCGTCTCTTTATCTTCCACATATGGAACTCTCTTAATCTCTATTCCATTTGAATTAAATTGGCTCGCCGCCGCTTTAACAACCAACTCTGCCGTTTCTCCGACTGAATCGGAAACGACATATACGATAGGACGTCCTGTCATGTTGGCCTCCCCATTCAATTATAGTAATTCATCATGTGCTAATTCCACAAATGCCTTTGTGATATTCGTCTTCGTAATCCTACCGACTACATCGAAACCACTCTCATCATCTGAGCGTTTTACGACTGGAAGACAATCAATCTGTTTTCTGATCAAGATGTGTGCGATATCTAAGAGATAATCCTCTTTAAAACAATATGTGATATTAGGCATTCTTGTCATAATAATGTTAATTGGGATACTGTTGATCTCTTGTTTCCCCATGCTTGCTCTTAATAAATCTTTTCGTGAAGCTACGCCAGCAAGATGTCCGTTCTTATTAATGATAAATAAAGTACCAACATCCTCCAAGAACATCGTACATATAGCTTCGTATACCGTCGCTGAATCTTGAACGACAACAGGCATCGATGTGAATTCCGCAACTTTAATCTTTTTTATTTTTTCCGTTAGAAGCTGCGACCCTGTCTTCCCTGTATAAAAATAACCAACTCTTGGTCTAGCATCTAAATAACCTGCCATCGTTAGAATGGCAAGATCGGGTCTGAGTGTAGCTCTTGTAAGATCAAGTTGATCTGCGATTTGTTCACCTGTAATAGGCCCATTATCTTTAACAATTTCAATGATTTTTTGCTGCCTCTTATTAAGTTCGATCGTGTACACCACCTTTTGCCGCATCCAATGTGTTATACTTATTCTCATTATTATAACCTATTCATGTGAGAAAGCGAACTAAAAAAACTGTAAAGAATAAAAGCTTCACAGTTTTTCACGATAAATCATCTAATTGTTTCAGAAACTTCTTTGATTTTAAAAACACTCCTGAATATTCGTCCATGTAGGCGTCAAACAACATTCGAAGCTCTCTTTTAGTTTCTTTTTTTAAAGAAACGTTTCCAAGTCGTGCAAGATCAAGGTGATAGAACATATGAAGCAGTTTTACTGCGCCCCGTGAGATCCGCATTCTATAAGGATCTTTGTATGAACACCTCTCACAAAGGAAACCACCTTCTCTAATCGAGAAAGAAAAATCGCCTTCTGTTGAGTGACATGAAACACATTTACTCAACTCAGGTACGATTCCGGATGTTTTCATTATTTTTAGTTCGAATAGAAAGGTTATGACCTCGGGATCTATCCCATGATTGATATATTCTAAGGATTGTTTGATCCATCCGAAAAGATCCGGTTTAAGATCATCCTCAGAAGTGTTTCTGTCTAATAGTTCTACTAGATAAGCGGCATAAGCGGTTTTCACGAGATCTTCTCTTATTTTTCTAAAAGAAGAAAGCGCTTCGCCTTGCTGTAAAGTTCCGAGTCCTCGGCCTTTTTGAAAAACAAAAATTCCGTATGTAAAAAGTTGCGTAATGGAAGTAAAGCGGCTTTTGGGCTTTTTGGCTCCTCTTGCCATTACGCCGACTTTCCCAAATTCTTTTGTATACAAAGTGATGATCGTATTGGATTCACCATACGGAACGGTTTTAATGACGATTCCTTCAACTTTATAAAGCAAGGTAAATCACCACCCTCTCAAATCTAAGAAGGCACCGTAGTTACTTATTAATGAAATGGAGGTTCCTCAAGAGACTCATCATAAGGAATAACTGCTGATAGTGCTGTTATTTCATGGTCTAGCTCTTTGTATAACAAATAGGTATCAATACTGCCCGTCTCACAGAATACTTTCCAAGTAAATTCTTTCATGTTTGGACACACCTTTCTATTTGTTTTTCTCCTGTAATAACTAGGTTCACCTTAATTGTTTATTTCATGTCAAGGAAATTTTAACAGTTTTATACTTTTGAGTTTTCGCAGTGGGTCATTCTTGTAAGTGGTTGTTTTCCGTTTCAGGTACTCGCTTTCCGGGGGGCGTGCGGTGAGCCACCTTGACGCTTTGCGCCCTAAGGTGTCTCACCTGTCACACTCATCCCCCAGGAGTCTTGCACCTTTCACTCCAAACAACTATTCAAAGACGAACTACAAACCCATTTAAAGTAACTGCTGTTTAATACTCATCCTCATTAAAACCGAACTCGGTTAGCTGCTTTTGGCGGTTTCTCCAGTCGTTTTGTACTTTTACGTACAATTCTAAAAAGACACGCGATCCTAAGAGAGTTTCAATGTCTGCTCTTGCTCTTTTTCCGACTTCTTTTAGCATCTTTCCTTGTTTACCGATGATGATTCCTTTTTGAGACGAACGTTCTACGATGATCGTTGCGTTAACAAAAACGACGTTCTTTTCTTCCCGTTCTTTCATCTCTTCAATGATTACGGCTACGGAATGAGGAATTTCTTCACGAGTAAGATGTAGAACTTTCTCGCGGATCAATTCTGCCGTTATAAATCGCTCTGGATGATCGGTTACTTGGTCTTCAGGGTAGAATTGCGGCCCTTCTTCCATGTAGGAAACGATCTGTTCAAGAAGTGTATCCACATTATTTCCATTAAGAGCGGAAATTGGCACGACTTCAGCAACGTCTAACTTATTTCTATACATATCGATCAACGGCAACAATTGATCAGGATGTACTTTATCGATTTTGTTTACGACTAAAAAGACAGGATTTTTCACGTTTTGAAGTCTGTCTATAATGAACTGATCACCTCGTCCATATCCTTCTTCTGCATTAATAACGAATAGGATAAGATCGACTTCGTTTAACGTCTGCTGTGCAGTTCTAGTCATAAAATCGCCTAGCTTGTGCTTCGGTTTATGAATACCAGGTGTATCAATAAAGATAACTTGAGACTCATCTGTTGTATAAACCGCTTGTATCTTATTTCTTGTTGTTTGAGGCTTGTCACTCATTATGGCGATTTTTTGTCCGATCACTTTGTTTAAAAGAGTGGATTTACCTACGTTAGGTCTGCCGATAATCGTTACAAAACCTGATTTATAGCCTTCTTTAGTCATTTAGATCCTCCGGCGAAAAAGCACCAGGTAATAAATCTTTTACTAAGATCTCTTGTACATCACCTTTAAGGTTTGTTAGATAAACTGGCATCTCTGGCGGACATAATTCAGAGATAACTTGTCGGCATGCCCCACAAGGAGGTACAGGACGCTTTGTATCTGCTACAACAGCGATTGCACTGAACTTTGTGTCACCTTCTGTATACGCTTTAAATAATGCCGTACGTTCAGCACAACACGTTAAGCTATACGCAGCGTTCTCAATATTCGCTCCGTTATATACTTTACCATCAGCCGTTAGAAGAGCTGCACCTACTTGAAACTTAGAGTATGGTACGTAAGCCTTTTCACGTGCGATTTTCGCTTGTTCCATCAATTGTTCTTTATTCATTACTCTTTCACCTTCTTAACAAAAATAGCTACATACTATTTATCAGCGGTTCAATAAATAGCAGTATACCGATTATAACAGCAAACATTGAAAAAACCAAAACTGCACCTGCAGCGGCATCTTTCGCCTTCTTCGCGAGTGGATGTTTCTTCTCTGTTATAAGATCGATCGCACTCTCAATCGCCGTGTTTACAAGTTCGAGTGATAGAACGATTCCGATTACAATAAATAAAAGGACGAATCTTTCTTTAGAAAAATCAAGTGCAACCGCGAAAATAATCACGATTACACTTATAAAAGTATGGATCTTAAAATTTTGTTCTGATTTAAACGTTGAGATAATTCCTGTAAATGCAAAAACAAAACTTGAAAATAACTTTTTCCAATGGATCATCTTTTCAGACCATATTGCTCCAAAATTTCTTCTTGTCTTCCAAACATTCTTTTTTCATCTTCATCGTTCATATGGTCATAGCCTAATAAATGCAAGAAGCCGTGAACCGCAAGAAAGCCCATTTCTCTCTCTAATGAATGTCCGTACTCTTCCGCTTGCTCTTTCGCAACATCTAGACAGATGATGATATCGCCTAAGAACCTTGTCTCTTCTCCTCCGATGATCTCTGTCTCATCTTCACCCATTTCTTCCATAGCAAAGGAAATAACATCTGTTACACTATCTTTTTGTCTGTATTCCTTGTTGATCTCCTGAATTCGTTCTTTTGATACGATAGTGATTGATACTTCCGCTTGACCTGTTTTCTCCATCTCTGCTGCTTTCTCAAGAACATTGCTTAATAACTCTTGAAAATCAGTACTGTTTTCATCGATCTCGTTTAAATATTCAACATGTAGCATCATTGTTTCTCCACCTTTTTTGTTTCTTCTGGATACTCAATTCTGGAATGAAAAATTCCTTTTAACGTTTCTGTAAGTGTTTTTGCAACTATATCTAATTCTTTTAGCGTGATATCACATTCATCGAACTGCCCATCTTCTAGCCTGTCGTTAATAATTTTGCGAATGATCCCGTCGATTTTAACTGGTGTTGGTTTCGAAAGCGATCGAACGGCTGCTTCTACAGCATCAGAGATCCCGATGATCGCAACTTCTTTCGTTTGAGCTTTCGGGCCAGGATATCTAAAGTCCGACTCTGCTACTTCCTTATCAGTAAGTTGAGCTGCTTTATGATAGAAAAATTTTAACAGAGTCGTTCCGTGATGCTGTTCAGCAATATCAATAATCTCTTTCGGAATCTTTTCTGCACGGAGCATGTCCGCTCCGTCATATGGGTGCGCTGTGATGATGGTCTTACTTAGCTGTGGTGCTATCTTATCATGCGGATTGTCCATATTCATCTGATTTTCAATAAAAAAATGCGGTCTTTTCGTTTTTCCTACATCGTGGTAATAAGATCCTACCCTAGCTAGTAAACCATTAGCCCCTATAGACTCGCATGCTGCTTCTGAAAGGTTGGCGACCATGATGCTATGATGATACGTCCCTGGCGCTTCCATGAGTACTTTTCTTAAAATTGGGTGGTTAGGATTCGAGAGCTCTATTAACTTTGTCACAGATAAGATGTTAAACGACGATTCTATGACCGGCAGAAGCCCTAGTGTTAAAACAGCTGAAATAAAACCTGAAATGGCTGCACAGCCAAGGTCTAATCCAATCTGCAGAGATGTGAATTTTCCGTTTTGCAGCAATAGCACACTCGCTACTGTTAGGATGGCTATAAAAGATACGAAAAATCCAGCTTGCAAGATTTTAGATCGCTGTTGAGTTTTTCCTAAAAACACGATTCCTGACATACCGTTAAACAAGACATACATACTCATGATAAAGTTAAAGTTTCCAGCTGTTTGTTCATTAAAGATCAGTGCTGCACTAAAGGCAAAGATAATTGTGGATACAACTGCAAGCTCTTCATTGAACAACATCTTGATCATCATCGCACCTGCCGCAACAGGGACAGCATACATGAGACTCATAAGACCAAGTTCTGTACTAACACTCAACACTTTCATCACTACGAGTGTCAAAGTAAATAATAAAGCATAGATGGTTACATATTTTCGAAAATGCTCTTTCTCACGCTCTTCTTTCATAAAATAATATAAACCCGCCATAACGATCAGCACAAAAAGGAATAATCCGTAATACGGATACGTTTTCATTTCCTGATCTAATAGTCCGACTTTTTTGAGTCTATCAAAGATCTCAGGCGTAATAACTGCCCCGCTTTTCACGAGGACTTCTCCTTCCCTGATCACAACTTCTTCTACTTTGTCGCTCGCTTCTTTACGTTTTTGACGTGTTTTCTCTGTATCCAACGTTCTGTTGGCGATGATAAAGCTTCTTGTGATCTCCTCTGTTGCATTTCGAAGAGAATAGGGGAGGTTGTTATCACGTATCAGCTGAATAGCTTCACTTCTCGCTTCTTCCACTTCTTCAACCATTACGGGCTCAGATAAGACTTTATTTACTACATCAGGAGCTAAATTTTTCACATTATTTAATTCTGCTTTACTTGCTTCAGCAAGTGCGATATATGTTTCATCAGAAATATCCGACTTATTGATCGAGTCTTTTAATTGAATAACTTTTTGTTCTAAAGTAAGGGTAGCCTCATCTTCCTTTTTCTTCTTCTCTTCAGATTCGGTAATCGTTATTACGATATCTAATAAATCTTTTAAGGCTTCTGCCTGTACTAAGGCGAGGTCTTTATTAAACGTATACTCATTCTTAATACTCTCTTCAGCGAGCTTCTTCCTGGCTTCTGTCTGATCTTCTAACGGGATCGTGATTGGTGATTGTATGTCCCGTGGTGAACGCTCATAAACATTCACATCCACTACATTAGGAGTTACGTTGCTGACTAACAAGGAAAACAAAATGATTCCCATAACGATAAAGGATACTGTTGCTACACTCAAACGAAAGTAATTAGACAAAAGATGCCTGAAATTGGCCAAACGCTACCACTCCTTAAACTTGTACATCTTATTCTAATCTTAGCAAAAGTTGGTCAATTATGGTACTTCTCAAAAAGAATAGCTTAATTAATTGCTTATTTATTCAATTTGCCACTAAATCCCGCCATACATACAAAATAGGACAAGAGAACATCCTTTAAGACAAAAAAAGACTCCAAAATGCTTGGAGTCCTTAATCTTCGTATGTTTCATATGCTTCAATAATTCGCTGAACAAGTGGATGACGAACCACATCAAGTTGTTTTAAGTATATAAAATCGATGCCTTTAACGCTTTCAAGCCTTTTTTCAGTAACTTTTAATCCCGATTCTTTTCCACGAGGAAGATCTATTTGTGTAAGATCACCTGTTATGACCATCTTCGATCCAAAACCAAGACGCGTTATAAACATCTTCATCTGTTCTGGTGTAGTGTTTTGAGCCTCATCTAAAATGACAAAGCTTTCATCAAGCGTACGGCCTCTCATGTACGCCAGTGGAGCGATTTCAATCGTGCCACGCTCGATTAGCCTCTCGGTATGTTCCGCTCCGAGAAGGTCATGAAGAGCATCATAGAGGGGACGCAGATAAGGATCTACTTTTTCTTTCAGATCACCTGGAAGAAATCCTAAACTCTCACCTGCTTCAACCGCAGGACGGGTCAGCACGATCTTTTTCATCTTACCTTCTTTTAATGCGTTGACTGCCATAACTACCGCAAGATAGGTTTTCCCTGTACCAGCAGGACCGATACCAAAAACAAGATCGCGCTTTCTCATGGACTGAACATAATGACGCTGACCGAGGGTTTTTACACGAATAGGTTTTCCTTTTGCAGTAACAGCAATATCTTCTTCATAAAGTTCACTTAATTCATCAAGCATATTTTTTTCTGCAAGCTGAACAGCATAAACAATGTCTCTTTCTGAGATCTTGATACCCTTTCGTACCAATTTCAACAAGACAAACAAAGTTTCTTCAACCATTTCTGCTTTGTTCAGTTCACCTGATACTAAAATGTCTTCTCCTCTGGTGACTATACTTACGTTAAGCTTGTCTTCAATCACCTTTAAGAAGGCATCGTTAGGCCCAAAGAGTGAAGCTGCTTCTGTCGTATTTTCGAGTTGTAATGAATTAAGTCTTTTCGTTTCTGACAAACTACTCATTCTCCTTGTTGGATAGGTATAGGTTGTGCAGATGCAATATTTTCAATTACTTGGTAGAGCATCGTTAGTTTAACTTTACCATTCGAGACGTTTTGTTGCCAAACTTTTTCACCATTAATTTTTGCATCATGGGGCAATTTTTTTGAAAGTTCTTTCTTTGCCATCTTTTTTCCTACTTCTATTGCCTCAGCTTTACTATAAGAACGTTTCACTCCATCCGTTTCTCTGATCTCTTTCTTTATATAAGAAAACGGCATTTTCCATTTAGCTAGATAAAGAGGTGATTCATTTAGTGTTTCCGTTTTATCCTTAAATTCTCCTTCTGAAAATCCATAGACAGGAACATTTAAACCAAAAAGTGAAACATAATGCCTATTTTTAGATTTACCGGTATATGTTTGAAAAGAAGTGTTTAACGGGACCTCAACTTCAGTTTGGTACCAAACTTCTCCCCAAATTTCACCTTTCGCACTTACTAGCTGAGGCTTTTTTTCTTTTCCGATCAGTCCTGAGACTAGCAGCGATCCTTTTTTAACATAGTCGTTAACTCCTACAATAGGTTGTCCTTTTTCGACGAATACAGAGTGAATAACAGCTTCTTTAGTAGCCACAAGATGTCTCGGTCCTGTAACCTGCTTCGCTTCTGGAATCTCTTTTTCAACGACCTCAAATCGGTATGAAGTACCATGCTGAGTTACACCGATCCATGTAACGTTATCCATCTTCTCTGTAAGATCACGCTGTATCTCTCTAACATTCGGCAGCAAGAAGATGAATTTCCCTTTAGTTACTCCAAGTTCTACAGCGGCTTTTCTTAACTCGTATTCCGTCTTAGGATTTGCCCCCGTAACATTAATATTCCAAATCATGTTAGATAATAAAAATAAAAGACAAATAAACGACAGCATCCCGAGGATAAAACCGTTTCTCTTCCACATTCTCTTGAGAAGAAACGGTGTCCCCTTCTTCTCTTTAATCCTGATCTTCAACTTATTTTCTTTTAATATACTTCTCGCTCTTTGTATATCTGAAACAGATATAGAGACGAGTGCACGGTTGTCGTCAAGAGGCTGGATATCCCATAGGCTAATACCAGATTGAATGCACGTATTGATAAACGAACTAGAATCTTGTCCAATAATTTCTACCCTTACATACCCTTTCAAATGGTTCCATTTGGTTTTCATCTTGTCCCTCCCTGTTACCTGAGATAATTATTCGTTTTCAAAGTCGACTGAAGATATCGTACCTTCTAACAAGATTTCTTCAGGCAAGATCGTTTTAATAACAAACTCACTTCCTTTTATATGAAGCACACCTTGTTTTAGTTTGAGTGTGAGCTGTTCATTCGAGAAAGCCTTAACTCCTCTATGGTTCTCAATATAGATGTGCAGTTGTCCAATCATCGTGATCCGGGGTAAATCCATCACTACATCTGCTGGTAGCTCAAGGTTCTGCATCATCCATCTGTTTACTTGCTGCCGCAATTTGCCCATAAAAAAACCCCCTCTCTCCATTTTTATGAGAGAAGGGGGGAAACTATCACTCTTATTACAAGTTACCTCATGTTAAGACCGCTTTTGCAGCGCTTTAGGTTTAGAAAGGATCTCTGACCATATGATCGCTTTTTGTAATTCTTTTTGATCTATCTTAAAATCGTTCATAATTTGATCTTCTTTATCTTGATATCGGTTAGAGACTTTTTCTGTTCGCGCCTTATTCACTTCACGTGTATATGAAGGTTGTTCGTATACTTTATGATTGATTTTTTCCTTTTGGATATCAATCGCTTCTTTAACTTCTTTAACTCGGGGTTCAGCAGGCAAACCAAAAGGTGAAACTGTTGGTCTTGGTGCTTCTGCTTTACGTCGATTTGGCTCAGAGCGTTTCGTTTCTTTCATTTC
The DNA here is from genome assembly GCF_015903855.1 of Fictibacillus sp. 18YEL24. Classification (GTDB taxonomy): domain Bacteria; phylum Bacillota; class Bacilli; order Bacillales; family Fictibacillaceae; genus Fictibacillus; species Fictibacillus phosphorivorans_C. The sequence continues at coordinate 948,804 of NZ_JACZDT010000001.1, forward strand.
TTTTTGGCGTTTAAAGACACTATATATGCCGCCTGCAATTAGAATAACAAAAGCGATATTAGCTAGTAGGAGTTCAATAATCGCTTCTATAATGTTCATACTTACAACTTCCGTCCTTTATCATCATTCTCTTTATCAGGGTTTGATGATTTACTGATCGATTCACGCATCGTAGTGTCTGCCATAATGTTCTTCATGTTCATATAATCCATAAAACCCATGTTTCCAGAACGAAGAGCTTCTGCTAATGCCATCGGCACTTCTGCTTCCGCTTCTACAACTTTCGCTCTCATCTCTTGGACTCTTGCTTTCATTTCTTGTTCTTTTGCAACAGCCATCGCACGTCTTTCTTCTGCTTTTGCCTGAGCGATATTCTTGTCGGCCATCGCTTGATCTGTTTGAAGTTCTGCACCAATATTCTTCCCAATATCAATGTCTGCAATATCGATGGACAGAATCTCAAACGCCGTACCAGCATCTAGCCCTTTTGATAATACCGTCTGTGAGATTAAATCTGGATTCTCAAGCACTTTCTTATGTGTTGCCGAAGAACCAATCGTACTAACGATTCCTTCCCCAACACGGGCGATTATCGTTTCTTCACCTGCTCCACCTACTAGACGATCTATATTTGCACGTACAGTAATTCTTGCTTTTGCTTTTACTTCAATCCCGTCTAATGCTACACCGGCAATAAAAGGTGTTTCTATCACTTTAGGGTTAACACTCATCTGAACAGCTTCGAGTACATCACGTCCCGCAAGATCAATCGCTGCTGCACGTTCAAAGCTTAGTTCAATATTTGCACGATGTGCTGCAATCAACGCATTTACTACTCTGTCAACATTCCCCCCAGCTAGATAGTGACTTTCGAGCTGGTTCGTACTTAAATCAAGTCCCGCTTTTACAGCTTTAATTAGCGGATTAATTACACGGTTCGGGATAACTCTTCTTAACCTCATCCCAACTAATGTAAAGATTCCCACTCTTACCCCTGCTGCTAATGCAGAAATCCATAACATAACCGGTACAAACGTAAATAACACAGCTAGAGCGATTACAATCAATCCGATGACTACAATGCTGGCGATCGATCCGAATTCTAACATCTACACACTCTCCATTCTTTTTCTATTCATTATTTTCTATTTCTCTCACTACAACACGTCCACCTGAGGCTTTAATAATCTTTACAGGGGTTCCTTTTTCAATATACGATCCTTCTGTCACTACATCTATGAACTCATCATCAAGTTTTAAACTTCCAGAAGGTCGCAGTGTTGTAGCAGTGACGCCGATCCTGCCTGTTAGATCTTTCCGCTCATTATGAGATAGATAACCCTTTTCAGAGCTCGTGGAATCAAATAGGACGAGTTTCTTTAATGAACCGTTATAACCAAATGATCGTAAGAAGAAATACGATCCGATAATCGTAACAACAATGGCAATTGCTATGGCGATCAAAATTCCTGTTAAAGAACCACCCGCCATGATCAATCCTGTTAACACTGCCAACACCCCCAGTATACCGATTATACCACCAGGCAGAAACAACTCTAGAATCAGCAAGATAAGACCAACACCAAATAAAATGATTGCTTCCCATCCGGCTAGACCGGCTATCATATGACCGTAAAAAAACAGCAGTAATGATAAAGCTCCGATAGACCCTGCAATTCCAAAGCCAGGTGTATAAAGCTCTAATACAAGACCTAAGCTTCCTAATGATAAGAGAATAGGGACTACAACAGGGTTAGTTACAAAACGCGCGATCTTATCGGCGAAAGTTGGATTTGACTCTAAAATTTTTGCATCTTCCATGTTCAGATGTGCTAGCAGTTCTTGACGATCTTCTGCAATTTTTTCTGCGTAGCCCACTTTCAATGCCTCACTGGCTGTTAGCGTAAGCAACTCACCTTTTTCTAAACCGAGTTCAGGAATCTCAACGTCTGGGTCTACCATCGCCTCAGCATATATGGGAGTTCTTTCATTCAACTCTGCTGCTGCTAGCATTTCTGCTTTCCATGCAGACTCAGCTTTTTGTCCAGCGGTATTTCCTTGACTGTCGATCACTGCGGCAGATCCAATCGTTGTAGATGGTTTCATAACAATCTCGTCTGCATTTAAAGCGATATACGCTCCTGCTGAGAAAGCGTTTTTCACCACATACGCTGTGATTGGAATTTCTGTTTCTCTCATGACTTTTGCGATATGTAGTGCAGCATCTACTCGGCCACCAGGAGTATAGATCTCTAGAACGATATGATCCGTTCCATCTTTCTCTGCCTTATGAATACTTCGATCTAAGAATGCTTCAAGGCCTCTTTCAACTTCATGTTCTACAGGTATGAACGTAACTGTCTTACCTTTACCTGCTGAAAAGACGAGTGAAGTTGAAAGCACACCATAAATACCCCAAATCAGACAAAGCATATAGATGAACAATCGAACCCTTTTCACAAACTAACACCCCCTCCACTTTATTTTACGTTAATTTGTGGAAAAAAGTTTCAAAAAATAAGAAAACGCTCTGTATAAATACAGAGCGTTTGTCATTTCAATTATGATAATTGTTGCTGAACAATACGGTTAACGAGTCCGCCATCGGCTTTCCCTTTAACTTTAGGCATAAGAGCCCCCATAACTTTACCCATATCAGCTTTAGAAGCAGCACCTATCTCAGAAATCGTTTGAGCAACAATTTCTTGAAGTTCTTCTTCAGTCAGCTGTTTTGGTAAATATGGTGTAAGAACAGCGATTTCATCTTGAAGTCCAGCGACTAAATCATCGCGGCCAGCTTTTTCGAATTCTTGGAGGGAGTCTTTTCTTTGTTTCATTTCGCGTACAAGAACGGTAAGCTCTTCTTCCTCGTTTAATTCACGTCCCTGCTTGATGGCTTCATTTTGAAGTGATGCCTTAAGCATGCGAATTACAGAAAGTTTCTGCTTGTTCTTGTCCTTCATCGCTTGTTTCATATCTTGGTTTAAATCATTAAGAAGACTCATATTACTAACTTACACCCCGCTTAGAACTTACGCTTTCTTGCTGCCTCAGCCTTCTTCTTACGCTTTACGCTTGGCTTTTCATAATGCTTGCGCTTTTTAACTTCAGCCAATGTTCCATCTTTGGAAACGGATCTTTTAAAACGACGAAGAGCATCATCAATGGATTCATTCTTGCGAATACGTGTTTCTGCCATTTGTATTTCCCTCCCTCCAGACCACCCTTACATAAAGTAAAGATGCGTCACATATCTTTTGCCATTATAATATATCCTTGCAGTACGGTCAACTTAATTTAAACAAGTTGGTCTTAGGAGATAAGGTAAATGACTTAAAAATAAAAATTAATAATCTGAAGTAGATGTTCCGCCTTCAACAATCGCGATTCCAGCACTTGCTCCAATACGTGTAGCACCTGCTTCGATCATAGCTAAAGCAGTCTCACGGTCACGTACTGCACCAGATGCTTTGACACCGATGTTTGGACCAACTGTTTCACGCATTAATTTAATATCTTCTACAGTTGCTCCACCAGTAGAGAATCCTGTTGAAGTTTTAACGAAATCGATACCTGCTTTAACAGCGATCTCACAAGCTTTAACTTTTTCTTCGTTTGTAAGAAGAGAAGTTTCAATGATCGCTTTTGTTAAAGCTTTGCCTTTAGCTGCTTCAACAACTGCACGAACATCTTGTTCTACTAGCTCGTAGTTTCCATCTTTTAGTGCACCGATGTTGATTACCATATCTACCTCAGTTGCACCGTTTTCAATTGCATTCTTCGTTTCGAACGCTTTTACTTCCGGAGTGTTTGCACCTAACGGGAAACCAATTACCGTACAAACTGCTACATCTGAATCCTTTAGTTGTTCGAATGCAGTATAAACCCAAGTTGGATTAACACATACAGAAAAGAAATTATATTTTTTAGCTTCCTCACAAAGAGTTAAGATTTCTTTCTTTGAAGTTTCAGCTTTTAATGCTGTGTGATCGATCATTCTTGCAACGTTTAAATTGCTCATTTCAACAAACCCTTTCTAAATAAAAAAATTAAACACCGTTTGTATCATAACAAATTTTTCGACATAAATCGAGCATCTTAAAAATATTTACGGTGAGGTGCAATAAATCGCTAAGTCCTCAGTTATCAATAAAAAACATCCTGGTTAGAACTCCAGGATGTTAGCTTGAAACAGCTTGCTTTAGGATTTCTTCCATTTCTTGTTTTACAAATACACCTTTATTATAAGGATACCCAGCTTCAGTAATTTTCACTTTAACCAATTTACCTATCATCTCGTCGTTTCCTTCAAACAAAACTTTAAGATAGTTCGGTGTATACCCTACATATAGTTTGTTCGTAGGATCTTCTTTAAACGCCTCTTCAGGAATGACTTCCACAACTGTATCTTCATAGTCGGATGCGTATTCTTTGGCTAGTTGATCAGATAGAGCTATAAGCTTATGGACGCGTTCGTTTTTAATATCCTCTGGAACTTGATCCTCCATCTTAGCAGCTGGTGTACCAGTCCGTTTGGAGTAAGGGAACACATGAAGTTCCATAAATTTATGTTTCTCTATGAAACGATACGTCTCCATGAACTCTTCCTCAGTCTCACCTGGAAAACCAACAATTACATCAGATGTAATCGCAAGTCCTGGAAGTGCTTCTTTTAGTCGATCCAATCTTTCACCGAACATTTCCATTGAATATTTTCGTCTCATTCGTTGAAGCACGGTATTAGATCCTGATTGTAGGGGTATGTGCAGATGAGGAACTACTTTGTCTGATCTACCCATAACTTCAATCACTTCATCTGAGATCTGACTAGCCTCAATGGATGAGATACGGATTCGTTTTAAACCAGAGATGTTCTTATCAAGATCATCTAACAACTTCGCAAAAGAGTAGTCTTTCATATCTTCTCCGTACCCAGCAGTATGAATGCCCGTTAGAACGATCTCTTTGTAACCAGAGTCTACAAGCTGTTGAGCTTGAGAAAGTACATCTTCAGGTTTACGAGAGCGAAGAAGGCCTCTTGCCCAAGGAATAATACAGAACGTGCAAAAATTGTTGCACCCTTCTTGTATCTTAAGCGATGCTCGTGTTCGATCGGTAAATGCAGGAACATCTAATTCCTCATATACACGTGCTTTCATGATGTTCGACACACCATTAATAGGCATACGTTCTTCTTTATATTGTTGAATGTAAGTCAGCATCTTAGAACGGTCTTGTGTACCTACAACAACGTCTACTCCAGGAATCGCCATAATCTCTGCTGGCGATGTTTGAGCATAACAACCTGTTACACAGATAACAGCGTCCGGATTTTTCCGGATAGCTCTTCGAATAACTTGTCTGCTCTTTTTATCTCCCGTATTCGTTACGGTACATGTATTGATTACATAGACGTCAGCTGTACTATCAAAATCTGTACGTTCATATCCTTCAGCTTGGAAAAGCTGCCAGATTGCTTCAGTCTCGTAATGATTCACTTTACAACCTAATGTATGAAATGCAACGGATGGCATATAGATCACCCCTTTAGTTCAAAATGATAAGAAATAGCTGATAACAAGTACAATGGTGCTGTTTCAGTCCTTAAGATTCTTGGACCCAGTCCACACAATAAAAATCCATGATCATTAAGAGAGGCTGCTTCTTTCTCACTGATGCCGCCTTCTGGACCGATCACACATAGAATTGAGTCTCCTATTTCAGCTGTGCGTAAAGCAGAAGCAAAATTAGAAATTTCGTTCTGTTTAGCTTCTTCTTCAAACGCAACGATTTTTATCTTATACTGTTCTGCCATTTTTAGCAAATCAGAAAAAGAACCAGGATTCAAAATGTCTGGAACCCGGTTTCTATGTGATTGCTCTGCTGCTTCTTTTGCAATTTTCTCAAGTCTTTCTTTTTTCTTCACCGCTTTTTTGTCATCCCATTTTACTACAGAACGGTCAGCCGCAAATGGAAAAAAGGAGAAAGCCCCGAGTTCAGTGCCTTTTTGAATGATATACTCTAACTTATCCCCTTTTGGCAATCCTTGAGCAATGGTAACAGAGACAGGAAGCTCAACTACTGTTTCGATATCATTCACAATCTTCGTCTCTACTTCATTACCGTCAACCTCTATGATCTCACACAAAGATGTACGACCTTTGTTATCACAGCAGATGAAATTGTCTCCTACTTGCATCCTCATCACCTTTAAGATGTGCTTGGCATCATCCCCTGTAATCGTAACAGAGGCATCTTTCCAGTTTTCTGATGAAACAAAGTACCTTTGCATGAAATGCACGTCCTATCCTATTTCTTATTTTGAGCAACGATCGCAACCCAATCTTCCATTTCTAATACTTCTACGATCGTAAATCCATGCTCTTCCAATTTAGCTTTTACATCGCGCTTTTTGCCTTGGATGATCCCAGACGTAATAAAATAACCACCTGGCTTCAATACTTTAGCTGTATCTTCAACAAACAAGAGTATAATTTCTGCTAAGAGATTCCCTACTACAAGATCAACTGGACCTTCAATCCCCTTTAAAAGATCATTCTGATCAACATGCACTTTTTGGTTCACTTTGTTCAGCTTTACATTAAGTCGTGCAGAATTCACTGCAACTTCATCCAGGTCATACGCCTCAACTTTATTGGCACCTAACATAGCTGATGCAATGCTCAATACACCAGAGCCTGTTCCTACATCAATGACAGAATCCCCTTCAGCTATATATTTTTCAATAGCTTGCAAACTCATGACTGTTGTTGGGTGTGTTCCTGTACCAAAAGCCATACCTGGATCAAGCTCAATAATAAGTTCATCAGAATGTACAGGTTTATAATCTTCCCATGTAGGAGTGATCGTGATCCGCTTTGAGATCTTTACCGGTTTATAATACTTTTTCCAAGCAGTTGCCCATTCTTCCTCATTTACTTCTGAGATGGAAATCGTGTTTGCTCCGATATCAATATCGTATTTCACAAGATTTGTGATCGCTTGTTTGATCTCTTCAACCGTTTCACCTAAAAAACTGTTAACGGGTAAGTAAGCTTTTAAAATTACCCCTTCAGAAGGATAATCAGAAGGGTTAAGCTGATAGATTTCGCCAAATACGGATTGACGCTCTTTAGAGAGGTCATCTACATCCTCAATCACAACTCCGCTAGCTCCCGCCTCATGTAAAATATTTGATACTGGTTCAACAGCTTCCTGAGTAGTGTGGATGCTAATCTCTGACCATTTCATCATATCAACTCCGTTTGTTAGTTTGGCTTTTAGAACATATTTATAGGTTATTACTTTGTTGCTCTTGTGAGTGGTTGATTTCCACTCCATGTGGCTCGCTTTCCGCGGGGCAGGCGGTGAGCCCTTTGCCGCTTTGCGCCGTTAAAGGTCTCACCTGACCGCCAGTCCCGCAGGAGTCTCGCCACCTTCCGTTACAATCAACCTGCTAAAGATGTTAATACATACAAAACAACAGGCTTTAGAAAGAGAATTATGAAAGCTTATTTAATGCATGTAGGAACAACTTATTTTACTCGCCTTTAAATGCTCGTTTTACTTTGTCGAAGAATCCATCTTGTTGTTCGTCTGGCATGCTTCCGCTGATTTCTGAGAAGTCGCGAAGAAGCTGTTTTTGTTTTTCTGTAAGGTTTTTCGGTGTTATAACTTTGATTTGGATATGCTGGTCACCTTGACCTCTTCCATGAACATTCTTAACACCTTTTCCTCTTAAACGGAAATGAGTTCCTGTCTGAGTACCTGCTGGAATCTTCAGCTTAACTTTACCGTACAATGTTGGAACTTCAATCTCATCACCAAGCGCTGCTTGCGAGAACGTTAACGGCATCTCACAAAGGATATCATCTCCATCACGCTCAAAGAACTCGTGATCCGCTACTTGGAACACCACATAAAGATCACCTGCAGGGCCACCGTTCACACCTGCTTCGCCGTGTCCAGACATACGGATTTGCTGACCGTTATCTACACCAGCTGGCACTTTAACAGAAATTTTCTTGTTCTTGCGCACTTTCCCATTTCCATGACACGTCTTACATTTTTCTTTTACGATTTTACCTTTTCCACTACAGTGGTTACATACTCGACGATTTACAATACGGCCAAACGGTGTGTTCTGTTCAACGTTGAGCTGACCGCTTCCGTTACAATGTGAACACGTTTCAGGCTTTGTTCCTGGTTTAGCACCGGAACCATGACATGTTTCACATGATTCTTCTGTAGGGATCTGTATCTCGGTTTCTTTACCGAAAACCGCCTCTTCAAAAGATAGTCTAAGTCCATACTGAAGATCGTTTCCTTGACGAGGACCGTTTGGGTTTCTACGTCCTCCGCCTCCACCAAAGAACATATCAAAAATATCGCCAAAGCCATCAAAGCCCGCTCCGCCGCCACCGAAACCTTGGTTAGGATCTGTATGGCCAAATTGATCATAATGAGCTTTCTTTTGAGGGTCACTCAATGTTTCATATGCATCTTTTACTTCTTTAAATTTATTTTCCGCATCTGCCTCTTTATTAACATCTGGGTGATACTTTCTGGCAAGTTTACGGTATGCTTTTTTCACCTCATCGTTTGAGGCATTTTTATCTAATCCAAGTACTTCGTAATAATCTCGTTTACTCATATAGGACACTCCCGATTTCTCACATAAAAGTTATCTTACCATTGAATACCACCTGACTCAAGACGAAAACTGCAAAGGTTTTGTTACGGTCTTAAGCCAAATCAACTCAAAAGTCAACTCAGAAAAAAAGTCAAAGTCAAGATGACCTGACTTTGACTTTTATCTGCTAAGTGTTACTTTTTGTCGTCGTTTACTTCTTCATAATCAGCGTCAACGATGTTGTCATCGTTCTTTGTTGATTGTCCTTCTGCATCGCCTTGTTGAGCTTGAGCTTGTTGAGCTGCTTGCTCATAAAGTTTTACAGAAAGTTGTTGAACGATTTCGCTCAAAGCTTCTTTTTCTTTCTTGATCGCTTCGATATCGTCACCTTCAAGAGCCTTTTTCAAGCTCTCTTTAGCTTCTTCAGCTTTTTTCACTTCAGCTTCGTCTACTTTACCTTCAAGGTCTTTCAACGTCTTATCCACTGTGAACACAAGCTGATCCGCTTCGTTTCTAGTGTCGATCTCTTCACGTTTCTTTTTATCTGCTTCTGCATTTTCTTCAGCATCTTTTACCATGCGATCGATCTCTTCATCAGAAAGTCCTGTAGAAGATTTAATCGTGATGGATTGCTCTTTGTTCGTTCCTAGATCTTTTGCACGTACGTTTACGATACCGTTCGCATCGATGTCAAAGCTAACTTCGATTTGAGGCACTCCACGTGGTGCTGGTGGGATCTCAGATAATTGGAATCTTCCAAGTGTTTTATTGTGCGCTGCCATTTCACGCTCTCCTTGAAGAACATGGATATCAACAGATGTTTGGTTATCAGCAGCCGTTGAGAACGTTTGAGATTTTGAAGTTGGAATCGTCGTGTTACGATCGATCAATCGAGTAAACACGCCGCCCATCGTTTCAATACCTAATGAAAGTGGTGTTACATCAAGAAGAACAACATCTTTCACATCTCCAGCAAGTACTCCACCTTGAATTGCAGCACCAAGTGCAACAACTTCGTCAGGGTTTACTCCTTTATGCGGCTCTTTACCTGTAAATTTCTTGATTGCTTCTTGTACAGCTGGGATACGAGTCGATCCACCAACAAGAATAACTTTATCAAGGTCAGAAGGTGACATTCCAGCATCATTAAGAGCTTGACGAGTAGGTCCCATCGTACGCTCAACTAAGTCTGAAGAAAGGTCTTCGAATTTCGCACGGGATAAGTTTAACTCTAAGTGCTTAGGTCCAGAAGCATCAGCAGTGATAAACGGTAATGAAATCTGTGTAGTTGTTACACCTGAAAGATCTTTCTTCGCTTTCTCTGCAGCATCTTTTAGACGTTGTAGTGCCATCTTATCTTGAGATAGGTCGATACCGTTCTCTTTCTTAAATTCGCTTACTAGATAGTCGATGATTACTTGGTCAAAGTCATCTCCACCAAGCTTGTTATCACCAGATGTTGCTTTTACTTCGAAGAACCCATCACCTAGTTCAAGGATAGATACGTCAAACGTACCGCCACCAAGGTCAAATACTAGGATTGTTTGGTCTTCATCCTTTTCAAGGCCGTAAGCCAATGCTGCTGCTGTTGGCTCGTTCACAATACGCTCAACTTGAAGTCCAGCAATCTGTCCAGCATCTTTCGTAGCTTGACGCTGTGCATCATTGAAATAAGCCGGAACTGTAATTACCGCTCTTTCAACTTTTTCTCCAAGATAGTCTTCTGCATGAGATTTTAATTTTTGCAAGATGATCGCAGAAATCTCTTGCGGCGTATAGTCTTTACCTTCAACTGTTTCTTTGTGATCTGTTCCGATGTAACGTTTGATCGACATAATCGTGTTCGGGTTCGTTACAGCTTGGCGCTTTGCTACCTCTCCAACAGAACGGTCTCCATCTTTGAACGCTACAACAGATGGTGTCGTACGGTTACCTTCCGGGTTTGGAATAACTACCGCTTCTCCACCTTCCATAACAGCTACACAAGAGTTTGTTGTACCTAAGTCAATACCGATGATTTTACTCATGTTTTTTCCCTCCATCATTCATATGTAGTTTTATCTACGCGTTTACTTTAACCATTGCTGGTCGAATAACTCGATCTTTTAACATATAACCTTTTTGCAGTTCTTCAATTACTGTATTAGACTCCGCTTCAGAATCCTCCACTTGCATAACTGCTTGATGCAGGTTGGGGTCAAATGTTTGACCGACTGACGGAATTTCTGTCAGCCCTTCTTGTTTCAGTGCATCTGCTAGTTGACGATAAACCATTTCCATTCCTTGAATAAGGGTTTTGGTCTGCTCGTTTGTAGCTTCTGTCTTCAAAGCACGCTCAAAGTTATCGAGTGCAGGTAATAACTGTTCAAGAAGACTTTGAGATTTATATTTAAGGCTAGCTGCCTGTTCTTCTCTCGTTCTACGGCGGAAATTATCATAGTCCGCTTGAAGGCGAAGATTCTTTTGGCTGGCTTCCTCAAGCTTTGTTTCTAGCTCTGAAATAAGTTGCTGCTCTTCAGTTAGAGGTTCTTCTGTAGTAGATTCGACTTCTTCAACAACTACTTCTTCAGTTTCTGTTACTTCTTCATTCACATCAGTTTGTGATTGATCTTGAGTGATGTCCTCTTTGTTCATGCTTTCACCTCCCTAAAGTAATCCACTAATTTGAAAAATCGTTTAATCGGTTCGTCATTTCCTTTGATAATGAATCTAGTAAAGAGATGACCTTTTGATATTCCATTCTGGTTGGACCGATTAATGAGATCGTACCTATATGTTTACCATGCATCGTGTAAGAGGCATTGATCACACTACAGTTTTTCATCGCTTCATGCTCATTTTCCGTTCCGATCCTTATAGTAAGCCCTTTTTCTGTAGATGACACGAGCTTTTCCATTAAATCACGCGTTTCTAAAAAATCTAGAAGCGGTCTAACTTTATCTAAATCTCTAAATTCCGGCTGAGAAAGCATATTTGTCTTCCCGCCATAAAAAAGCTTTTCCTTCTTGCTCCATAGAAGAAGCTGATCTAAAAAAACACCCATGTTCTGATAATCTTTAAGGTGCTTTTTAAACACCGCCGAAAGTTCTTTTTGTATACGTGTGTTCAATTCTATCAATCGAACACCTGCAAGTCTTTCGTTTAGAATATTCACAAGCTTTTCTAGTTCTGAAGGTTCAATCGTATCAGGCAGCACGATCTGTCTGTTCTCAACATGCCCCGTGTTCGTCACAAAGATCGCAACGGCAACTTGGGAAGAGATCGGAATAATCTGCATGTGCTTTAACTTCATATCTAATGCGTTAGGTCCTAACACAACAGATGTGTAGTTTGTCAAATCTGATAGAATCTTAGCTGATTGATCAAATAATGCCTCTGCTTCCTGGACCTTTTCTGTAAATAGAAGTTCTGAATGACCGATCTCTCTTTCTTTCATAGAAAGAGAAGGAAGCAGGTGGTCCACGTAAAATCGATATCCTTTTTCAGATGGTATTCTACCAGATGATGTATGGGTTTTCTCTAGAAATCCAAGATCCTCCAAGTCCGCAAGTTCGTTTCGAATCGTTGCTGGACTGTAGGTAATGTCCTCTCGTTTAGAGATCGTACGGGAACCTACGGGCTCAACATGCTTAATATAGTCATCTATTAAAACACGAAGAATAAAGAGTTGTCGTTCCGTTAACATACCATCACCCCACTTGTTAGCACTCTTGAAGAGCGAGTGCTAAATCTATAATATAAGTTACCAAAAGGTACTCTCCGTTGTCAATCTAAAACTACACCAATAAATTCTTGGAAGACTTCGTTGCCTAAAGGTCTTCCATCCTTCGTTAAAAGAAGAGTGTCTTCTCTCTGTTGTAGCCAACCCTTTTGAATGAGTCTTTGAATAGGTTCTTTATATATATCAAACATGGATCTGCCATATCGACTCATAAAAGTAGCATCAGAAACACCTTCCTGTTTACGAAGTCCCATGAACATTTCTTCTTCCATCTTTTCAGATAGTGGAACTTGATGTTCTTCGATATACGGAAAACCATGTTCCTCGACTAAATTCATATATTGTTTTAATGGACCTGCATTTCTTCTTCTTGTACCTTCTACGTAACTATGAGCTCCAGCACCTATGCCGAAATATTCGTTATTGTTCCAGTATTGGAGATTATGCTTGCTCTCAAACCCCGGAATTGCAAAATTGCTGATCTCATATTGTTTGAATCCTTTTTTATCAAGAGCCTCAATCAAATAATCATACATCGCAGCTTCAAGCTCTTGCTCTGGAAGAATCAGCTTGCCTTTTTGAGCCAAGTTATAAAAAACGGTTTTCTTTTCAATCTGCAGCGAATAAGAAGAAATGTGAGGAACATCTAATGCTAATGCTTCATCTACCGATTCCTTAAACATATCCATCGTTTGGCCTGGCAGCCCAAACATGAGGTCGATCGACATGTTATCGATACCCGCTTTTTTTGCTTCTGCAACCGTAGAATAGATATCTTCTTTGGTATGTGTTCTTCCTAATTTTTTTAACAAAGAAGATTGAAAAGCTTGAACACCAACACTCAGCCTGTTAACTCCATTGTCTTTTAACACGGCAATTTTTTCTTTAGTAGTCTGCTCTGGATTCGCTTCAACAGTGAATTCTTTTAGGAATCTGTTACCAAGCACTTCATTCACATCACTCAAAAACGTTTGCAGCTGTTTTTCGCTCAAAGAGGTTGGCGTTCCACCACCTACGAAGATGGTTTCCATCTCATAATCCTTGAACCTGGACGTTGTATGGACCATCTCTTTTTTCATAGATTGTAAATATTCATCCACTGGCTGCTGATGAATAAATATCTTGTTAAAATCACAATAATGACAAATTTGAACACAGAATGGAATATGCAGATATGCAGCTTTAAGCAAGATGTTCACCGCCTTTTTGTCTCATAAATTAGGAAAGACCGCTAGAATTGCCTTCGCGGTCTTAAGTTCTTTTATTTGTTGTTATTTGTATCATCCATACGAAGAACGGCCATGAACGCTTCTTGAGGAACGTCTACTCTACCGATCGTCTTCATACGCTTCTTACCTTCTTTTTGCTTATCTAAAAGCTTACGCTTACGTGAGATGTCTCCACCGTAACATTTAGCCAAAACGTTCTTACGTAATGCTTTAATGTTTGAACGTGCCACGATCTTTTGTCCGATTGCCGCTTGGATCGGCACTTCGAACTGTTGACGAGGAATAAGCTCTTTCAACTTTTCAACGACTACTTTTCCACGCTCATATGCAAAATCTTTATGAACGATTACCGATAATGCGTCGATCTTCTCATTATTTAGTAATATTTCCATTTTAACCAGTTTAGATGGCTTATAGCCAATCAATTCGTAGTCTAGAGATGCGTAACCCTTCGTGCTTGATTTTAACTGATCAAAGAAATCATACACGATCTCAGAAAGCGGAATCTCATAAAGAACATTTACTCGGTTGTTTTCTAAATAATCCATCGTCATGAAGATACCGCGTTTCTTCTGACAGATTTCCATAATCGTACCAACATAATCGTTCGGTGTCATGATAGATGCTTTAACATACGGTTCTTCCACAACAGATATCTTCTGTGCTTCTGGCATGTTCGCTGGGTTATCAACAACGATTTTTTCTCCATCTGTCATCGTAACATTGTAGATAACACTCGGAGCTGTAGCGATTAAGTCAATATTAAACTCTCGCTCGATACGCTCTTGAATGATCTCCATGTGAAGCAGGCCTAAAAATCCGCAACGGAAACCAAAACCAAGCGCTTGAGAGGTTTCAGGCTCATATTGAAGAGCAGAATCATTTAACACTAATCGTTCTAACGCTTCGCGAAGATCGTTATATTTCGCTGTGTCTACTGGATATAGGCCACAGTATACCATCGGGTTCATCTTTCTATAACCAGGTAGAGGCTCAGATGCACCTTTAACGGAACTCGTTATCGTATCACCGACTTGTGTGTCTCCAACATTTTTGATCGAAGCTGTTAGGAAACCTACATCTCCAACCGTTAAGAAGTCTTTTTGAACGGCTTTAGGCGTAAACACCCCAAGTTCAAGTACTTCAAATTCTTTCCCTGTCGCCATCATCTTAATCTTATCGCCGACTTTAACCGTTCCTTCTGCCACACGAATATACGTAACGACCCCTCGATAAGGATCATAAAGAGAGTCGAAGATAAGCGCTTTAAGCGGTCCTTCTGGATCTCCAGGTGGTGCCGGAACTTTTGCTACGATCTGTTCTAGAATATCTTGAATACCAATACCTGCTTTTGCTGAAGCAAGTACTGCCTCTGAAGCATCCAACCCGATAACATCCTCGATCTCCTGACGCACTCGTTCAGGCTCTGCACTCGGAAGATCAATCTTGTTGATAACCGGCAGGATCTCTAGGTCGTTCTCTAATGCCAGATACACGTTCGCGAGCGTCTGTGCTTCGATGCCTTGAGCAGCATCTACGATAAGCAATGCTCCCTCACAGGCTGCTAAGCTTCTAGACACTTCGTATGTAAAATCTACGTGTCCTGGGGTATCAATTAAGTGGAACGTATAAATTTCACCGTCTTTAGCTTTATATTGCAGCTGAACAGCATTTAATTTAATCGTTATTCCACGTTCGCGTTCAAGATCCATCGAGTCTAACAGCTGCTCTTTCATCTCACGCTGTGTTAGTGCACTCGTTTCTTCCAAAATTCTGTCCGCTAAAGTGGATTTTCCATGATCAATATGAGCAATTATGGAGAAATTCCTAATTTTAGCTTGTCTTTTTAATTTTTCTTCTCTGTTCATTATACGTTCACTCCTACAATTTTAGGAAAAGTCACTAGCTTTGATTATAGCAATACAAAGTATCCGTTTCAATCACAACCTAAAAAATAGGGTGAAACTATGTTTTAAGTCAGCAGTAACTTCTTTACTAGTTTTTCGTTCTGTTCATGTTATTAAATTCTTAAATTCATTCATTCTTAAATTCTTGGCTGGATGTCACCTAAATAAAAAGAACCACGAAAGGATAATATCCTTTATGGTTCTAGGGTGAGAATACAGCTAACATCTCACTAATAATAACACCAAATATAGAGATCATGACACCAAAAGCTGAAGAGATCCAAGATGTAAGTCTTTGTCCAAGAGCTGAAAATACATTGAACGAATCTATTTTATTTAACTTTTCTTGTTTCGACTTGATGTCATGACTTGTAATTGAAGCAGGGTTCTTTTCCGTTTCTTCTTGTTTGATCCCAGGACTGGTGATAGACTCAACACTTTCTTGTGAAGAGCCTTTTAGATCATCCATCTCAACCTGTGCTTTTTGAATACCAAATAAAACCCCAAATAAAAGAATAGTTACTAGTCCGAAACACTTTAACATAAATTTTGTCATGATCATTCCTCCACGCGGGGATATACGATTTAAATTTATGCACAAGCTTGTCCAAACATGACTACAACTTAATGTGTGTAAGAAGAAGTATTTCCTTGATCGATGCCGCCATGAAGAGCTGTGTTCAAACCGTTCGCCAAAACATTAGCCATATCTTCAATAAACACATCCACCTCTTTCGGTGTAACCATCAAGTTATGACCAATAGGAGCTAGCACTTCTCGGATCAATCGCAGCTTTTCATCTTCTTCTAAGACACCAACGATTCCTAAGAACGATTTACGATGACTCTCGTCAGGTAGATCATCATCTGTAAGGACTTTCTTTTCCCCGAACGTCATACCCGCTGGTAAAAGTGATTTAGAAGGTTTATCCTTCTCATTCATCTCACGTCCAAAGTGCTTTAGAATAAAATCAATCGTATCACTGGTGATCGTAGCCGCATCAACTACCGTAGGGATTCCGATAGAGATAACTGGAATCCCTAACGTTTCTTTACTAAGTTCTTTACGTTTGTTTCCAACCCCAGACCCCGGATGGATACCTGTATTTGAAACTTGAATCGTAGCATTCACCCTTTCGATCGAACGAGATGCTAAAGCATCAATCGCTATAACGAAATCTGGATTCGCCTTTTTCACGATGCCATCGATGATATCACTCGTCTCTATCCCTGTAATGCCCATAACTCCTGGTGAAATCGCACAAACTGGCCTAAACCCTTCTTCAACATTTTCAGGAGCTAACTCGAACAGATGCTTTGTGATAGTCAAATTCTCTACAACTAATGGTCCTAGAGAATCTGGTGTAACATTCCAGTTACCTAACCCTACAACGAGACAAGTATCATCCTGCTTAATTCCTTGTTCTTTTAAGAAATGATTAAAATCATGTGCAAAAACTTCTTGTACGCGTTCTTGAAGCTTCGAATCTTTTTCACGAATTCCTTGAACCTCAAAAGTGACATACACGCCTGCTTTTTTCCCGGTAGTCTCTGCACCCTTTTCATCGATCTCTACTCTGACAATCTTAATTCCATCTCTATCTTTTTCATGTATAATGACACCTTCAAGCGTGCTTTTATTTACAACCTCATCTTCTTTTAGCAGCATATCGTGCGCTTCTATAGCCAGATCTGTTCGAACTGAATAGGCTGACAGGTCCAAATCCTTACCCATAATCTACCACCTTCCTTTGTATTATTTTTGCCGCAACTCTTCCTTTTCATTCTTGTATTGCATTTAGGGGGCGATTTTGATAGAATACTTTGTGTCCTATTTTTTGCAACGGAAAGTAATTTTGTTGCTCATGGTTCATTTAGGGAGGTGAATGGATTGGCTAATATTAAATCAGCGATTAAACGTGTAAAAACTAACGAAAAGCGTCGTGCACACAACGCTTCACTAAAGTCTGGCATGCGTACTGCTATCAAAAACTTTGAAGCACTTGCAGCTTCAAACAATGCAGAAGGTGCTCAAGCAGCTTTTGTTACTGCTTCTAAGAAGATTGACAAAGCAGCAAACAAAGGACTTATCCACAAAAATGCAGCTTCTCGCCAAAAGTCTCGTCTTGCTAAGGCTTTAAACGGTGTTAACGCATAAATTGAAGGATGAAACCCGAAAAACGGCCTTACACCAATAGGTCGTTTTTTTATTTTGCTCAAAAATGCTAAAAATCCAGCTCGAGTTTTATAGCAGAGCTGGATTTTTGTATGTTTTTGAATTAAATTCGGCGAGTCGTCATACCTAGACAAACCATCATCCTCATTTTTTTTGACAATGAGCACAAAAAAACCCTTTTCAACGTATGAAAAGAGGTTTGACTTAGACTTATGAGCCTTGAGAGAGTTTAACGATCTCCAACTCCAGCAAAAGCGTTTTGTCCATTTGGCCGGTTTTTAACTTATAATCTGTTTCTGCAAATTCATTTAGACAGTTCCTAAGAAAAACTTCATCAAATCGATTTGCATGTTTTGCAGCAAGTTTTACCGCGTAAGGATGCAGTTTTAGAGAAGAAGCGATTTGCTTTTCTCCGTAACCTTTCTTCTGCAACTCTTTTACGCCATTAATCATTCGAAATTGTCTCGTGATCAAAGCGTGGATCTGAATCGGCTCTTGATTTTGTTTCATTAGATCATAAAAACTTCTAAGAGCGAATTCTGTTCTTTTATGCACCACATGATCAACTAATGCAAAGACATCATCCTCAAGAGTTCTTGCTACTAATGAATCCACGGTCTCCTTCGTAATAACTCCTTCTTCACCTACAAAGAGAGCCATTTTTTCCATTTCTTTTGCCAATACTGCCATGCGTGTACCTAGTCTTGAAAGAAGCAATTGTATCGCTTCTCCATCGATGGATACCTCTTGATTCGCAGCTTCTTTTTGAAGCCATTTTTCAGCAGTATCGTTACTTAGTTCTGAAACCTGAATCATTTCAGATTGTGTTTTAACCAATTTTACTATTTTCTTGCGTTCATCTAATTTTTCATGAGGAACTACGATGACTAACGTTGTATAATCTGCCGGATTTTGTATGTACTGTTCAAATACTTTGAAGTCGTGTTCAATCTTTGATTTTTCTTTGGCAGCTGTTAAGAACGCTGCATTTTTTATAACCACGACGCGGCGATCTCCCAAAAAGGGCATCGTTTCTGCGTCTTCCATTATCTCTTGAATCGAGGTTTCATCCAGATTATGTACACTTAAGTTAAAGTCCTTTTCGTCGGGAGACAAAAGTCCAGATATAGTTTGTATCGCTTCTTCTGCTAAATATATTTCTGTGCCCCAAATCAGATAGATTGGGGATGATTCACCGTTCTTAATCTTCTTTTTTAATGTTTCTACTGTGAGCACCTTTTTCACCTCTACCTCTTATCCTATGAGGAACTAAGTGCATTTGCAAGCAAAAGAAGGAACAGCGCATATGTCTGTTCCTTCATTTATGATAAACACTAACACCAAAACGATATAATCGTTTAAGGTTAGCTTTAATAGGATATCCTATGCATTTTAAGAATATTGGTGACAATGAATCTCATCTTTGGTAAGTTTTAGATAAAACACGTGAAAGAAAGCATTTTCAGTATGGATTTTTTAAAAATGATAACGTATACTAAGGATGGATTAGGAGGGTTGTCACATGAATCATTTCGAAAAAGATGTACAGAGTAAGCGTAACGACCTTATTGATTCCGGTATGGGGTTTGTTGTATCGTTTGGATTTTTTACGGTAATCTTCGCTATCGGGGTCATTCTAAAAGCAATCGCATAATACATAAAAAAGACCGAATTTATTCGGTCCTTTTTTATTTTGCTGTTCTAACTTTTAACCTCTTTTTGTCTACCACTACTGAAACATCCCCATGTTCATCTGTCCGATAAATAGCAATACCTCTTTCTCTTAATCTTTTCAAAACATCTAGTGCTGGATGGCCATATAAATTATTCTCGCCGGCTGAGATAATTCCATAACGTGGAGAGACGCTGTCTAAAAAAGAAGCAGTTGAAGATGTTTCACTTCCGTGGTGACCAACTTTAAGAACATCCGTTTTTATTCTTGGAAAACTGTTCGTGATCTCAGTTTCAGCTTCAGCTTCAATATCACCCGTTAGTAAAAAAGTACGATCGTAGATCTTTAGCCAAAGAACGATAGAATTATTATTTGAGGTACTTTCTTTAGATCCTGGATGCAGAACGAAAAATAAGGAGTGAGTTGATTCCCATTGCATTCCCTTACCTAACTTCACCACATTTATGTTTTTCTTGGCTGCTGTAGTCTCGATAAGCGTCTCAAGGTTATTGCCTTTTTGTTTATTAGGCAGAAAAACATTGCTCACCTTTATATTTTCAAGCAAAAACTCTCCTCCTCCAGCATGATCCGTATCTCCATGAGTAATGATTAACCCATCTACATGGCGAATTCCTTTTGCTTTTAAGAAAGGAAGCACGACTTCTTTTGTAACGTCATATTCTTCTTCTCTTTTTTCCCAATCTTCTTGCTCGAATGAGACTGTACCACCAGTATCAATCAAATAGACCGCTTTTCTATAAGGTAATTCCACAAGGATACTATCTCCTTGTCCTACATTAATAAAAGATACCGTTGCTTTAGGGTTCGCATAAGGCAGTCCCCAATGGATGAAGCAAACAATTAGAAATGGCACTATAATCACTATGTGAATACGTTTAGTAACTTCCCATCTATAAAGAAAGAATAGGATCCCCGCAAAATAAAGGATGAATATCCATTCTGCCGGTCTTCCGAAAACAACTGCCATTTTGAGAAATTGTGTTTTTTCCATAAACACGACAGAAAAATAAAATAAGAGTTCAATAAGCTCATTAACGATTAAAATCACTTTCGGAGCAAATATAGAAAGAAGCAGGCTAATAAAAGAGATGGGAAACAGCAGCATTGATACAAAAGGGATGTATAACACATTAAAGGGAATCGACAGTAAGGAAAATTCAAAGAAATGATACAGAATGATCGGAAAGGAAAATATGGAACAGATAAAGGAAGTGATAATCAGTAATCTGAGAGGTGACGCGTTTTTGAGAACTTGAATAGAAGTGATCAATACGAAGGTCATTAAAAACGAGAGTTGAAACCCAAGATCAAAAGCAAAGGAAGGATTGAAGCATAGCATCCCTATGCATACAGCTGACAACAGTGTAACAGGGTGCACTTTTCTTCTTAACATCATAACGAGTATCACGATGATCCCCATCATACCTGCTCGTATGATCGAACTCTCTGCACCCGTTAGAACAATGTAGATCGGCAAAAAAAGGATGATTAACCCATAAGCTATCTCTTTCATAACACCTATTCGAACAAGGATTAAGTATAAAAAGTAAGTAACAATTCCAACATTAAATCCCGATACGGCCAATAGATGGGTCAGTCCTAAACTTTGATAATAGTGTAGTGTTTCTGCTTCAATTCCGTCTCTATATCCAAAGAGCAGAGCATTCATCAAACCAGCTGTGTTATTGGAAAAATGACTTTCTAAACCATTAATATTCTTACTTCTATAACCTTTTATGTGATCGTGAACACTTAAATTTTTTGACTTCACACAGTGATCCACACCAAACTCAATCGTTTTGAGAATCCAATAGATATCATTGTTCTTTAAATACTCTTGATAATCCATTCCATAAAAATGGCTTTTTTTCCGGGGTTCCTCAAGTTTTCCTTCTAAGACGCATGAAAAATTTACGCTTAACTTTTTAAGCTGTTCCTGTTCGGCTGCGGATTTTATTCTATGGTAAACAATAATTGTTTCATCATTCGTCACAAGTTCAAAGCTCAATAGGTTACCGTCTATGTTGGGGATTGATTTTATCTTGCCTGAAAACTTCATCTGCTCCTGTGGAAGCTTTGAGAAACTATTCGTGTTATCGTAATAAGAATAAACGAAGAAGACTGGGAGAAAAACGAGGACATAAACTGATTTTTTTTTGAGCTGTACAACATTAACGATAACCAGGATAGCCAGTAATACTATCCCGGTTATCGAAAAATGCTGAAATAGCCATAGCCCATAGAATGCAGAGCATGCACTCAAGACGGCATATCTAGGGTTCATGCTTTATGAGTAAGAAATGTAGAAGGCAAGAAGTTCATTTCAACTTTTTCAACGATTACTCCTGCTTCTTTAAACTGTTCAATGCTATATGGATGATTTTTATAATCCTGACCATAATAGATTTTTTTAATACCGCTTTGTATGATCGATCTACAACAATGCAGACAAGGGAAGTGGGTAACGTACATTTCAGCACCTTCTGTCGGTACACCGAACTTCGCGCATTGTAATAGTGCATTCATCTCTGCATGAATCGTTCTCACACAATGTCCATCGATTACATAACAGCCTTCATCAATACAATGAACACCACCGGAGATCGAGCCATTATAACCTCCAGCGATAATGCGTTTATCTCTTACTATTGTTGCCCCTACAGCTAATCTAGTGCATGTACTTCTTAGGGCAAGCAATTGGCTTTGTGCCATATAATATTCGTTCCACGATATTCGCTGCAACGCTAACCGCCTCCTCTATTTCTATAACCCTAGTGTAGTATCCGTCTATTAAAGAATCAATAAAAACTCTCACTCAAAGCTAATTTGATCTTTCCATTGTTCAATGGTCTTTTCTCCGATTCCTCTTACTTCTAATAACTGTTCAAAAGAAGTGAACGGACCATTCTCTTCGCGATAGGAAATAATGCTTTGAGCTTTCGCAGGACCCACTCCGTTTAACGTTTGGAGCACTGTTTCATCCGCAGAGTTAATGTTAATTAGTGTGGTTTTTTCGTCCGCTGGCTTACTTGATGCGGATGCAAGATTCAATTCAAACTTTTCACCTTTCTCAGCAACATATACGATCATCTCATCAGTTATTTTTAACGCTTGGTTAACAGAATGAACTTCAGCTCCATCTGTAAAGCCCCCTGCCATCCGTATGGCATGTAACACGCGGTCTCCTTCTTTCAACTCGTAAACTCCTGGACGCGTTACACTTCCTTGTACATCAACCATAATTTCATTCTTTTCTTCGTTGATATCCTTACTATTACGCTTAGGCTTATCGGTGGGAATCGGCGTTTTCGGTTCTATTTGTTTAGGTATTTGTGAGGTAGTAGGCATATTTGGTTCACTTTGAAAATAATTCATTAGAGATACAATAATTACAAGGATCAAAAATATGCCACCGCCAATGAACCAGCTCATATGCTGCTTATACTTTTCCATAAATTCACCTTCTTAAATAGGCTTGAACTTGCAAAAAACATATTTGATAAACAACGTGCATAAATTTGAACGTAGAGGAAGGAGGTTCAGATATGAAGGTTGGAATTATCGGAACCGGAAATATGGGAAGCGTTCTTGCTTCTTCTTTTATCGAATCTTCAGCCATTCAGCCATCAAGGCTCATGGTCACTAACCGTACATTGTCAAAAGCGGAGAGGCTGCAGAATGCCTATCCGAAAATGAAGGTTGGGAATAATCCTGAAGAGGTTTTTCGTTTCGCTGAGATTGTGTTCATATGTGTGAAACCACACGAGTTTTATTCGTTGCTTTCTAGCAATAAAAATTCTATCTCTAAACATCAACTGCTCGTTTCTATTACGAGTCCTATTTCCTGTGAACAGTTGGAAGATCTGCTAGATTGCAATATTGCAAGAGCTATCCCGAGCATAAATAACCGGGCACTAGCCGGATCATCTCTTGTATCGTTCGGCAAAAGGTGTCACCCTGATTACAAAGAGAAGCTGTTATCTTTGATGAGCTATATTTCTACACCACTCGTTATCGATGAAAACATCACGAGAATCTCTTCTGATATTGCAAGTTGCGGTCCTGCATTTATCGGTTATGTTCTGCAATGCTTTATTAATTCAGCAGTCGATCAGACCGATATCACAAAAGCACAGGCAACCCAACTCGCAAGCGATATGATCATCGGAATGGGAAAACTACTTGAAAAAGATATCTATACATTACCAACACTCATTCAGAAGGTATGTGTAAAGGGTGGTATCACAGGAGAGGGTATTAAGATTCTGAGTAATGAGGTAGATGAAGTATTCGACCATGTCATAAAGCGTACACATGAAAAATATCATGAAGAATGCGACAAAGTAAGTCAACAGTTTGAAGTGAAAGAAGAACTTAAGTAATTTCTATCGTCATTATAAAACATCTAAAAAAAGAAAGCCGGGATCTAAATCCCGGCTTTCTATAGTTCATCGAACCCGTTTTCATCAGAAACTTTCGTGTATTGTCTCGATTTCTGCTCAAAAAAATCACTTTTTCCTGAATTCACATCAGAATATGCCTTTATCCAAGGAAGTGGATTCTTATTGTGATTTGGGTATAGCTTGTTAAAGCCTAATTCGTTCAATCGTTTATTAGCCATGAATTTAATATAAGCTTCTAGATCAGATTCATGGATGCCCTCAAATGAATTTCCTATTATATATTTACTCCATTTGATCTCGAGCTCCGCGGCTCGCTGAAACGTGTTTTTCGCAAACCTCTCTAGCTCTTCATCTCTTAAATGTGGATCATCTTCAATTACAGCCTTGAAAATTTGAGTAAACAGATACACATGCAGCTGCTCATCTCGATTAATATAGTTGATCATCGTTGAGGTTGAGACCATCTTTTGATTTCTGGCTAAATTATAGAAGAAGCTGAAACCAGAATAAAAATTCAACCCTTCAAGAATCACGTCGTAAATAATAGATTTCAAAAAGGATTGAGGGGTAGGATTTTGAAGAAATTCCTGATACCCTTCTACAATGAAATCATTCCTCTCTCTTAGCACCTCATCCGTTTTCCAGTATTCGAATATTTCATCCTGCTTGGACTTCGGTACCAAGGAAGACAACACGTACGAGTACGACTGATTATGAACGACTTCTTGAAACGATAGAGTGGCCATGAGCGCAGCAAGACTTGAATCTGTTAAATACGCTGCAACCTTGCTCGAATAATCTGTTTGAACACTATCTAAGAACGCCAATAAACCAATAATCTTATTAAAAGTATCTTGTTCTTTTTCACTCAAGTTAACATATTGCTTGCTGTCACTCGACATGTTGATCTCAAATGGCGTCCAAAAATTAGCCAACATGTTTTTATATAAAGGATAAGCCCACTTATATCTCACATCGTCCCAGTTTAATATATTTGAACTCTTACCGTTGATTATTCCTGTAGATCGGTTAGGAGCTTCCACATCATAGATTTTTCTCTCTTTGAGTTGTTCAACCTCTTTAACTTTCACAGCTTTCACACCCTTCTAACTCAATCGACGTAGATCGGGTATAATAGGTAGTCTTCAAGCCTTTTTTAAAGCTAAGCATATGAAGGTGTAACAATTCTTTTGCTTTAATATTGTGATTGACATAGAGATTAAACGAAATGGACTGATCCACGTGTCTTTGTCTTGCTGCGTTCTGTTCAATACTCCATGTTTGATCGATTAAGAACGCAGATTTATAGAACCAAGTTGTGTCTGCATTTAAGTCAGGTGCCGTTACAGGTATTTTGTAATTCTTTTTTTCTTCAGAATAGAATTTTTTAAATATTGGATCCACACTCGGTGTCGAATTTGCGATGATCGACGTAGATGAATTCGGTGCAACCGCAATAAGGTATCCATTCCTTAGACCGTGCATATTGACTCTTTCTTTTAAACTCTTCCACTCTTCAGAGAAATAGTTACGCTTCGAAAAGTAGTTTCCGGTCTCCCAATCTGAACCTGAAAATGCCGGATATCTTCCCTTTTCTTTCGCAAGCTCACAACTAGCATTGATTACATGATAATTAATCATTTCATAAAGGTTATCAGCATACGAAACCGCTTCTTCACTTTCCCACTTGATTCCCTCTTTCGCTAAAAGGTGGTGCCATCCAAACGTACCTACACCTACCGCACGATATTTCTTGTTCGTAAGTTCTGCTTGAGGTACATCAATGCGATTTAGATCAATAACGTTATCGAGCATTCGGATCTGGATATCGATAACTCTTTTAAGTACATGATCACTGATTACTTTTGCCAGTGAAAGAGAGGATAGGTTACAAACAACAAAATCTCCTGGTGTTTTTCTGATAACGATCTCTCCGTTTTCTGCTTCCTCTGACGTGACAACTGTTGCAGACATATTTTGCATGATCTCTGTGCACAGGTTAGAAGCATAGACCATCCCTTTGTGAGAATTAGGATTTAACCGGTTTACAGTATCTCGATAAAACATGAACGGTGTTCCCGTTTCAAGTTGCGACTTCATGATCCGTTTCATAATCTCAATAGCAGGAACACACTTTTTTGAAAGTCTCTCATCTTCTACACAATCTCTATATCTCTCTCTAAAGCTTCCTGATCCAACCGTTTCATCATAGAAATCTTCTAACGAATAGCCTTTAATTTTTCTTACTTCATGAGGATCGAACAGATACCAATCCTCGCGTTTTTCCACGAGTTCCATGAAAAGATCTGGCAGACACACACCAGTAAATAGGTCATGTGTTCTCATTCGTTCATCACCATTGTTTAACTTTGCATCTAAAAACTCCAAGATGTCTTTATGCCAAATATCCAGGTAGACTGCTATCGCTCCTTGCCTCTGTCCTAGCTGATCTACAGAAACGGCCGTGTTATTCAATTGCTTCATCCACGGTATTACACCTGATGAGTTTCCTTTGAATCCTTTAATGTCGGAACCTCTAGCCCTAATCTTACCGAGATAGATACCAAGTCCGCCGCCACCTTTGGAAACAGTTGCTGCATCTGTATTAGAATCAAAGATCCCTCTTAAACTATCGTCGATCGTATCAATAAAACAAGAACTAAGCTGACCATAACTCTTGCCCGCATTCGCTAAAGTAGGAGTGGCAACCGTCATATAAAGGTTCGAGAGCGCCCAGTATGCTTCTTCGACTAATTGAAGTCTATTCGTTGGATTCTCGTCTCTCATTAAAAACAATGCGATCATCATCCAACGCTCTTGTGGCAATTCATAGATTTCATGATTGAATCCTTTTGCCAAATATCTATCAGCGAGCGTTTTAAGTCCGATGTATGTAAAAAGCTTATCTCTAGATGGATCGATCATATGTTCAGCTTTCTTCAAATCTTCCTTTGAGTATGCTGATAGAATGGTATCATCATAGATATTCATACTTACTAACTTTGTAACCAATCCATAGAAGTTTGTATATGGCAGATTTTCTGTCTCCATTCGATTAATCATCACTTCTTCATATAATTGCCTCAAATAGATCTCTGAAGCTACAAACGTCCACTGTGGGTTCTCTGCATTTAGTCCATTTAATGCCTCCATGATCAACTGTCTATAAAGTGAGCTGGGTTCTTGTGTATGACTTTCCAATTTCTCGGCATTTCTTAAAAAGTTTTCAGCTTGTATGTTCGGGAAATTTTTGACACAACTCCTCAACCACTCCCCGAGTAAAGAGTTTTCAGTTGTCATTTTCATAGTTAATACACTCCTTAGTCATAATAAAAACCCTCTTCCATTAGGAAGAGGGTGAAAGAATCACGTGTTTTTTGCCAGACGAACGTCCGTATAAAATAGCCGCAGTTCTTTCTCCCAATCCCCGAGGAAAAGAAAATAGGAGTCTTCAGGCAGGTCTACTGGCTTTTGCTTCTCCCTACTTTGGGCCTTCCCATACAGCAGTCATTATAAATAACTAATCTGTACAGTGGCTATTCCATTTCGTCCACAATTACAGTTGCGGGGACAGCTTCGGCATTGCACCGAATTCCCTTTTAAGCCGGATAATCCGGCACCTGAATTCTCCATATATAGGTTTGTACTATATACTTTGACACTAAATATAGTGAATGTCAATAAATTATCTATCGTTTATTGTGCGACATATCCACCGTCGATCACAATCGCTTGCCCTGTAACACCTTTCGCATTTTCACTTGAAAGAAAGAGTGTATAATCTGCAATTTCCTGAACATCTAACAATCTTTTTTGTGGAACTAGAGGATAGATAACTTCTTCCAAAACTTTTTCTAACTCTACGTTCCTCGTTTTAGCCAGATCTTCTAATTGCCCTCTTACAAGAGGTGTGTCAACATATCCCGGACAAACCGCATTTACCGTTATTCCATAAGGTGCACCTTCTAAGGCAGCCACCTTCGTTAGACCAATAACTCCATGCTTCGCACTGTTGTATGCAGATTTCCCCGCAAAACCTACAAGCCCATTAATGGACGCCATGTTGATGATGCGTCCGAATCCTTGTTGCTTCATGATAGGAAATACATGTTTCGTTGCAATAAATGGAGCCGTAAGCATTACACTGATCAATTGCTGGAATTTCTCAGTCGGGAATTCTTCAAGTGGAGATACATACTGCAATCCTGCATTATTGACGAGGACATCAATGCGTCCGAAATATTTCAGTGTTTCGTTCAACGCTTTTATTATATCTTCTTCCTCGGTCACATTACAGCCAAGTCCGATTGCTTCAAGACCATCTTGAGCTAACAGTTGTGCAGATTCCTTTGCCTTCTCATCATTCAAATCACTGATCACAACTTTTGCACCTTGTTCAGCAAAAGCCTTTGCTAACTGCAAACCGATTCCACTGGCTGCTCCCGTAATAAAAACAACTTTCCCCTCAACAAACGCTCTCATGGAATAATTACTCCTTTTTAGAAAAATGGTTTAAACAATACCAAATCCATAATACAAACCAATAATTACAAACACGGCGACCGTTTTAATGATCGTCATCGCAAAAATATCGATATACGCTTGTTTATGAGTCAAACCTGTAACGGCTAACAGAGTAATAACAGCACCGTTGTGAGGGAGTGTATCCATTCCACCACTCGCCATTGAAGCAACACGGTGAAGCACTTCTGTATCAATTCCTAGTTTATCTGCTTGTGCGATATACGTTTCACTCATGGTTGCGAGTGCTATACTCATCCCGCCAGACGCCGATCCAGTAATACCTGCTAACGTTGTAGTCGTAACCGCTTCATTGATCAACGGGTCTTTAATCGTATTTGACATTGCAGAGTTTACTGCAGTAAAGCCAGGAAGTGCTGCAATTACACCACCAAATCCATACTCTGATGCTGTATTTAATGTTGCAAGTAACGCTCCGCCTATGGATAGATTAATTCCTTTATTGAAATTGTTTTTAATTCTTTTGAAAGAGAACAACAGAACGGTAACGATTCCAATGATCAAGGCTCCTTCAACTGCCCATACAGCAGCAAGTGACGGGATCTGAATTTCGGGCACGTTCTTCATGCCAATAGCAGAAAAATCAAAGGTCTTACCGTAATACTGAGGAATTAGGACGGTGAACCATTTATTGAAAACTCCTACTAAAATAAGCGGAAGTATCGCTATAAAAGCATTTGGTAAATTTTCAGAATCCAGCTTTTCAGGCTCATTCGTATGACCTGTTCCGTATCCTTCACCTTTTGCCGCCGCTTGTCTACGTCTCCACTCAAGGTAGATCATACCCAAGATGAAAACAAACATTCCTCCGATAAACCCGAGCCATGGTGCAGCCCATGTTGTTGTTCCGAAGAAAGATGTGGGAATTATATTTTGAATCTGAGGACTCCCTGGAAAAGCATCCATCGTAAACGTAAAAGCACCTAACGCAATCGTACCCGGTATGAGTCTTTTAGGAATATCAGCAAGTTTAAAAAGTTCAGATGCAAACGGGTAGAGTGCAAAAGCAACAACAAATAATGACACCCCGCCATAAGTCAAAATTGCCCCAACAAGTACGATCGCAAGCATCGCTCTAGCAGGTCCGATCAGTTTGATGACAAACTGCGTGATTGATTTTGCAAAGCCTGACATTTCGATAACTTTTCCGAATATCGCTCCTAGTAAGAAGACCGGGAAATATAGTTTAATGAAGCCTACCATCTTCTCCATAAATACTCCAGAGAAGAAAGGCAATACGTGACCAGGTTCAGTAAGCAATACAGCAAACAATGCGGCGATAGGCGCGAATAAAATAACGCTGAATCCTCTGTAAGCTACGAACATTAAAAAGAATAAAGCTAATAAAATAATAATAATGTCCATTTTCAAGTTCCCCCATTCTATCAATTTAACATTTTTGAAGCGCTTTCATTTTTTTAGCATCATCACCTTTCCATACCAATTACACCTGTATTTCATTTGCAAGTTTCATGCCAACTTTAATAACGCTAGGCTGTTTCGTAACCTTTGTTCTTTTTTGTTAGTAGTTGATTTCCGTTTTAGATGCTCACTTTCCGACTTCCACTTTAAGGACTTCCTGTCCTAACCAAGAGTCTCGCAGCTTATATTTCAATCAACAGTCAAGAAGAAAATACTAAAGATTAAAAATCAAAATACCTAGAGTGAAACTAGTTGCACCAATTATACCTTTCCGGAAAAACGGAACAAAAAAACAAAAATACTTCCGCTTTTTAATGATAAAAATAAAAATAAAACAAAGTGTTATTGGTAAGTCCGACTTTAATTAACAAAATGAAGCATTCCGAAAAATCGGAAGTTGATTCCGGTTTTTCGGAAAAGCTGAGCTGATTAACGAATGTTATATTTTTTGATCTTATCATACAGGTTCGTTTTTCCGATTCCTAGATGTTTGGCAACACGCATAATATCCCCATCCATCGTCTCCAAGTAGTAAGAAATCACATTTTTTTCAGTTTCTTGAACGTGTTCTTTAAGGGTCCTCTGTTTTTTATTAATCCCGAGTTTTTCTTTTAAAAAATCAGGAAAGACATCTAACGATAATCTGTCACTATGTGTAAGCTGGATGGCTGCTTCTACAAAATTCTTAAGTTCTCTCGCATTACCCGGCCAGCTGTAAGCTAAGAATGCTTCTTTAACATCATCATCGATACTAAGGATTCTTTTACCTGTTTCAGCACAGTTCAATCGGATAAAATTTTCTGCGAGAGGCCATATATCTTCTTTCCTCTCACGAAGTGGCGGGATTTGAATTTGGAGAACATTTATACGATAGAACAAATCTTCGCGAAACTTATTTTCATTGATTAAGCTTTCTAAAGGACGGTTTGTAGCCGCAATCACTCGAACATTTACTTTTTGAGTATATACTGAACCTACTGGCTCTACTTCCTTTTCTTGAAGAACACGCAGCAATTTTATTTGCATACTTTGAGGAAGATCCCCAATTTCGTCCAAGAACAATGTGCCACCGTCTGCAAGCTGAAACTTACCTAATTTACCGCCCTTTTTAGCTCCAGTAAATGCTCCTTCAGAATAACCGAACAGTTCTGATTCAAACAAGTGCTCAGGAACCGCTCCACAATTTAATTTGATAAAGGGCTTTCCACTTCTTTCACTCAATTGATGAATGCTATGAGCCAGTAACTCTTTTCCTGTTCCGCTCTCCCCGCGAATCAACACCGATAGATCTCCACTGGCAATATTTTTCACATGCTTCTTTACTTTTTGGACTTCTCTTGATGTCCCTGCAAAATCATTCAATGTATAGGAAGCACCATTAATTTCTTCCCACTCTTTTTTGTAAAAACTGAGTTCGTGAAGAAGGGCTTTTATGTGAGAGTTCATCTTTTTCCATTGCTCTGTATCTCTAAATATGACTGTACCAACAGCTCCTATCACTTTTCCTTCGTTTAGGATAGGAATGCGGTTTGCGATCATGTAGTTGCCTCTAATGAACTGAAGGTCTGCAATCTCAACTTTTCCTTGTAATACGTCTTTGTGCATTTTTGTATTTTCAATTACCTTTGTAACATGCTTTCCTATTACTTCTTTAGGATTTTCGCCAAGAAACTCGCAGTACGTTTTATTCATGTATCTGACGATTCCTTCGTGATCAACAACGACTATCCACTCGTAGGCACTATCGATGATCGTTTCTAGAATATTGTTCTTGAACAATGGATCTTGATCAAACATGTATATCACACCTAATTCTATAGAAAAGTATTAAATCTTAAGTGTAATTGTAACGCTTCCTAATCAAAAAGACAGCACATAGGCTGCCTTCTCATCATTTTATTTTTTTCTCGCAACAAATAAGATTCGTTCACTTTCTTCGGTAGGTTCTATTCCTTTAAAATCTGCGGAGACATTTAGATGTTCAAAACCACATTCTCTTAACCAATTGCAATAGTCCTCGACGGAAAATGTTCTTTGTGTATGCAGTTCATCATATCTTTCGTATCGTTCTCCATTCTGCATAAAGAAGGACAGGTCGTGTTCTACACTATTTTCAAGCTCACCTTGATAGCATTGCCATATGTAAGAAAGCTTTTCATCGTTACTTCCAAATGTTTGTCCAATAAAAATTTCATTGATCTTATGTAAGGAATGCACATCGAAAAGAAGAAGTCCTCCTGTTTTCAGGTGGTTACCTGCTGAAAGAAATGTGCGTTTCACATCTTTTTCTGTCAGAATATAATTCAGTGAGTCACATAATATCGTGACACAATCATAAATACCCAGTCCTTCTAACTCTCGCATATCTTGCTGAAAAAGCGACAGGTTAACTTTTTCTAATTCAGCTTTCTCTTTTGCAACCATCAACATGTCTGAAGAAAGATCAACCCCGGTTACTTCAAACCCTTCTTTTGCGAGTAGAACCGTCATCGATCCCGTACCACAACCTACATCTAAAAACCGCTTCCCGTCTTCCAAATGGTTCGAAGCTGATGTTTTAACAAAGTTAAGCCATTCATCGTATGGAGCGTCCTCCATCAATTCATCGTATAGATAGGCAAATCGCTGATAACTCATCTATATGTTTTGTTGTGGGGCAATAATAGCATCTACGTCAATCTTGTTCGCGTCTCCCCATAATTTCTCAAGGTTATAATAACTGCGGTCATCACGATGAAATACATGAACAACAATATTTGCTAGATCGATTAAAACCCATCTTGCATGGTCATAGCCTTCCATCCGGCGAATTTGAATTTCATTCTCTAGGGCAACATCTTTCAGTTCCCTCGCAATCGCTTGAACCTGTTTCTCAGAATTACCATGACAGATAACAAAGTAATCTGCTACAAGCGAGATTCCTTCCATGTCTAACACAGCAATGTTTTCTGCTCTTTTATCATCAGCGGTCTTCACGACCAATTCCATAAGCTCTTTTACGTTCATCCAGTGCACTCCTTCTCTTTTTTTAATTTAATCTCTTGAAGCAATCCGTTATACGCTTCAAACGTGAGTGGATAGATTTTTTGATTCTGCTTCATTAAAAAAGTTATCGTGTTTTTAACGGCCATCAAACAAGCTTCATCAAGATCATGCTCTGCCATCTCTCTAACACTCTCCACACCAGGAAACTGACGGTTCGGCTCGATGTAATCTGCTAAAAATATCACTTTTTCAAGCCTAGTCATTGCTCCGTGACCCGTTGTATGGTAATAGATAGCACTTAAAACGTCTCTGTCTGTTACTCCAACTTCCTTTTCAACTAAAAACGCTCCAACTGGTGCATGCAACACTTCGTTTCCATAGAGCAACAAGTCTTGGGAAAGTCCTTCGCTTCGTACAATATCTCTCATTTCATCTTTTGGCCGAAATTTAGCATAATCATGAAAAATTGCTGCTGTTTCTGCTTTTTTTAAATCCACTCCATATTTCTGTGCTAGGGCAAGACTTGTTTCTTCCACTCCTAACGTATGGATAAAGCGGTGCTCTGTAAGCTGTTTTTTCACAATTTCCAGTGCTTTAGTTCGTTCCATAAAGGCGCTTCTCCTTTATATGATTCCAGACCTCATCAGAGACATAGTAACGAATATTCTGACCTGAGCGTGATCGATTACGGATAAACGATGACGAGATCTCGATAATAGGTACTTCTACATGTCTTACCTGATACCTCTCCCAATGTTGGTCCACGTCATAACCTCTACGACCGACACCTGCAAAATCAATAAGGTTCTTTAACTCATCAATTTTATGCCAATTGCTTAAGGAATGAACCATATCTCCACCCATAATAAAAGTAAATGTAGCTTGTGGATATTTTTCCTTTAGAAGTCTTATCGTATCAATAGTATATGAAGGTCCACTTCTCTCAAATTCAAGTAAAGAAAGGGAAAAATGCTCATTGTTACCAATCGCTTTTCGAACCATTTCTATGCGCTCCTCATCGGAGACTTCAATGTCTTTCTCTTTATGAGGAGGTAAAGAGGAAGGCATCCACCACACTTCATCTAGATTCAATTGAGTGAATGCTTCTTGTGCAATAAGCAGATGTCCATTATGTGGTGGATTAAACGTACCTCCAAAAAGCCCTATATGTTTATTCATTACAATGTCATTCCTTATGGGAGTTGGATGCGTTTTTGATTGATAGATTCTTTGTAAAGTACGATTGTGCTTCCGATCACTTGTACTAACTCTGCTTTTGAACCAGAAGAAAGCTGTGACGCTACCGTATCTTTATCATCTTCACAGTTTTGAAGCACGCTAACTTTTATTAGTTCTCTTGCTTCAAGTGCTTCGTCAACCTGTTTGACTAAATTTGAATTTACTCCACCTTTTCCAACCTGGAAAATTGGTTGAATGTGGTGTGCCTTTGATCGTAAAAAACGTTTTTGTTTACCTGTAAGCATAGTTACCTCCTAAGTTGTTCCAAAACGACTTGTTTCATTTTATTTGTATCTGGAAAAGTGCCCGTCCACTTTTCAAATGCCATAGCTCCTTGCATAACGAGCATAGATACACCATTATCCGTTGCGGCGCCTCTTTCCTGTGCATCTTTAAGCCATCTTGTGGCTAGCGGATTATATACGATATCACTTACCACTACGCCTTTCTTTAAAAAGTTAAGTTTCAGTGGAATAGATTCAGTATGTGGATGCATACCCGCGTTGGTCGTGTTGATTACTATATCAAAAAGAGCAAGATCTTCTTCAGCTTTTTGTAAAGACAAGCCATTAATCCGTTCATCGTTCAAGTCTTTTAACAAAGAATGAAGACGTCCTTCTGAACGATTCGCTATCGCCATATAGTTAGGTGCTTCCTTACTTAGTGCATAAGCGATAGATCGTGCAGCTCCGCCAGCTCCAATCAAAAGTACGTTTAACTCCGACAATGGCTTTTGGATCATTTCTTTTAAACCTAATAAGAATCCCTTACCGTCTGTGTTATACCCAATCAGTTTTCCATCTTTATTCACGACTGTGTTAACAGCGCCTATGTCTTTTGCTTCTTCATCAACCTCGTCTAATAGCGGAAGAATGGCTACTTTATGAGGAATCGTAATGTTACATCCTGCATAGTTGCTTTCTTTTAGGAATTTAACGAATTTCTCCAATTCATCTGAAGGTACACGTTTTTTTTCATAGGTTCCCGAAATGCCCGATTCTTGGAATGCCGCCGCTTGCATGATAGGTGATAAGGAATGATCGATTGGATCTCCGATGACAAGTGCTTTAATCATGATGAAAATCTCTCCTTAGATTAAGGATTTTCGAACCGTTACTGCTACACCCTCTGGTGCATAAAAAGCGACCTTCGCACCTGCTTCTGGGAAGGTTACCCAGCCTAGTCCAGATATCACAATATCTGTTTTGCTTTCCTTTACAACAAATTCATAGCGTTTTAGCTTCGGAAAGTTCTCCGTATCTTCAGGTGGAGCTAACATGTCACCAAGATGTTTCTCATATAGTTCGTCCGCTTTGTCGGTCTTCGTTCGATGGATGTTCAAATGGTTTGAAAAATGGCATACAAATGACTGTTTGCCGCCTTTTATATAATCCATTCTTCCGAGTCCGCCAAAATACAGAGTCTGCAACTCATTCAACTGAAACACCATAGGTTTGATTTCTTTTTTAGGCATGATGATGTTCAATTCTTTTTTAGATACAAAATGCGCCATCTGGTGGTGATTAATGATTCCAGGCGTGTCGTACATGTGACTTCTTCCATCAAGTGGAATATCAATAAGATCTAGTGTTGTTCCTGGAAAATGAGACGTTGTGATCAAGTCAGCGGCTTCCTCGCCAAATTGTTTGATCAAACGGTTTATAAAAGTAGATTTTCCTGTATTCGTACAGCCTACAACATATACATCTTTTCCTTGGCGATAATGATCGATAGATTCTGCCAATTCCTCAATACCATAACCTTTGTCAGCAGAGATCAATTTGACATCAATCGGCTTTAAGCCTAACTCTTTAGCTTCCTTCTTCATCCAATGTATAACCTTGTTCGGATTCACTGATTTTGGAAGCAGATCGAGCTTGTTACCGACAAGAAGTATCGGATTGTTTCCTGCATAACGATGAAGTCCCGGTAACCAGCTTCCATTAAAATCAAAAATATCAACGATCTTAACAACTAGTGCATCTTCATCTCCAATACTTGAGACGATTTTACGGTAATCATCATCTGTCAAACTTACGTCATGAATTTCGTTATAGTGTTTTAAACGAAAACAGCGCTGGCAAATAGGCAGCTCTTTCGTCAGTGCGGAAAGAGGTGCGTATCCAAGCGCTTCTTTGTCTTCTGTTTGTATGGTAACTCCACAACCCACACATTTAATTTGTTCCAAACCTATTCCTCCCAATGCAGCATGCCTTTTCTTTTCATCCAAGACAATATGATGCGTTCGATCTTTCTGTTAAACCTTGTCCAAGTACCGTCACTGCTTGCCACTGGTACTACGAGTATAGTATGCAAACCTAATCGATTCCCACCAAGTACGTCAGTAAGGAGTTGATCTCCAATAACAACAACTTGTTCATTTTTAAGCTTCATATCTTTTAGAGCACGCTTGAAAGCTTTGGTCATTGGTTTTCTTGCACTGTAGATAAACGGAATACCCACAGGGTCTGAAAAGCTCTTTACTCTATGCTGTGTATTGTTTGAAACAATTGTGATCAAAATACCTTTTTCTTTAATAGAAGTAAACCACTCGATTAATTCTGGAGTAGCTTCAGGTCTGTCCCATTCCACAAGCGTATTATCCAAGTCCGTGATAATACCTTTTACTCCTCGTTCAACTAACATTTCCGGTGTGATGTCCAATATATTTTGAACATGTTGATCCGGCAAAAAATGTTTTAACATTCTAGCACCTCTTCACGTTTCCTTTTCAACGTATCTATTTTACCAGTAATGAAAGGAAGTACAAACGATTTTTCTACAATAACTGTCATTATATATATTTTTATAGAGCTTTCAATCAAGTTTTTCGGCTAAATAAAATATTTAAGCAAGATAATTTTTATTCGATGATAAAAACATTCGCTATTTGAAATAAATAAAAAGTTTTCGACAAATTGTTCCCCTACCCGAAGTGTGGATAATCTTATTCACATTATTTACCTAAGTATCCGCTATCTTTCTTAAAGATGTTAACATTTTACCCACAACTTATCCACCAAACACTGTGGATAAACGAACGGTTGTTCCTTTTTACAATACATGGTAAGCTTCAAAGTACATAAAGCAAGTACATAAATCATGAACTTATCATCATATTCACACAAATATGAATGTAGAATACTTTTCACCATTTTTTATTAAAAGCAGGAGGTGACCATGCCGCTATTAAAGGGCTATATTATGGAAAAACTTTCAGACGACCTGTTGATTGAATCTTATTTAAAAGCTAGAGAACTGAAACTTAGTAATGACTTTATTTTACTCATAAAGAAAGAGATTGACAGAAGATCTCTTCATGCTAGATTACAGCAAGTTTTAATGTAGAGCGTAAATATACGCTCTATTTTTTTGTGGCCAACTCTCTTTCAACTTTACGATATTCTTCTGGATCGAATGTTATTTCAATTGGAATTTTCCACTTTTCTTCCCAGGCTAGCTTATACTTTTTACTTAATAAGTCTGCCTTTTTATAATGATAAGATTTCATCTGTATCGCAACTACGTATTTTTCTTCTTCTTTTACAACCACTGCACGTTTAATAAATTTATTTTTCTTAATTTCACGTTTCATTTCTTCAGCAAGTGAAGATGCTGTTGAAACCCCGGCTTCAGAAATACTAATATGCTTTCTATAGTATTCTCTTGGTTGAAACTCTGGGCTCGTCTCATCTTTTTTGTAAATAGAATCATTAAAACAGCCAGTTAGTTGAAACAAAATCAATAGTATTCCGTATGTATGTAGTAGTCTCATTTTCAATCACCTCTCAAATAGGTTAGGTATTTTTTGGGAAGGATATTCAAGAGTTGCAAAATCAATCTGATTACACAGTTTCTATCTGGTAAAGTATTTGCTAAAGAGGAAAGGTTTTGCTTACAATGTAATGGACTATGACGATTATTTTGGGTTTTAAGGAGGTTTACCGGTACTCATGTTGCACATCTACATACTCTTACCTTTTTTAGCAGCATTATTAATTGGACTTGCCGCTAAGAAAGTAGACCGGATACATACTGGTTGGTTTGTGCTGCCTGTTCCAGCAGTGCTTTTTATCCTGTTCATTTCAAAACTGCCTATATTGGCAGAAGGGAAAATCGTACAAAGCATCGCGAATTGGATTCCATCTCTCGATATCCAATTAAGTTTTTATTTAGATGGACTTAGCATGCTTTTTTCACTTTTAATAACAGGAATCGGATCACTAGTCGTTCTTTATTCGATCTTTTATTTATCGAAAAAAGAACAGCTCGTGCATTTCTATGTTTATTTACTATTATTTATGGGTTCGATGCTTGGTGTCGTACTATCTGACAATGTATTCGTACTCTATACGTTTTGGGAGTTCACGAGTATCTCATCCTTTCTATTGATTGGATTTTGGTTCTATCGTGAACGGTCCACATATGGTGCACAAAAATCAATGCTCGTAACGGTTTTTGGTGGTCTGGCAATGCTAGGTGCTCTCATACTCCTATCCATCACAGCCGAAACGAACAGCATTCGAGAAATGATTGCTAATCGTTCTGAAATCATTGAGAGTGACTTGTTCATACCTATATTACTATTGTTACTGATTGGAGCTTTTACAAAATCGGCACAGTTTCCTTTTCACAGCTGGCTACCTGATGCGATGGAAGCACCAACTCCAGTTAGTGCATACCTTCACTCTGCAACGATGGTTAAAGCAGGTATCTATCTTGTAGCGAGGTTCTCTCTCATCTTTAGTGGGACGGATGTATTTTTCATCATCGTTTCTGGAGTGGGTCTGATCACACTCTGTTTAGGATCGATCCTCGCGTCTCGCCAGACTGATTTAAAAGGTATACTAGCTTATTCAACGATCAGCCAGCTTGGTATGATCATGACGATGCTCGGCTTTGGTACTGGTATTGCTACACTCGCAGCGATCTTCCACATCTTTAACCACGCTACCTTTAAAGGCAGCTTGTTTATGATAGCGGGTATTGTTGACCATGAGACAGGTACGAGGGATATCAGAAGACTTGGTGGACTTTATACCTTTATGCCGATCTCAGCTACTCTAGCATTCTTTGGAGCATTCTCAATGGCTGGCGTTCCGCTTCCGATCTTCAATGGATTTTTAAGTAAAGAAATGTTCTTTGATTCTTCATTAAAATTAGAACAAACGAGCGGCTTTGCCGGAACGTTTGCAGAGTGGATTCCATTGCTAGCCGTAATCGGAAGTATCTTTACATTCGTCTATTCTATGTATTTAGTTTTTGGGACATTTACAGGTAAAGCCAAGTTAGATCAACTGGAGAAAAAACCTCACGAAGCGCCAATTGGTATGCTGATTTCTCCGATTATCCTTATTGGATTTGTCGTTTTGATCGGGTTATTGCCAAACTTGATCAATGAATCGTTACTTGCACCGGCGGTTGCTTCAGTAACAGGAGATTTCGCACAAATTCATCTTAAATTTTGGCACGGTTTAAACGGACCGCTTTACATGTCTCTAATTGTAGTTGCAGTTGGAACTATTCTCGCTCTAACGCTAAAAAGATGGCAACCTATCTATAATAGAGTACCTGGAAAGTTTTCAACCGATCGCGTATATCAGACTATCGTAAACGGTCTATTGAGTTTCTCGAGTAAATTCACGAAGTTTTATATGACTGGTTCCTTACGACTGTATACATCCATCATTCTTGTATTCTTGGTTGTATCTACTTCAATCTTTATATATGTTACAGATGGATTTAAGATAGCGTTTGATGACTTAGCACCTGTTACGTGGCCTGAGGTGTTAGTCGGTTTCGTTATGGCTGTTGCTGCCATTGCAACGATCTGGATGACACAAAGAATAGCGGCAATTATTGTAATCGGAGTTGTGGGTTATGGTCTTTCATTATTGTTTGTTTTCTTCCGAGCACCAGATCTCGCTTTAACACAGCTTATCGTTGAGACCATAACGGTTGCTCTCTTCTTGCTATGCTTTGCGCATCTTCCAAAGTTGAAGAAATCGGACAAAAAATCTTCTGAAAAGCTTGTTGATTTTGTTATAGCAGCTTCAACGGGAGCACTCTTAACTGTTGTAGCGATCTCTTCTCATAGCTCTAAATATTTTGAGAGCATTTCAAAATATTTTGTAGATAACTCTTATAAGCTTGGCGGTGGAGACAATATCGTCAACGTTATCCTTGTTGACTTCCGTGGCTTGGATACTTTATTTGAAATAGCAGTACTTGGTCTAGCTGCTTTAGGCATTTATGCCATGATAAAATACCGGGATAAAGGAGACATGAACCACTAATGGAAATTCTTATGTCTATACTTGCCGGAACGTTATTTGCAGCCGGCGTTTATCTTATTCTTCAGAAACAGTTATTAAAAATTGTACTTGGTACGGCGCTTTTGTCACATGGAGCTCACTTGTTTATCTTAACGATGGGAAAACTAAACCGTGGAAAACCTCCTATTTTAATAGAGGGGATCAAGGACTATACGGATCCTCTTCCTCAAGCGCTAATACTGACATCTATTGTTATTAGTTTTGGGGTTACGAGCTTTTTACTTGTACTAGCTTATCGAACCTATCAAAGCAATAAGACAGATATGATGGATCAGCTAAGGGGAACAGATGATGAGTAATTTAGTATTCTTGCCAATATTTATACCTTTGTTTTTCGGAGCTTTGCTTGTTTTCTTCAATAAGAAACAAAAGGCAACGGTTAACATTTCATTTCTAGTGGTCTTGTTAAGTTTCGGTGTATCGATCTTCTTAAGTTATCATGTATTCTCGAACGGACCCTTAATCTTGGAAACTGGGGGTTGGAAAGCCCCATACGGAATCATCCTTGTAGCTGACAAGCTGTCCGTCATCATGATACTCGCTGTGAATGTGATCGCTCTAACTGCCGCGATCTTTGCACTATCTTCTGTTACGGAGAAAATGGTAGAGCACTATTTTTACCCTTTGTTCTTCTTACTGATCGCAGGGGTGAGTGGTGCATTCTTAACAGGAGATCTGTTCAACCTGTTCGTGTTTTTTGAAGTGTTGTTAATGGCATCCTATGGACTGATCATCATCGGTGGTTCTAAGCACCAATTTCGGGAATCTGTAAAGTACATCTTACTAAATTTGTTTTCGTCCATTCTATTCGTTACAACGGTAGCGTTTCTCTACTCAGTCACAGGAACAGTAAATATGGCACAACTAGGGGAACGTGTTGCCCAAGTTGAACAGCAAGGTATCTTAACAGGAATAGGGATTCTGCTATTTATCGTTTTTGCAACAAAAGGTGCTCTATTTCCATTGTACTTTTGGCTTCCTAAATCGTATATCGTGCCATCACCTATCGTTTCTGCCCTTTTTGGTGCGCTGTTAACTAAAGTTGGTGTGTACTCTATGCTAAGAGTCTTTACACTCATTTTTTCTCATAAACTTGAGCTCACACACACCTTTTTCATATGGATAGCCACTCTAACCATGATCATCGGAGTCATTGGTGCTCTTTCAACATCTAATGTGAAATTGATTATTGCATACAATATCATGCCAGCGATCGGCTTTATGCTTCTTGGTATAGGAACTTTCTCAGCAGAATCACTTGCAGGTACGATCTACTATCTTGTTCATGATATGGCAATTAAAGCCGCTTTATTTTTCCTTGCCGGCCTACTTGTTTGGCATGCTGGAACTTCTAACCTAAAAAAGATGGGCGGATATATAAAAACCGCACCGCTTATGGGTTGGATGTTCTTTATCGCATCTCTCATATTAGCTGGAATCCCGCCTTTTAGTGGCTTTATCGGAAAATACCTCCTTTTAAGAGGTGCGATGGATGAAGGACATTATATTGCAGCTGGGGTCGGATTACTATCGAGTCTGTTAATTTTATTTTCTGTGATCCGCATCTTTATCGGTGCATTCTGGGGTGAGCTTAAAGAAGAGCCAAAACAGTCTGTGAGAACTTCTGGTTTAGCAGCATCTGCTGTATTGATCGCGATTTCTATCTTGCTAGGTGTTGGAGCAGAATGGTTCTATCCTTATGTTCAGGCAGCAGCAGACAGTCTGATCGATCCGCAAATCTATATCGATTATGTATTAAAGGAGTAATTCCATGACATTTCAACTTATTCTAAATTTGCTGATCGGCGTTATTTGGATGTTTTTATCTGAGAGCTACTCTTTCGCAAGTTTTATAGTTGGATTTGTGATTGGAGCGGCACTTCTCTACTTGCTGAATCGTTTCATTCCTGATTCGTACTATTTTAAACATGTGAGAGCGATTCTTTATCTCGTCTTTTTATTCATAAGAGAACTTCTTCTTGCTAATATCGAAGTTCTAAAATGGGTTTATAAACCCAAGCTTGATTTTCAGCCAGGTATACTCGCACTTCCGATTGACGTAAAAAAAAATTGGGAGATCACCTTACTTGCTAATTTGATTACCTTAACTCCTGGAACGCTGTCTGTAGATGTCTCTCGAGACCAACGATATATTTATATCCATGCGCTCGATCTTCCAGATGTTAATGAAACCATCGTTAGCATTAAGGAATCATTTGAAAAAGCAATAAGGGAGGTAACTCGATGACAGATTGGTTCAGTATTGTTGTACATGTTTGTTTATTCGTCACGACCATCTCGATTCTACTTCTTCTCTATCGAGCGGTCAAGGGGCCTTCAAATCCAGATCGCGTAGTAGCACTCGACACGATCGGCATTAACTTGATCGCGATCACTGGTATTATGGCCATAATATTAGACACTGTTCAGTTGAACGATATTATCTTGCTGATCGGCATATTGACGTTTATTGCAACTGTCGCTGTTGCAAAATTTTTAGAAAAGGGTGTTATCATTGATCAAGATCGTGATTAGCTTCTTCCTCATCGCTGGCACCTTTTTTATTTTCTCAGGAACACTCGGTGTACTACGTTTTCCTGACGTTTATTCAAGGCTCCATGCTGCAAGTAAAGCCTCAACATTAGGAGTATCCGGAATTTTAATCGGGTCCTTTATCTATGTGTTGTCTGAAATGCATGTGTTCAGCGGTAAATTGATACTCGGTATCCTGTTTGTTCTGATGACTGCTCCAGTAGCCGGGCATATGATCTCAAGAGCAGCATACAGAACAGGAGTACCACTCTCTGAAAAAACGGTATTCAATGAACTTGAAAAGAAAGATAGCTCCAATACTCCTTAAATTATAACTACTATTAATCACTTACTCGTTGTCATATAATGATTAGAATGGGTATATAATTTTAAGCAACGAACAAGGATACGTTTATTTATCAAAGAATACTTGTTTATCTCTTTGAAAGATGCACACTTATTGCGTTCTAGCCGGTTACCCGTTTGAGGAGTGATTGTATGTTCATGCTCGAAAGAGAGCGTATTGATTCAACGTTTAAGAAAGTGAAGGGTCAGACCGCTAACTTCTTAACTTTGATCAATTTATCACTAGGAACTTTAGCTTTATTATTTATGATCTCAGGAGATTTAAAGTTAGGATTCATCTTAATCTTCTTAGCCGGTCTTTTTGATCGTTTTGATGGAATGGTAGCTCGAAAGTTAAATATTGAGTCCGAGTTCGGAAAACAATTAGACTCTCTTTGCGACTTGATCTCATTTGGGATCGCACCTGCATTTTTAATCTATCAAGTCGTACTTCATCAGTTTGGTGTTCCTGGCATGATTTTCACCATTATCTTTATTGTTTGTGGTGCGGTTCGGCTGGCTCGATTTAACATTACAGAGTTTACCGGTTCTTTTGTAGGCGTGCCGATCACTCTAGCTGGGTGTTTGATGGCTGCAGGTTATCTGACGGTTGATCTGGTACCAGGATTTCTATATATGTTCCTGA
This sequence comes from Fictibacillus sp. 18YEL24, assembly GCF_015903855.1. Classification (GTDB taxonomy): domain Bacteria; phylum Bacillota; class Bacilli; order Bacillales; family Fictibacillaceae; genus Fictibacillus; species Fictibacillus phosphorivorans_C. The sequence continues at coordinate 992,610 of NZ_JACZDT010000001.1, forward strand.
CCTTTGGATTATCTGTACTTATGATTAGTACCATTACGATTGAAAAGAGATGAATTAGGTCATTAAAAAAGAGCTTGGCATGTTGTTGCCAAGCTTTTTTTGTGTGCATTCGATCGTTCGAATTAATACCCGCCAATTGTATAAACCTTTTACAATTTTAGAACTTTGTTAACTAATGCTAGAAATTTCAGTGATAATGAAAAACGGCAATTCCTCTTAAAGGAACCGCCTTTTCTATGTTTATTCTTCTGTTAATGCCAAAAACTCTTCTACATCGGCTGCAGCAAGCTCAATACCTTTTAACCAGAAGTCTTGCTTTGTTACATCTATGCCAAGATGTTTTTGTGCGAGCTCTTCCACTTCCATCTTTCCTGTATCTTGCAGAAGGGCGATATATTTTTCTTCGAATGAAGGACCTTCCTCTTTCGCTTTTGCATAGATTCCCGCAGAGAACAGATAACCGAATGTATACGGGAAGTTATAGAATGGTACGTCCGTAATATAGAAATGAAGCTTAGACGCCCAGAAATAAGGATGATACTCATCGAGTGCACCGTTAAACGCTTCTTTTTGAGCTTCTTCCATCAGCTCACATAGGCGTTCTACTGATAGTTGACCTGCTTTTCTTTCTTCGTACATTCTTGTTTCAAACAGAAAACGAGCATGAATGTTCATGAAAAATGCTACGGAACGTTGAGCTTTATCTTCTAAAAGAGCAATTTTCTCTTCTTTCGTTTTTGCGTTCGAAACTGCTGCATCAGCAACGATCATCTCAGCGAAAGTCGAAGCTGTTTCAGCTACGTTCATCGCATAATTCGTTGCATAATAAGGCATCTCTTTTAAAACATCCGTATGAAAGGCATGACCAAGCTCATGTGCTAACGTTGAAACATTGCTTGGTGTTCCAGAGAACGTCATAAAGATCCTTGTTTCTTTCTTTGTTGGAAACCCGGTACAAAATCCTCCTGGTCTTTTTCCAGAACGATCTTCAGCTTCGATCCAGCCGTCTAGGAATGCCTTTTCAGAGAAATCAGCCATTTTAGGCGCGAGTGTACGGAAATGCTCTACGATAAATTGAGCGGCTTCGTCATAGCTCATCTTACTGTTTGCAGAAGATAACGGTGCATCAACATCGTACCAGCTTAATTTTTCTAGACCTAGGAGCTTCGCTTTTCGATCTAAGTATTTTACAAAGATTTCTTTTTGAGAAGTGATCGCCTTCCACATCGCTGAAAGTGTCTCTTCTTTCATACGATTGATCGCGAGGGGCTCTTTTAATGTTTCTTCCCAGCCTCTGTGCTTGTAGATCTCGTTTCTAAATCCTGCGATGTGATTTAGTGACGCCGCACAGAACTCACCTTCATGATCCCAAGCTTGAACGAATTTTTCGAACGTATCTTTTCTCACATTACGGTCAGGACTTGAAAATTTATTCTCCGCTTGCCCTACAGAGAGTTCTTCTTCATTTCCATCAATCTCAACTTTGATAGAGATCCTGCCTACCACAAGATCGTATAAAGTTGACCAAGCATGATAGCCGTCTACAGCTAGATCATTGATCAATGATTCTTCTGAGATACCAAGCTTCTCTTTTGCATTCGTTCTTCTCTCATTTAAAGAGAACGCGATATGTTCGTACTCAGGAAGACTCATCAAATCTTTCCATGCATCTTCAGAAATATCCATTAGCTTTTGATCGATAACTGAACCGACGTTAGAGAATGCTGCATATACCGATTCTAATCGTCCCCGAAGAGCCATCGCCTTTTTGTCTTTAACATCTTGAGCGATCAAACAGCCAATGAAAGCTCCTGCAGTTGATAATCTTTCAGAAAAGCTTTGTAGCTCTTTGATCAAAGATAAGAAATTTTCGTTTGAAAACGTGAAAGAATCCGCTTTTTTTGCTAATTCTTTCGCTTCGTTCTCCGTCCAATTTATTTCAGCTAATAGTTCTTTCGATTCACTACCACCAGGAAAAACGGAATCAAGTTCCCATGTTTGTCTTAAATCTTGTAATAACATTATTTCTCCCCCATATGTACATATTTCCACTCTTTTCTTATTATAAAAAATATTCAAACAAAAATCGACTATGAAGTTTATTTTTTTGATTTATTTTTTTACATTACAAAAGTAGGGTCATAATGATTCTAAGAACAAAAAAAAGAAGGTCTCCTCAGCAAGGAGAACTCCCATACAAATTATTCAGCGATTGAAACATAGACAAAATAGGCCAGCATCACTACGAATGATCCATATAGTACAGCATCTTGCATAAGAACCCCTCCTGGTTTTTTACCTATTCTATTCCCTGTTTTGTATATCTAAACACCAAGTTATCGTACTTGTTTTCCTAAATTCGCTTTTGCCTGCGAAATGAGTTCTTTCACCATTCTTCCGCCGATCTGTCCGCCAACTTTTCCAGCGTCTTTTGAAGTGATCGTACCGTTATATCCTTTTTGTAAGTTAACACCCATGTCTCTGGCTACTTCATATTTCACATCATCTGGTGACTGATCTGATACGTTATAACCCGCTTCCCTCATTACTTTTGCTTTTAACCGATCGAGCCCTTCTCTAGCTTCTGGGACGATGGGTTGACGCTTTCTTCTTGCCATATATAAAAACTCCTTTTTTCTTTAGTTTGTCCGATTAAAAAAATAAAAAGACTGTAATTGTTACCAGTCTTCTTAGGTAAGTATTTATCGTTCTGATTGCTGGCGGCTTCGGTAAAATTCATGAAACAGCTTCATAAGCGCTCGCTTTTCGATCCTTGAGACATAACTTCTAGATATCCCTAATTGTTTTGCGATCTCACGCTGCGTTTTTTCTTTTTGAAGATCGAGTCCGAACCGTCCGACGATCACTTCTTTTTCCCGGTCATCCAATACATGAATGTAATCGTATATCTTTTTCTTTTGCATCTTTAATTGGATGGCATCCACAACATCTTCTGTTTCCGCTTTCAACACATCGATCAATGTGATCTCATTTCCTTCTTTGTCTGTTCCGATCGGGTCGTGAAGGGAAACATCTTTCTTCGTCTTCTTTAGAGCCCTTAAATGCATCAAGATCTCGTTCTCTATACATCGAGCTGCATACGTTGCAAGCTTCGTGCCCTTGCCTCTCGAGTAACTCTCAATGGCTTTTATCAGTCCGATCGTACCAATTGATATTAAGTCCTCCGTATCTTCACCTGTGTTTTCGAATTTTTTCACGATATGTGCAACAAGCCTTAAGTTATGCTCGATCAACATAGCTCTTGCATGTTCGTTTCCTTCGGCCATCTCTTTTAAGTACTGCTTTTCTTCATTTTCAGACAGGGGCTGGGGAAACGCATTATTTTTAACGTATGAAACGAAAAGCATAACTTCCTTAAAAAAGTAAGCCAACACACCTACTAATGACATGACAGCACCTCCAAGACGATTCTCTATTCCCTTATCTTTATGCGGTGCTGGGCTTGGGTGTGTCTGTACATCTTTAAAAACAAAGGAACCTTTTTATTTTTTCAAACGTACTAGAAATAAATGGTTCAAATACAGAGTGATCCATACTATAATTGAGCATGGAATGAGGTGAAGATATGAATAAAACAAAAAAGCTTATTGCAGGTGTATCCTCTGCATCTGTTGCAGTCATGCTCTCTGGTTGTAACGACCAAGCACAAGATATCCCACCAGAGCCAACTGATACGGAATGCCAAGATTGGGAATGGGATGAAGACGATGGGGTATATGAATGTGATGATACCGGTTCTCGCTATTTCGGCCATTATTATCATGGCGGAAGTTACTACAAAGGAAAAAGCAGCTTATTAAAAAGTTCTGCTTATAAATCCTACAAAAGTAGTTCAAGTTTCAAAGGCGGCGGATCTGGCTTCGGAGGAAGTAAAGGATTTGGCGGATAAAACATGAGGAGTTGTAAAGATGGAGAACTTATTTCTTAATTTTGCCCTTTATGCGGCTACAGGGCTTGGATTACTTTTTGTCGGCTTTATCATTTTCGAGTTAACAACCAAAACGAAAGAACTTCAATTAATCAGTAAAGGGAACTGTGCAGCAGCTCTATCACTTGGCGGACGGCTGTTTGGTCTTGCTTTTGTCATTGGATCATCAATCGCAAATTCATTGAGCATTGTTGATCTGCTGATTTGGGGATCAGTCGGGATTATTGCACAAATCGTAGCTTTATTCGTAGCTGAACACTTAGCGATTCGTTCGAGCATCTCAAAAGCAATCGATGCAGATAATAAAGCGGTTGGACTTCTCGTTATGTTTTTGAGTGTTTCCGTTGGTTGGGTTATCGCTCAGTGTCTTACATATTAAAAAAAAGCATGTGGCATCCGCCACATGCTTAAATTTTATCTCCCACATACATCACGTAAACAGCACGGTCTTCATCTATTTCAGCTGAATCGCGTAAATACTGTCCTTTTCCCGGTATATCCACTACGTCTTTTAATAAATACCGTATAACATCCCAATGGCTATTTAAAGCTTGGGTATGTAGTACTGGCATATCTCCTGAAGAATGATAAGACCGGAATTCTAAAAATATCCCTCTTCCTTTGTAACTCGTTTCCTCCGTAAATCTTCGAGCCTCTCCGACTTCTTTTACGATTAAGATCTCCTCACTGCCTTTCATCTCATTCGATTGCAGCTCGTACTCTTTTCCTCCTGTTACAAAAAATTCGCAGAGCTGTCGTGCATATTTTTCATCGTTATGCATGTTCTCAGGAATCTTATAGGTTAAGAAAGCTTCATATTCGTTATCTCTTTCGATAAAATAAGTAAGTTCCATTATTTTCATCCTCTTTATAATTTGTTATGTTTATCATACCAGTTTACAGTTTTATATGTATGTTTTGGAGGTAATCACACGCATGACCTATATAGATAATAGACAAAAATTTTATAATCAGCTACCTGAATTTTGGGCCGATATGTATGGTCAAGAATATGCTTTATACGAACCTGCTGAAATATCAGAAGACGCTTCAAGAGATGTGGAACTTCTAGGTGAGAGAGGTGGCCACATCTTGTTTAAGACGGCTTCCCTTCTACAGTCAGAAAATATAGAAGATGATATCTTACAGCTTCTCGGTTTCCCTGAGGTTCTTAATTCGTTTCTCCGCTATCAAACGCCATTAGCTAAAACGGTCATTGGCAGGATCGATTCAATCGAAACACCCGAGGGACATAAGATCATGGAGTTTAACAGCGATACGCCAACGTTTATTTATGAATGTTTTAAAGTAAACGAATTGGTCTGTAAGCAGCACGGATACCGCAATCCTAACGAAAACAAAGAGAAGCAATTAAAGAACGCTATACGTTCCTCCATCTTGAGTGCATATCGACACTTGAAGATGGAACACGCCCCGCATATCGTTTTTACAGCACATGAGGAGAATGTTGAAGACAAGCAGACCGTCCTTTATCTTAAAGAACTTTCAGGATTTCCTTCTCAGTTTGTACCTTTGGAAGAATTGGTCATACGAAAAGGAATCGGTTTATTCGATCAAAACGGGAAAAAAATCGATGTACTCTATAGACAGACTTTTCCCATCGAGCTTCTTATTCAAGATGTAGATAAAGTGACGAACGAGGATATAGGGTTACAGTTAACGCAGCTTGTGGTTCAAAACCAATTGGCCATCATCAACCCACCATCCGCCTTTTTATTACAGAGCAAAGCCATTTTAGCTGTCATATGGGGATTACATGAGGAACGCTCTCCTTACTTTTCAAGTGAAGAACACGAATGGATCGAACGCTATTTCTTACCGACCTACCTTGAACCCGACACGTTTTTGAAAAACAAAGAAAAGTATGTGCAAAAGCCTGTTTTTGGCCGAGAAGGAGATACGGTTCGTATATTTGACGGTAACGGCTACTTGGTAGATCAAGACAAACATCAGAGTTATGACAACTATGCAAGTGTTTATCAAAAACATGTATCACTTCCCAAAATGACATTTCAATCTGAAAAAGGCAGTCAAGAAGGTCACCGAATGACAGGAACATTTCTCATTAACGGAAAACCAAGCGCTTTTGGATACCGTATCGGAAATGCTATAACTGATAACCTATCCTATTTCTTGCCTTCATGTATAAAATGACAGCGCATGCCGAACCGGCACGCGCTCGTTTTTTTTACAGCCATGAAGACAAATTATAAGATGCTTTTTCTTTAGCACGATCATAAAGTGTTTTTACTTCCCTATCACGAGCGTAAAGCTCATCAGGTCGACGGTTCCTCTTAATAGAAAAGGTAATCGTTACAAAAAACAAATGTAGTGTAAACATATCTTTTTTAGCTCCTTCGTTTCAATCATATTTTTTCCCTCAGGTTGAATCTTTCTCCGTTAATAGCCAAGTCAGCAGTGTAATTCCAATCATTATCATTTTCTTCTCCTCCTTTAAGTTGTATATAAAAAACACCGCAGAATAACCCCTGCGGTGTTAAAAAAGCACACAAAAAACCGCAGGCATTCGACCTGCGGTGTCTTTTAAATAAGGTTAAATAGACATACTGCGCTGATTGGCGGTCGAACGTAAAGACTTATTCAGTTGGTAGATCGTTTTCATGTAAATCATCATTGTGTTCAACCTCCTTTTTTTAATTTACTTTACTTAGAAAACCTTACACTATTTACCAAGTTGTGTAAAGCTTTTTTCTCCTAGATAAGTATATGCACGTAAAATGGAAAGTATACAAAGATTGTTAAGGTTTTCTATAAATAGGCAATACCTTTACAAGATAATTATGTGTACACTTTCACAAACTTTTACTATAATTATGAGTGTAAAGGGGGAAACACAAATGATACATCCTAAGGTCATCTTCGCTTCGACTCGGCCTTTTTCATTAACAGCTTCTGTCATTCCCGTCATCTTCGGGACAATCCTTGCATTGCAGTGGACAAGCATACATTGGACTACTTTCTTTCTAACACTTATTGGTGCTGTTTTTCTTCAGTGCGGAACAAACTTAGTGAACGACTATTTCGATCATGTAAAAGGTGCGGACATTCCTGGGTCGTTGAGCCCATCAGGCGTTATCGACCGAAAAGAGATGACTCCACGCCAAGTATACATCACAGGTCTTATTTTCTTTAGTTTAAGCGTTATCGTGGGACTTATTTTAACTGCACTTACCGGCCCTGTTGTTCTTTACTTCGGTATTCCGTCACTCCTTGTAGGCTACTTTTACACAGCTACTCGTTATGCGCTTGCATACAACGGACTAGGTGAGATCGCATCTGGAAGTACGCTAGGTATTCTCGCAGTTGTTGGTTCTTTCTACACTCAAACTTTAACAATAAACACAGAAATCTTTTTAGCCGCTATTCCTAACGCCCTTCTAGTTATGGCTATCTTACACGCTAACAACTTGCGTGACTTCGATACAGATAAACAGATCGGTAAAACAACAGTTGCTGGTTTGATCGGAAGAAAAGCATCACGACTAGAATATTATGTCTTAATGCTTGGTGCGTATGTAAGTTTATTAGCTCTTATATTCTTAAATATCTTACCCCTATGGAGCCTTATAGCTGCGATTACTCTACCTATCGCGTTAAAAGGATTAAAGATTGCGATATCCACGTGGGATGCAAAAGAATTAAACAAAGCACTTGGTTTAACAGCGCTACTTCATATGGCTTTTGGTATTCTACTTTGTGTAGGTACTTTAACGGGAATCCTATTATAGACGTGAAAAAGTCCACTTGTTAGAAGTGGACTTTTTCTTTTACCCTTTTCCAGCTTGAAATCCTGGATATAATGTCATTCCGCCATCAGCAATCAGCGTTAGACCTGTAACATAACTTGCTTGGTTTGAAGCAAGCCAAACTGCTGTCGCTGCAATCTCCTCTGGCTCCCCGATATAGCCCATAGGAATTAACTTTAATACCCCTTCTTTTTGTTTTGGATCTGAAAACTTTTCAGCATTGATCGGTGTATTGATCGCACCCGGCGCAATGCTGTTGATTCTGATACGTTTAGGAGCATATTCAAGTGCGAGCGTTTGTGTCATCAGCTTAATTCCACCTTTACTTGCTGCGTAATGTACAAAATGCGGCCATGGTATGATCTCATGTACACTCGACATGTTGATTATGGCTCCCTGGATATCATGTTCGAGGAAATAATCGATTGCTTCTCTGCAACCTAAAAATTGACCTGTTAAATTCGTAGATATAACTTTGTTCCAATCGTCCAATGTGAGCTCATGTGAAGGAACTTCATTTTCAATACCAGCATTGTTAATCATGATGTCTAACGACCCAAATTCATCAATTGCTTTCTTAATAAGTTGTTTGATGTCACTTTCTTTTGTTACATCTCCTTGAACAGCAATTGCATTTCCACCGCTATTCTTAATTTCCTTTATCATTTCTTCTGTTTCTTTCACTTGTTTATCTGAATGAAAATTAATAACAACGTTAGCATGTTCTTGTCCAAATCTTAATGCACAAGCCTTCCCGATACCCGTAGCGGCACCTGTAATAATAACCGTTTTCCCTTTTAAATCTGGATACATATTGTTCATCTCCTTATGATTTTGTAAATCCTAACATGACGCCACCCGCTATGATGAGAACACAGCCTGAGATTACCCAAATGATCTCTTTTTTGCTCCTTTTTTCACCTAAAAGAAAAATTCCTCCAAGCGTTGAAATGATGATACCGGTCTGTGAGAGCGAGAAGCTGGTCGCGATTCCGATAAGAGGCAATGACAGCAATAATGTCAGATTACCTGTGCTCCAGATTAAACCAGTTAAGATATTGCGATAAGAGTACTTATTAAAAGGCTTATGTTTAAATGATAAAACGAGCGCACCTATAAACATCCCTACCGCTTGCGGTAAAATCGCCTGCCATCCGTTTACTTCAAACCATCTGATGATTACAACATATGTAACATACCCAATCGTTGAAATAAGGAGGATGGTTAGTCCTTTTTTAAAGTTTTGTTTGTCTTTTTGGTCGCCTTGCTCATTTCTTCTAGATGTTAATAGGGCCCCTGCTATAATTGCACAGATTGCAATAATCCCGATTATGATTTCCGTCATGGTTTTCCATTCATGAAAAACAATAACACCGAACAATGTTGTTCCGAACAACTGCATGCCTGTTGAAAGCGGAACAATTTTAGAAACACCTAAATAATCTACACTAGCAAATTGATTTCGCTGTCCGATCACCCAAAAGATTCCTGACACGATACCGATCGCAAAAACTGTTATATTCAGGTCCGGTTGAACGATAAAGAATGCAACAATCGAAAACAACAATGCTCCGAGTGTCATTCCAAAAGTTTGACTGTGAAAGTCTCCGCCAAGTTTTTCGCTTACTAATACGATACTACCCCAGCAGACTGCTGTAATAAGTGCCCAGATGATACCCACTAACTCCACTTCTTTCTCCATATAGATTGTTAAAACTTAGTATGACCTTCTTCGGCCGTTCTGTATCCATACCCTATTGTTCTAACGAAATAAACTATCTCAACCGAACTTCTTTGAGTGATATAAAAGAATACATTCAGCGTAATCGCTTTCTTTTGAAGACATAAAAAATACCGCCCCTACTTAAGGGACGGTACGTGAAATTATCTATATGGTTTATTCACTTAATTCTTGTAATTGTGTTTTGCACTTTCTTACGACTTTATACATAAGTGCAGTGAACCCTAAGCACGTTGTAGATGCAATACCTAGTGTGATTGATTGAACAAAGTTTTTGTCTTCAACAGGAAGTACTAGTCCTAAATAAAAGAACGTGCTAACAGCCAATAAAATAAAACCGAAGCGCTGGTAGTCAGCGATTTTCTTTTGAATGAATTCAGCATTGTTTTTCATAGCGGTGTCTACCTCCTACTCCTAATCTCTATATAAAGGATAACATAGGTAAGATAGCAACCTACCAAGCAGATTTTGACAAAAGCGTGAAGTAATTTTGTCTAAATTGTGATCAAAAATTAGCATCGTACGCTTTAATTTGAGGATAAATTTATTAGAGCCAAAAAAGGTTAAAAAAAGTTTCATTGTGCGTCTTGAAAAGGTTAGCAGATTATACCTTACGGGGTATCCAAAGAGGGAATTCAGGAAATTTAGTAATTATTTCTGGAAATTTTGGAATTAATCCGGCGAGGTATGACTTTAATACAGCGAGTTTTACTTCTAAACCGGCGAGTTTACAAATTTCGACAATCAAAACGTGTCTTATACCCTCTCCAATGCACTTTTTCAGGTTCACATTTTGCCCTCGTGTAATTGACATACTAAGCCAGCACAAATAAAAGAACAAGTGCCTGTTAAAGCACTTGTTCTTTTATTTGTGTTCTTCATTTAGCTTAAAGCATTTTTTAAATCATCGATCAAATCGTCAGCATCTTCAATACCAACTGAGATACGTACCAATCCATCTGTGATTCCTAATTCTGCTCTTCGCTCTGCAGGTATTGAAGCATGTGTCATACGGGCAGGTACCGAGATCAAACTCTCAACTGCACCTAGGCTTTCTGCAAGTGTAAAGTATTTTACTTTTTTAAGAAGGGCATCAGCATTCGCTTGTGATCCAACATCAAACGATACCATACCACCAAAGCCGCCAGATTGTTTTTTAGCGATATCATGCTGAGGATGATCTTCAAGTCCTGGGTAATAAATTTTCTCTACCGCTGAATGAGATTTTAAAAATTCAACGATTTTTTTCGTATTGTTTTCGTGAGCTTCCATTCGCAAACCAAGCGTTTTGATCCCGCGAATAAGCAACCATGAATCTTGAGGCCCTAAAACGCCGCCTGTTGAGTTTTGTACGAAATGCAGATCTTCTCCTAGCTTTTCATCGTTTACTACGACTAGACCTGCTACAACGTCACTATGACCACCAATATATTTCGTTGCAGAGTGAAGAACTATATCTGCTCCTAATTCGATCGGGTTCTGCCAGTATGGTGTATTAAACGTATTATCCACCATGAACAGAAGGTTTTTCGCTTTTGCCCAAGAAGCTACAGCTTGGATGTCTGTAACCTTTAATAGAGGATTCGTAGGTGTTTCTACATAGACCGCTTTCGTGTTTGGTTTTAATGCAGCTTCGATCTGTTCGATGTCCGTTGTATCTACAAACGTTGAATCGATTCCAAGACGGTTCAAGACCTTCGTCATCACACGATACGTACCGCCGTAAACATCATCTGTCAAAATAACATGATCACCAGAATCAAACAGCATCATAACTGCTGTAATGGCAGCCATACCAGAACCAAACGCAAATCCGCGTTTGCCACCTTCTAGATCTTTGATCAGTTCTTCTAACGCATGCCTTGTTGGGTTTCCTGTACGTGAATATTCAAATCCGCTATGCACTCCCACATCTTCTTGCTTATAAGTACTTACTTGGTAGATTGGAAAAGACACAGCTCCTGTTGTCTTATCAGAAGGAATGCCTCCGTGGATTAATTTTGTTTTACGTTTCATTATCAGATGCCTCCTTCATAGATTTTCTTGCTTAAATATCGCTCTGAGCTGTCAGCAAAAATAGTCACAATGTTTTGCCCGGGTTGTGCACTTTGAGCTTCAATCAGGGCTGCGTGCAACGCTGCTCCTGAAGAACTTCCAACAAGAAGCCCTTCTTTTTTTGCTAGTTCAGCAACTCTTTGGAATGCATCAACATCCATTACCGTATGGATGCTGTTGAAATAAGATGAATCCATATATGCTGGAAGAAATTCCATGCCGATACCTTCTGTCTTATGAGGTCCGGATTCTCCACCATTAAGAATAGAGCCTTCAGGTTCAACAATAACCGTCTTCACGTTTTCGTTCTTTTCTTTTAAATAGCGAGCTGTACCCATGAATGTACCACCTGTACCCGCCCCGGCTACAAAAACATCTACATGACCATCAAGCGCATCCCAGATTTCTGGGCCTAATGTTTTGTAGTACGTGTTCGGGTTATCCGGATTAGAAAATTGAGAAGGAGAAAAAGAATTCGGAATCTCATTCAGCAATTCTTTCGTTCTTTTGATCGCTCCTTTTATTCCATCGGCAGTAGGGGTATGAACGATGGTCGCGCCCAATGCTTTCATGAGCTCTTGCTTTTCAATACTAAACTTTTCTGGAATAACAAAGATTACGTCTATCCCTTTATTGATCGCTGCAAGAGCAAGACCGATTCCAGTATTTCCTGCTGTAGGCTCGATGATCGTTCCGCCTTCTACAAGATCACCTTTAACTAGGGCTGCATCTAGCAGTTCCATACCTAGACGATCTTTTACACTTCCTCCAGGGTTCATAAATTCGAGTTTGGCAAACAAACGAACTCCTTCTGGAAGTGAAAACTGAGTGATCTCCATAAGAGGTGTATTACCGATCATCTCATGCACGTTTTTAAAGTATTTCATAAATATCGTCCTCTATTCTCCGAAAACAATATGCCACTCGTCTTTTTTTGCAAGCATCTTGCGCGCGATTTCTTTTGCACCTTCAAGACTATGGTTAGCGGCCCATCCACATTGAACTTCATTACATGCAGGCACTTCAGTCGCTTCTAAAACATCGTTCAACGTCTTCTCAAGAACGTCTAAAATCTCATCATAGTTATCGTGGTTGATCACAGAAAGATAAAAACCAGTCTGACAACCCATAGGACTTATATCAACTACAGTAGAATGATGATTACGAATATTTTCCGCCATCAGATGTTCGATAGAATGAAGTCCTTCCATCGGCATATGATCTTTATTCGGCTGACAAAAACGGATGTCATACTTGTGGATGATATCTCCGTTAGCACCTGTCGTTGTACCTGCTAAACGGATATAAGGCGCGACTACTTTCGTATGGTCAAGGTTAAAGCTTTCAACGTTCATTTTTTTTGTCATAATGATTTCAGCTCCTCTACGATTTTTTGTACTAGTTCTGCTGAGTTCTTAGATGCAGTTTGTAAGAATTGATCATAAGAAACACGTGCATCTTTTCCTGCAATATCTGATAAAGAGCGAATGATCACAAAAGGAACTTTAAATTGATAACACGTTTGAGCGATAGCTGCAGCTTCCATCTCAGCTGCATATAGAGCCGGAAACTTGCCTCTGATATCTTCTACCCTAGCATGATCACTCATAAACGAATCGCCTGAAGCGATCAAACCTTTTGCTACTTGTATGTTTTCTACTCTCGCTCCAGCTCTTTCTGCTGCATGCACAAGTTTTTCGTCAGGCAGATAGTTTGGTGGCATCTGTGGCACTTGACCGTGTTCATAACCAAAAATCGTTGCATCTACATCATGATGGCGCACATCTGTTGAGATGACTACATCGCCGACGTTCAGGTCTGAATGAAATCCACCAGCAGATCCCGTGTTCAAAATAACATCTGGTCCATAAAGTTGGATCAACAACGTAGTTCCGATCGCTGCGTTTACTTTTCCGATCCCTGATTTTAATAGCACGACTTCTTGACCGTTAAGTAAACCTTTATAGAATTCACAACCTGCAAGCTTCTTTTCTTCAAGATTTTCTAATTGCTCTCTTAAAAGAACAACCTCTTCTTCCATTGCACCAATAATTCCAATTCTTTTCATGAGTGATTCTCCAATGTCTATTTTTTTACCGCTTCCATCAGCCAGACATATTCATTTAGTTTTTTAAACGAGACTTCAAAATCATGTTTTTTAAATAGTTCTTCTAGTACGCCAAGTGTTGTATAATACTCGGTCTGAAGGTCTTTTAACAGATTAAGGAAGCCTTGAGATCTTACTTTTTCATGACGCTCTTTTTTATCATCCTCGTGAAGATAAGCGGTATCTGCAAACACAATTTTACCATTCTTTTTAAGCAGCTGGCTATACTGTCCGATCGCCAGATCTTTTTCTTCGTCGGTTAGGTGGTGGAACGCATAAGTACTTACTATTGTATCAATCTCTTGATCGAACTTTGGAAAAGATAAAAAGTCACCATCATGAAGAGTTAGATCCGGATGTCGGTCGGATGCTTTTTCTCGCATCCCTTTTGAAGGCTCAATCCCAATGACTTGCTTTTTGCTGCGAAGAAGTTTTTCGCTTAAATTGCCTGTTCCAACGCCGAACTCCAAAACAACACTTCCTGAACGCTGAACAACCGTTTCTAAAATTTCATCATATTTATGAAAAACTTCCTTATATTCCTGATCATTTCCTGAAACCGTCTCATCATAAGAGGATGACCACTCATCAAACAGATCAATAAATTCTCGTCCCATTTTTCACACTCACCTTTAATTTATATAATTCCTATCAATATACTATGAATTAAAATCTTACAGGTTCCAAATTATCATAATTCCTAAAAATTTTCAAATGAAAAATCTTTTTCAATTGACAAAAATTACGTATACATGCCACTTCACGAACGAACGTTATTAGAAATAATATATAGACTATTGGACCTCCGCGTTTTTTGTACCTGATTTTTTGTAATCTTGCTCGGTTAAGCTCTATAAACAAAAAAAACAACCTGCAATAATTAACAGGTTGAATTTCTTCGTTTTATTGAACAGGTGTTACGCTTGTAGGCTGCCATCCTTTTTCCGGCACCCACTGAAGCATAACATCATATTTTTTTCCATCGGCTTTCGATTGTACAGTACCTTTTGAAAGATCAGGACCTCCACCGTTACCTAACCAAAAAATGGTCATTTGGTCTTGTGGAATGCTGGTTGCATAGGAAAGGGCTTGGACCATCTCGTTCCAATCTTGTGAACCATCATCATACGTCTTTGTATGAGGTTCTGTTTGTGAAGTTCCGATTGGTTGCCATGGGCCCTCAGGACCGCCACCTTCAGGCGTTTCTGATTCTGTTTTTTCTTCTTCAGTTGTTTCTTCATCTGCTTTGTCTTGATCTTCAGCTGACTCTTCTTTATCTTGAGACTCAGAATCCTCATTATCAGGTTTTGACTTTGAATCATCCGTTTCCATCTCAATTGAACTGTTGTTGGATTCGTTGTTTTCATTTTGTTCAGAATTAGATTTGTTCGTTGAAGCTGTTTCGTTATCATCGCCTGAGAAAAGATTGAATGCAACAACAACAATCAGCAACACAACTAACCCGATTGCTATGTTTAAAAAACGATTTTGTTTTCGTTTTTCT
Organism: Fictibacillus sp. 18YEL24; assembly: GCF_015903855.1. GTDB lineage: Bacteria > Bacillota > Bacilli > Bacillales > Fictibacillaceae > Fictibacillus > Fictibacillus phosphorivorans_C. Next base: position 1,007,754 of record NZ_JACZDT010000001.1, read on the forward strand.
AGTCTTGATTCATAACGCTGGTTTCGTTTCATAATATCCTCCTCAGTAAAATACTTTTTTTATTTTACCACGAGGAAGTGGTATAGGAACACTATTTCCTATTACTCTTTTTGAGATTATATTCTTTATCGATCTTTTTCTTCCATGATTTCTGTTGCGATACCCCGAAATACAGGGATTGTTCGATTGACGGTATCATGTTTTAAATCTACTATTACTAGTGCAAAACGTGGATTTTCGGCTGGAAAGTATCCTGCAAACCATTTATTGTTAAAGCGTTGATCCTCTCCTTTTTGTGCCGTTCCTGATTTCCCTGCAACTTGAAAAGGCAATGACTGTAATGCGTGTCCAGTTCCTTCTTCGTTTTTTACGACATTCAAAAGCAGGGATTGAAGTCTCATAATCGTATAGGGAGAAAGCTTTTCACCCTCTTTCTTATGATCTGCAAACTCAATCAGTTCGGTACCATTAGCAAAATTCACGCTTTTAGCTGACTTTACCTCATAACTGACCCCACCTCTAGCGATCGTCGCCATCATGTTAGCAACAGCAAGGGGGGTAACTTTCACATCCAGCTGGCCAATCGCAGTTTGAGAAGTCGCTAATGAACTTTTGTAATTGGATTCCTTCTTTTTTGAGTTGTAGATCTGACCCGCTTCTTCTTTATAAAAGTGCGAGAATGCTTCTAGATGATAGACTTCTCCTTGCCAGCCGTTGTGCGTAAGTAGTCCTAATTTTTCAGCATACTTTTCCATAAAATCCGGATCTTTTTTTTGTAATTCATTAGCTAGATCTCCGAATGTTCTGTTGCAGCTTTGTGTAAAACTGTTCTCTACATTTAACATCCCTAACTGTCTTTCATCTTTATCACCATATATGTTTAGGTTACAATCATACATCTTATCGTTTTGTATCCTATTTTCTTCAATAGCTGCAGCTGCTGTTACAATTTTAAAAACAGAACCAGGAATTTGTTGAGACGTCATATGGTCAACATGTTTATAGATAGTTTCACTCGAGAACAAAGGTCTGCTTGACATTGCCAACAGCTCGTTTGTTTCTATATCTATCAAAACAGCTCCACCTTCTATTACATTGTGGGCATCAAGTGTTTTCTCCACTGTTTCCTGCATCTTCTTATCAAGCGTCGTCTTCACGTGAAGAGGATATAGGGGATTGGATTGTGAACGGAACTTAACATCAAGTCCAAACAACGGATGTCCTTGACGATCTACATGATAGATATATTCTGTTTCCCCTTCTGATATTAGGAAGGGATCAAACGTATACTGCATGCCATTCTTTCCTGTTTTTGTACTGATCGTAACCGTGCCTTTTTTTAGTTTATCTTCATACTTTCTTTTGATCAGATCCGGATCTTGTCCGACTGCCCCAAGGATATGATTAGCAAATGGAGTAGGGTTTCGTTTTGTGACAAGCTGAGCGTAGAGCCCAGGAATTTCTAGTTTATTAATCTCATTCATCTGCTCGATACTTATTTCTTTTGAAAGAGAGAGGGCAGATGGCTTCTTTAGTTCACTGATACTTTTGGTTAAGTTTCTGCTTGATGTCTCGAGGATCTTAGCTATCGAATCAATCGGCCATCTACGGGAGTAAAGATTCGGAAAAACGATGACTTGAGCTCTTACATCTGTTGAGAGCAGTTCACCATTTCGATCAAGAAAATAGCCTCTTCCATCGTTGATCATGAAACGATGTGTACGCTGATCCACACTTTCTTGAATGAGGTTCACTTTATTTTTGGAAAAGGAAGTAGTAGAGATCAGCTGTATATCTGCTAGCCGATACGTAAGACCAAGGATAAGGAACAGGAATAAAAGTGCTACGACCATCGTTCTTTTCTTTGATAACATAGGCTCACCCCCTTACCCCTATTCTCACCCACTACTTTTGTTCCTAAACGATTGCAAAAAAAAAGAAGACTTGCAGATAAATGCAAGTCTTCTAATACATAATACGTTTATTTTACTTCTAGAATTACAACGCTGATTTCTCCACCAGGCGTTTGAACAGAAACTTTATCTCCAGGCTTTTTACCCAAAAGACTTTTAGCCATTGGAGAATCGTTAGAAATTTTCCCTTCGAATGGATCTGCTTCTGCACTACCTACGATGATATATGTTTCTTCGTCACCGTCTGGAAGCTCTTTAAACTTAACTGTTTTCCCGATGGAAACGTTATCAGATTGGTCTTTATTATCTTCAATAATAACCGAATCACGAATCATTTTTTCTAGTTGAACGATACGAGCTTCTACGAATGCCTGCTCGTCCTTTGCTGCATCATACTCAGAGTTCTCAGAAAGGTCTCCAAAACTGCGAGCTACTTTAATTCGTTCAACAACTTCTTTTCTTCGTTCTGTTTTTAAAAACTCTAGTTCGTTCTCTAACTTCTCTTTACCTTCTAAGGTCATATAGTGTTTTTTCTCGTCTGCCATTGTTTTTTCACTCCTTAAATAATCAGTACCCTTGTTACGTTATATGATAATTCGGCTAGGGTATGTATAAAATATGGGTCATTAGTTGATTGCCAAATGGCTTAAAGCTGAAATTTTTGTCCGTGTATACCGAAAAAATGAGGATGATGTTCCTCATTTTTTCAATAATGCTTTGTCTTCCAATATCGTCTTAATCTTTGTTACCATTAAGTCGATCGCCACAAGATTCTGACCGCCTTCTGGAATAATGATATCCGCATATCGTTTCGTTGGCTCTATGAATTGATTATGCATCGGCCGAACCACTGAAGTATATTGATCGATAACAGATTCAAGTGTTCTTCCACGGTCTCGGATATCTCGAACCATCCTTCTAATAATACGAACATCTGCATCCGTGTCTACAAACAGCTTGATGTCCATCAAATCACGTAGTCGTTCGTCTTCAAGGATCAAAATACCTTCCAGTATAATGACATCTTTAGCATCAACTGGGATAATTTTATCACTTCTTGTATGTGCTGTATAGTCGTACACTGGTTTTTCGATGGAATCGTATTTTAGAAGTGAAGAAATGTGCTGGATTAACAAATCATTATCGAAAGCAAGAGGATGATCATAGTTCGTATCCAATCGTTCTTCCATTGATTTATCTGATTGATCTCTATAATACGCATCTTGCTCTATGATTAAGATGGATTGGTTAGCAAACTGCCTGTAAATTTCTTTTGCTACCGTCGTCTTACCTGATCCAGATCCACCTGCAACCCCAATTACTATTGGTTTTTGTGCCATTTTGATTACTCCTCCAAACTGCATGTCCCATTAAGAATTTCTAATACTCACCATCATTCCATCTCCAACCGGTAAGATTGAAGACTGATAGTCAGGATGCTGCATCATGTATTCGTTAAAACTTCTAATTTTTTTTACGAGAGAACGAAGTCTTCTACTCTCTAAGCCGCTTTCATCAGCGACATACCCTCTAAAGAGAACATTATCTGTTACGATGATGCCATCAGGTGACAGCATGGAAGAATAATGATCAAAAAAGTTTTGATATTGTCCTTTTGCTGCATCTATAAAAATAAAGTCATATGGGGCATACTTTTCTACTTGGCTCTGCAATTCATTTGCATCTCCAAGTAACAAATTAATTCTGCTCTCTAGATGAAACGATCTAACATTATCTTTTGCTATATTGTACCGTTCTTCATCTCTTTCAATACTAATAATTTCAGCATTCTCACATGCAAGAGCCATTCGAATGGCGGAATATCCAATCGCTGTTCCTACTTCTAATATACGTTTCGGTTTCTTCAATCTAACATAGGACAATAGAGTCTCCATACCTGTTAGATCCATGATCGGCACATTATGCTCTTTCGCGTATTGCTCCATTTTTAGTACTTGTTCAGAGCGCGTTGGAATAATTTTTTCGATATATTGGTTCATTTCTTTTGAGACCAAAGTAACACGCCTCCTTCACACTAACCGGTATATTGTATCATAATCTTTATTTGAAGGCGAGAGTCCTATTTCTATACTTTTGTTATCAATAAGATAACTGAGTTATTCACTCTTAAAATGCTATATAAGATGTAAGTTTTGCAGCAATAAAAAAGAGAATACATACTAGTATCCTCAGAAACATGCTTAATTATTGTCTTTTTCCTGCCAAACTTTCCATTCATCTCTGTATTTTTTATATACAGCATTATGTTCGCTCAAGGTTTTCGTGTAGATGACCTCACCGTTTGGTCTCGCATAAAAGAAAAGCTCGTCCATCTTCACGGGTTGAAGTGCAGCTTCAATCGCTTTTTCACCTGGTGAAGTGATCGGTCCGATCGGTATGCCTTTATAAAGGTACGTATTGTACTTTGAATCATATTTCAGATGTTCGTATAAAACTTGAACATCGAAATTCTTTCGAGCATATTTCACCGTTGGATCAGAATCAAGCTTCATATCTTTACTTAAGCGATTATAAAAAACACCAGCAATCTTTTTGCGATCCTCTTCAAGCTGAGATTCTTCTTCTATAAGAGATGACAAGGTGATGATCTGAAAGAGTGAATAACCGCTATTCTTGATATCTTTCTCATGTTTAGTTAGGACAACAGAAGATTGTTCGACCATCTTGTCTATCACATTTGATAATTCTGGTTTCTTTACATCGAAATCATATGTGGCAGGAAACAAAAATCCTTCTAGCGGATAGTACAGTCCAGCTTTCATTATATCATCAGGTAAGATCGGATACTTATCTTTAAGCTGTTGCAAATAAGCTTTATCGGCCATCTTTTTGATGATATCCGCTTCACTGTAACCCGTTTTCTGACTGATTAATTTTGCGATCTGCGGGACATTGTATCCTTCTGGAATCGTTATGGTTAAAGCTGGCTTCTTGAACATCTTTCCGTCTTTAAGTGCTGAAATGATCTCTGTAAGATTCATGGAAGGAGTTAGTTCGTAAATACCGGCTTGGAAGTTTCCTTCACCTTTAACTCGAGTATAGATTCTAAAGAAATCACCGTTGTTTATCAATCCTTTATTCTCGAGCTCTTGTCCTATTTTTGAAGAGGAAGAACCAATTGGAATTTCCACCGTAATTTTTTCATTATTAGCTGAATCGATCGGTCCAATGTTCTTATTGTAATAATAAAAATAAGCACCTATAGCTGCAGCAATGAATAACGCAAGAAATAGAAATAAGATAGATAGAACAATGGTTTTAGTACGTTTTTTACTTTTATTTTCATTTATGTAATTCCCAGATGACTGGAGATGTAACATGGTATTTCCCCCTTCCACCTGTTTAATTATACGTTTACTAGCAGAAATTGTCGAGATTGGCCGTAAAATGGAATAAAAAAAGAAGTTGGTTAGAAAACCAACTTCTTTTTTTTTTTGATACTTATTCTGTTTCGTATTCGTCATCTTGAAATGTGTTTAACATTTCTTCGATCATGTCCCATTCTTCATCAGACTCAAGTGGGAATAGAGCAAGATCGTCTTCTTCTCCATTTTCTTCATAACGGAAAGGGAAAACTTCTACTTCATCTGTATCATCATCTTCTGAATCAGCTACAGGTATAGTTACCATGTATGATTTTCCTGTTTGATCTACATCAAATTTGAATAAAACTTCAAATAGATTTTCGTCACCATTCTCGTCTGGAATAACGATGCGTTCGCGTTCTTCTTTTGCCATTATTGGCTCACCTCTACTTTTCTTATTGTTGGCTGTCCAAATAACCTTGCAGAATGATCGAAGCTGCTAGCTTATCGATCACCTGTTTTCGTTTCTTTCGGCTCACGTCAGCTGAAATCAATGTTCTTTCAGCTGCCATGGTGGTCAGCCTCTCATCCCATAGGATAACCGAAAGACCTGTCAGACTTTCAATATCTTTAGCAAAGTTTTGACAAGCTTCTCCGCTGGGACCGATCGTACCATTCATGTTCTTCGGAAGACCTACTACGATCTTACTGATGTCATGTAACTGAATCAGCTCTTGGATCCTTGCATAGTCTTCTTCTGGCTTATTAGGACGGCGTCGTATCGTTTCTACTCCTTGTGCTGTCCATCCCAGTGCATCTGAGACGGCAACACCGATCGTCTTCGTTCCAACATCCAGTCCGAGTGTTTTTGTCAAATTAACGACTTCCTTCTTTTTGAGTGGATAGATATGATTTTACAAGCTCTTCAATAAGCTCATCTCGCTCCAGTTTTCTAATCATGCTTCTCGCATCATTGTGACGAGGAATATAAGCCGGATCCCCTGAGAGCAAATAACCTACAATCTGATTGATAGGATTGTATCCTTTATCCTGCAGGGCGTCGTAAACAGAAAACAGGACAGTTTCTACATTCGTCTTATAAGCATCTTCTTCGTTGAAGTTAAACTTCATCGTTTTGTCCATTGAACTCACTGGCGAACACCTCTTTCTGAAGATCTCCCTTAAGGGACAAATTAGTTCTTGTCTCTATTGTACATGAAAGATGAAAGCTTAGGAAACGGTTTTGATCATTTCAACTGCAGAATCTATTCCTTCTTGCAGCTTTTGGGGATCTTTACCTCCAGCTTGGGCCATATCAGGACGGCCACCACCGCCTCCGCCGCAACGGACAGCCACTTCTTTTACTAGGTTACCTGCATGATAGCCCTTTGTCACTAAATCTTTTGTTACTCCCGCTACGATATTTACTTTTCCGCCGTTTTCCGCACCAAGAATAACCACTCCGCTTTGAAGTTTATTCTTCAGATCATCTACGATTGAACGCAAGCCGTTCATATCCACGCCGCTTAGTTTCTTAGCGATAACAGAAACACCGTTAATCGTTTGAACTTCATCAACAAGGCTACCTGCTTCCATATTTCCAATCTTAGCTGCAAGAGATTCTTTCTCTTTTTGCAACTCACGAATTTGCTCGTTTAACGCATCGATTCGCTGTGGGACGTCCTTAAGATTCGTTTTCAACTTAGCAGCTGTGTCTTTTAAAAGCTGTACTTGTCCGTTCATCAAGCGGTACGCGTTCTCACCAGTAACAGCTTCGATCCTGCGTGTTCCAGCACCGATCCCTGATTCTGATACGATCTTAAACAAGCCGATCTCTGAAGTATTATTCACGTGACATCCACCGCAAAGTTCTAGACTATAGTCTCCTACTTTTACAACGCGTACTGTTTCACCATACTTCTCACCGAACAGAGCCATTGCTCCCATCGCTTTTGCTTCGTTTATGTTTTTAACCATCTTTTCGACAGGAATGTTACCCCATACTTTTTCGTTAACGATTTCTTCGATCTTCTCAAGCTCTTCTGTAGAAATACTACCAAAGTGTGTGAAGTCAAAGCGTAAACGACCTTCTTGTACGAGAGATCCTGCCTGATTTACGTGCGTTCCAAGCACATCTTTTAATGCCTGATGAAGAAGGTGAGTAGCCGTATGGTTCTTTACAACTTTTGCACGAATTTCAGGGTCAACCTCGACAGAAACATCAATATTGTTTTCAAGAACGCCTTTCTCAACAACAACGGTATGAAGATTTTGTCCATTAGGTGCTTTTTGAACATCTTTTACTCGAAGTAAAAGTTCTTTCCCTGCTATTTTTCCTTGGTCAGCGATCTGACCACCGCTCTCAGCGTAGAATGGTGTTACATCTAAAATAACTTGTGCTTCTTCTCCTGATGCGACCATCGCCACGCGTTCACCGTTTTGTAGCACTTCTAAAATTTTTGCTTCTCCTGCTAAGTTATCATAACCAGAGAACTCGCTTTTTACGGTAATATCAGAAAGAACCCCACCTTGTACTTGCATGCTGTCTACTTCTTGTCTCGCCGCTCGTGCACGTTCTCGTTGTGCCTTCATCTCGTTCTCAAAGCCTTCTAAATCTACATCCATTCCGTTTTCAGCTGCATACTCTTGTGTAAGCTCGAATGGGAAACCAAATGTATCGTATAGCTTGAACGCGTCTTTTCCAGAGATGACGTTTCTTCCTTCTTCTTTTTCTCTTGCCATAACATCTTCTAAGATAGCAAGACCTTCGTTGATCGTTTCATGGAAACGCTCTTCTTCCGTCTTGATGACTTTTTGGATGAACGGAACTTTTTCTTTTACTTCCGGGTAGAAGTCTACCATGATGTCTGCAACTGTTGGTACTAGTTCATACATGAAAGGCTTGTTGATGTTGATCTTTTTCGCAAAACGAATCGCTCTTCTGATCAAACGTCGAAGGATATATCCTCTTCCCTCATTTGATGGTAGAGCACTATCGCCGATCGCAAAACTTACCGTACGTACATGGTCAGCGATTACTTTAAACGCAGTATCTGTTTCTGTACTCAAGCCATAAGACGTGTCAGAAAGCTTTTCTGTTTCTTTGATGATCGGCATGAAAAGATCCGTTTCAAAGTTCGTCTTCGTGTCTTGGATCACACAAACCATTCTCTCAAGTCCCATACCCGTATCGATATTCTTCTTAGGAAGTGGTGTATACGTACCGTCTGGATTATGGTTGAACTGTGAGAACACCAGGTTCCATACTTCAAGGTATCTGTCGTTTTCTCCACCAGGATATAGTTCAGGATCTGACGGGTCGCTGCCGTATGCTTCACCGCGGTCATAGAAAATCTCAGTGTTAGGTCCACTCGGTCCCTCACCGATATCCCAGAAGTTCCCTTCTAAACGAATGATACGCTCTTCAGGTAATCCTACTTGTTTTGTCCAAATATCAAATGCTTCATCGTCTTCTGGGTGGATTGTAACAGAGAGTTTTTCAGGATCAAACCCGATCCATTTTTCACTCGTTAGGAACTCCCATGCCCAAAGAATAGCTTCCACTTTAAAATAATCACCGATCGAGAAGTTTCCTAACATCTCAAAGAATGTATGGTGCCTTGCTGTAATGCCAACATTCTCGATATCGTTCGTACGAATCGATTTTTGTGCGTTTGTAATACGAGGGTTCTCAGGGATCACACGGCCGTCAAAATATTTTTTCAGTGTTGCAACACCACTGTTGATCCATAGTAGTGTAGGATCTTCATGCGGAACTAAGGATGCACTAGGTTCTACACCATGACCTTTTTCCTGGAAAAAATCAAGAAACATCTGTCTTACTTGAGCTGAAGTCAAATTTCTCATCGTTTTCATTCTCCTTTTTTAGATAAATATAAAGACTGATTTCGTTTCATTAACAGAAAAACAAAATGTTGCTTCTAAATGTCTTTTGTCTTCCTTGTAAGTTGATTGGAGCGCAAGGTGCGAGACTCCTATGGGACGAGTGAATAGGTGGAGACTCCTAAAGGCGCAAAGCGGCAGGAGGCTCACCGTTCGCCCCATGGAAAGCGAAGCAACCTGGAGAGGAAATCAACTACTTTCGAACGAAAAAAGCCAATAAAAAAACTCCCATCCCTATAAAAAATACAGGGACGAGAGTTTGAATTCACGCGGTACCACCCTGGTTATATGCTTAGATACAAGCATATCACCTTGATTAAAGCCTTAACGCGGCATAACGGCAGATTTTCCTTCTGCACTCCAGAGTAGCTTTCTGTTTCTCTTCTTCCTAAAACATCTTTCAGCCGATGGATGTTTCTCTCTTTTGGAAGGACTGAAACGTACTTTTCTCTTTCAGCGATTTTTTGATCTTCTAGCGTTAGTATACGTTTATTTATTCTTACTTGTCAATCGGATGATGATTGAAGTCGATGTTCCCTGATGTGTATGATAACGACCTTGATCACACTAAAAATCGGAACAGCTAAAATCATTCCTGGTACACCGGCCAATTCTCCCCCAAGTAGTAATGAAAAAATGATAAACACAGGATGGATATGCAGATTCTTGCCGACGATAAACGGACCAAGAATGTTCCCCTCAATAAACTGCAGAACAAGCATGATGCCAACTGTGATCCACACCATCTTCCAAGAGATCGTGAGTGCGATCAATACGACAGGTATCGCTCCTAAGATCGGACCAAAGTATGGGATGATGTCTGTTATCGCTATTACGAGCCCTAAAAGTATGGGGTATGGCATACCAACGATCCATAGAGCAATCATGGCTGCAGCTCCAAGTATAGCTCCTACAAACAGCTGTCCTCTAATATATCCTCCAAGGGATCGATCGATATCTTTTAATAAGTGCTTTCCTTCATAACGGTATTTTCTCGGTGTGAGGTACCACAGTGCTTTTTTCAGTTTTTCAAAATCGTTTAGAAAATAAAACACTAAAAAAGGGACAACGATGATAACGAAGAAATAGTCCACGATCTTTCTTAGTGAAAAGATGGCATTAGTCAACACATCCTGTGCGTTACTTTCCATTTTCACAATATAATTTTCGATTTTAGAATGTACCGAATATGGCAGTGCAGATGTACCTCTGTCAACTTGGTACAATAGATCCTTATAATCCTCTGCAAGAACCGGCACATTCACTAACAGCTGCTTCATCTGCACAACGAAATAAGGAAACCCTTTTACTGCCGCAATCCCTAGACCACCAAAGAAAAGGATGTATATGCTCAAGATCGCAACAAAGCGAGGTAATCCTTTTTCATGTACGTATTCCACGACGGGATGGAGTAGATATGTAATTAGTGCAGCAAGAAAAAAAGGTAGAAAGACCCCTTTTATCGCACTCCATAATGGCTCGTAAAGAGGGTAAAGTTTCATTAACAGAAACAAACATAAAAACAATAATAAAGAAAGGGCAAGCCTATAAACCCACTTCATTCGAATGTCTTTTGTCATCTCTTCACCCTTTTCTTAAAAAACCCCGTCTTTATTTGAGACGGGGTTTGCTTTCTTTAATAAATGGCTTTTGCGACTTTTTTACGGATTTTCTTAACACGTCGTGATGTCCAAAGATCACCTATATCTGAAAGGTTATAGTTCATCTTAGACATTCTTGACATCCTCTTATTTCTCATCGCATATGTTGCCGCTCCAATACCAAGTGCGAAAAGAGAACTCATCGTCCTGCTCATGCTAAATCACCTCGACATCAGAGATTTGTTTTCTTTTATGATGTGCTTTCTCTATAAGTCAGATCTTGATCTTCAAATAAATCATCGAGTGATGTTAGAGAGCCGTCTTCTTCCACCTGATGAAGGGACAGTCTTCCTTTAACAATGGAAAGCTCTATAAAACAGTTCCAGCAATAATACTGGTTCACCCCGATTTTACCGATATCTTTTCTACTGCAGTTCGGACATTCCACTTGCTCTCTCTCCTTTAAATTTTACTTTTACAAGGGTGTCCTGAATTTGTAGAAAATATACAGAAAATATATCTGAAGGATCATGACTTCTAGAAATACAAAAAAGAAATGTCCGACAAGATGACATCTTACATCTCTCGAACATTTCTAGTTTGTTTCGTTTAGAAGGGTATCATTCATTAAATCTTTTTCCAGTATGGTCTCTTGAAGTCGGGAAGTAAGACCCGAGTATCGTTCTGTTTCATCTGATCGTTCAACAGCCCAAGTAAACGCTTCTTGTTCTCCACACAGGATCAGATATTCTTTACTTCTCGTTATTGCTGTATATAATAAGTTCCGTTTTAACATTCGGTAGTAGCTTTTTAAGACAGGTAGAACGACGATCGGATACTCACTTCCCTGCGACTTATGGATCGAACAACAGAATGCATGAGTAAAATGATGAAATTCACTTCTTTTATACGTAACCTCAATCTCATCAAAACTGATGACGATCTGATCTTCTTTATCCGTGTTCTCTCTTGCATAGATAACAGCAACGATCTCACCGATATCACCATTGAACACCTGATCTTCAGGTTGATTGACGAGTTGAAGCACCTTATCTCCTTTTCGATAAAACACATTTGCGACCTGTAACTGACGCTGTTTTTGTTTCTCGGGATTAAACAGACGCTGAAGTTCCATATTTAATCGATCAATTCCAACTGGCCCTTTGTACATAGGTGCTAACACTTGGATATCTCGAGAACTGTATCCTTTTTTAATCGCATTTTCACAAACTTGAAGGATCGCTTGAAACACTTGTTCACCGGAACATGCAAAAAAACGTCTGTCGTTCTGTGGGACAAGCAGATCCTGAGGCACGTTTCCGTTCTTCATCTCATGAGCTAACCGGATAATAGATGATCCTTCTGCCTGTCTATAAATATCCACTAAACGAGATTGTGGAACATGCTGTGCTTGCAGTAGATCTTTTAGTACTTGACCAGGACCAACTGATGGTAACTGATCTTCATCCCCAACAACAATGATCTGGATATGAGGTGGCAGAGCTTTTGCTAAAGAATGAGCAAGCCATATATCGACCATCGACATTTCATCGACGATCAAAAGTTTTCCTTCAATGGGTTCATCTTCATTTTTTTCAAAGGTACCTCCACCTTTCCATCCTAATAAGCGATGGATCGTGTGAGCGGGTATTCCTGTAGACTCAGTCATACGCTTTGCCGCTCGACCTGTTGGAGCAACGAGTAAAACTGGAAACGACTCTTTTTTTCCTCGGTAATCATCAGGATTCAGACTTACACCATGAATCTCACTATAAAGTTCGACGATTCCTTTAATTACGGTCGTTTTACCTGTTCCAGGTCCTCCTGTCAGAACCATTAAAGAAGAGGTTAACGCCTTTTTAATCGCCTCTTTTTGACTTTTCGCATATTTCATGTTGAGTCTTTTTTCAAGAGCTGTTAGCTCAGATTCCAATTTTGAATCCTCAATGTGATATTCATTTTTCTGACTATGTAATAATTGATTCATTTTTTGAGCAAATCCACGCTCCGCGAAATATAGGGATGGCAGATATACAACGTTTTCTTTTACGATCAATCGTTGCTCAGTCTCCATATCTTGAATCTCTCGAAAAATACTCATCTCATCTACCGTATTCTTTCCATCTGCTAAAAGCTTTCTTACACCTTCTAACAGTTCGTCCATCGGTAGATATGAGTGCCCAAGGTCTGTACCTTGATCACGAAGCACGAACTGACAGGCAGCTTGAATTCGTTTTGGGTGGTTGACTTGCATCCCATTTCCTTTTGCGATTTCATCAGCCCGGTGAAACCCAATTCCAGAAACGTCTTCGATCAGTCGATACGGCTCGTCTTTAATGATCTTTACAGCATCATCCTGATACGTTTGAAAGATTTTCATCGCAAGCTGCGGTCCGATCCCGTAGGGTTGAACGACCATCATCACTTGATCTAATCCTCGATTCTGCATGAGGGATTTTTGCAAACTTTGAGCTTGCTCTTCTGTTAGCTTTGGAATCTGACTGATATATTCCGGAGATTCTAAGAGCTTAGTGATCGCATCGTTTCCCATTACTTCTACAATATGCTCGGCAGTCTTCTTACCGATCCCTTTAAACAGATCGCTCGAAAGATACTGAATCATCGCTTCCTTGGATTGAGGCATTTCTTTTTGAAACAGATCAACTTCGTATTGTTTACCATATTTCGGATGATCTTTAAATTTTCCATAAAACACATAAAGTTCATCTTCTCTTAAAGGAGGAAGAATGCCTGTAATCATGATTTCTTTTTCATTGTAATTTTCGTTCGTCTCTTTTACCCGTATTCTAGCGACCGTATAGAGACTCTCTGTTTGATGATAAATTGTAGAGATCAACGTACCTTTTATATACTTTTTTATTTCAGTCGAATCATCTTCTAAATGAAAAGAAGGCTGCTGTGCCATAAAGCACCCCCTTTAATGGTTGGTATTTTTACTTTCGATATTTCGTTTTCCATTCCCTGCAAGATAATGATCAGGCTGGATGTCTAACGCTTTTTTAAAAGCTTCTAGAGCTTCTATGTTTTTGTCAAAATAACTATACGTCACACCTAGATTGTACCAAGCATCGGCATGTGTTTCATCGCGCTCAACAACTTTTTCAAAGGTTGTCGATGCAGACATGATATCCCCTGTTCGTGCCTGACAGAGACCGAATTGAAACAATGCTTCATGGTCTTGATCGTTAAGCTCAGTTGCTCTCATTAGATAAGGAAATGCAAGCTTATGTTCTCCTAGTGAAACGAACGACATGCCTGCCATAAAGTGAGTGTCACTATCTTGCAGACCGCCTTTAAGCGCTTCTTGAAACAATTTTGCACTCTTAGAGAATTCTTCAAGATGATAGCAGGCAATACCCGCACCATAGTATGCAGCAACTGCATTTTCGTCGAGCGATAGAGCTTTATCAAAGAATTGAATCGCTTTTTCGTGTTCATGTACAGCAGAAAGCAGATTTCCAAAGTTAATATAATGTACTGGGTTTTCTGGATCTGCCTCGATCATGGATTCCAGACTTTTTGCTGCTTCTTCAAACTTTCCTTTTTGTAAGTATTCAAGACCTTTTGAAGGTTCCATCTTCATTACCCCCACTTTTAATTTCCTTCAAAAGTATAACAAATGAGGGCAACTGAAGCATAATTTTTTGTCGGTTCCTCTTGTGGATAGTGCGTTCAGGCTTTCTGAATCGCTCATGAATCTCTGGAATCGCTCATGAATCTCTGGAATCGCTCATAAATCTCTGGAATCGCTCATGCAGCGAGCATAGATATGCCGCTGCATGAGCACCTTATTTCATTAACGCAAAAAAACTGGCTTACTAGTTCATTTCTTGTCCTAGTAAGCCAGTTTTTCCACATTCTTTTATAGATAGGTGATCGCTTCGTCGTTTTTGTATACCGTATCGATCGTTGCTCCGCCTAGACAAACATCTCCATCGTAAAACACGACTGCTTGTCCAGGTGTGATCGCACGTTGTGCTTCATCAAAGACCACATGCAGCGTTTCATCCTCCATTACATGGACAGTTACACCCATGTCAGGCTGACGATATCTGAACTTCGCCGTACACTTAAAAGTAGCAGGCAGCGGTCTATCAGAAACAAATCCTGCCTTTACCGCTTTTAGGCTGTCAGAATAAAGCTTTTCGTTGTGAAACCCTTGTTCAACATACAATATGTTGTCTTTTAAATTCTTACCGACGACAAACCAAGGATCTCCGCTTCCACCGATTCCAAGACCGTGACGCTGCCCGATCGTATGGTACATCAATCCATCATGCTTGCCCTTAACTTCCCCTTCAAACGTTTGCATCTCACCAGGCTTTGCAGGAAGATACTGACTTAAGAATTCTTTAAAGTCTCTTTCTCCAATAAAGCAGATTCCTGTTGAATCTTTCTTCTTAGCTGTCGCAAGTCCAGCGGCTTCAGCAATCTTGCGGATCTCAGGCTTTTTAAGCTCTCCGATCGGGAACAATACTTTTTGAAGCTGTTCTTGAGAAAGCTGGTTAAGAAAATAAGTTTGGTCCTTATTCTCATCAACGCCTCGAAGCATCTTAACTTCTCCATCTATTTCAGCCACACGTGCATAATGGCCAGTAGCTACATAATCTGCACCTAAGTTCATGGCATGCTCCAAGAAGGCCTTAAACTTGATCTCCTTGTTGCACATCACATCTGGATTAGGTGTTCGTCCTGCTTTATATTCTTCCAAAAAGTACGTGAATACTTTATCCCAGTATTCTTTTTCAAAATTCACCGCGTAATATGGAATGCCGATCTGGTTGCAGACCGCTATCACATCGTTGTAATCTTCTGTTGCTGTGCATACGCCATTCTCATCGGTATCATCCCAGTTTTTCATAAAGATTCCGATCACATCATAGCCTTGCTCTTTCAGTAAAAGTGCGGCAACGGAAGAATCCACACCGCCGCTCATTCCAATAACTACTCGTGTATCTTGAGGTGCCTTTTTGTTTGTTTCTGTTTGCATCGTGTCCACCTCATTTCATTCATATGACAAACATTGTAACTTATTTTGCTAAACGTTTCACGATTTTTGCTGTCTCATGGGCAGCATATTCAATATCTTCCAATTTATTGCCTAGACCAAAGCTAAAACGAACAGAAGATTTCGTACGGACATCATTACCAAACATCGCTTTCAAAACGTGTGAAGGTTCATGTGAGCCAGCCGTACAAGCAGATCCGCTAGAAGCTGCGATACCAGCAAGATCTAGATTGACTAAGAGCACTTCTGTTTTTACACCGTGAAAGCTAACATTTAGAATATGCGGAAGAAAATGATCAGAACTTCCATTTTCGATGAAAGATACCTCTTCTTCTTGCCATATTTTCTTCATCGTATCTCTAAATGTTCTGTATTGACTAAAGCGTTCTTCTCTTTCTTTTTCTGCGATGGATGCCGCTTTTCGTAAAGCAGCGATTCCTGCTACATTTTCTGTTCCAGCACGGCGCTTACGCTCTTGTTCACCGCCAAAGCCTTGAGGAAGAAAAGGAGTTCCTTCTTTCACAAATAGAAATCCCGTTCCTTTTGGGCTATTGATCTTATGACCAGAAGCACTTAACAGATCAATGTTCAGTTCATTTACATCGATTGAGATCAAGCCATAAGCTTGCACCGCATCGGTATGAAACAAGATCTCTTTTTCTTTTAAAATACTTCCGATCTCTTTTATGTCTTGTGTTGTCCCTGTTTCATTGTTGCAATACATGATCGAAACGAGAATCGTGTCTTCTCTTAGAGATCTTTTCAGTTCGTCTAATGAAATTCTGCCTTCCTTATCAACGGACAAGTAAGTTACATCGTACCCTCTCTTTTCAAGCTCATGAAAGGTATGAAGTACAGCATGATGTTCTACTTCTGTTGTGATAACATGCTTTCCTTTATTCTCAAGAGCAGAGACTGTGCCAAGAATAGCAAGGTTATCACTTTCTGTACCACCACTTGTGAAAATGATCTCATTACGTGAAGCACCTATAGAAGTTGCAATCATGGATCTGGCATCATCAAGAGCTTTACGAGTCTGTCTTCCGAATTGATGAATGCTAGAAGGATTCCCAAAATGTTCAGTTAGAAAAGGAATCATTTCTTCTATGACTTCAGGATGAACAGGAGAGGTTGCAGCGTGATCTAAATAAACGTTTTTCATTGCTCATCTCCTTCCTATATATAAAACATGTAAGCGTCCTGTGCGCCCTCATCTTCATAGTTCGCCAAATCTTCGAGTGTTGTAGAATCTAACACATCTTTTACAGCATCTCTAATTTTTATCCAAAGATTTCTTTTTGCAGGCTCTTCATCATCCAATACTTCAACTGGAGAGATCGGTCCTTCAAGCACTCGGATGATATCTCCAGCAGTAATCGTGGATGCTTCTCTTGCCAGCATGTACCCACCATACGCACCCCGGATACTTTTTACAAGTCCTGCATTTCTGAGCGGGGCGATAAGCTGCTCTAAATAATGTTCAGATAGACTATATTCTTTTGCGATTAATTTCAATGCGATCGGACCTTCACCTGACCTCTTCGCTAATGCCATCATGATGGTTAATCCGTACCGACCTTTTGTTGATATCTTCATATTGTTCACTCCGTTCTAAAACAAACTTCACTAATTTTTGGCAATACGGAAGGGTCCTGCCCACGATTGCTCCTATCGTTACACAAAAAAGGATCGTTCCGAACGAAACGGGTCCTTTTAGCATCCAACCAAAAAACAGAACAACAAATTCCATTAATAGTCGAATATTTGAAACTTTCATCCCTGATTTTTCTGTAAGAGCGAGCATCAGACTATCTCTTGGTCCTGCACCGCAGTCTGATGATATATATAGCCCGATTCCAAAACCTAAGATTAAGATTCCGATGATTAAAAACATCCATTTCCCAAAACCTGTTACAGGATCATGAAAAAAAGGAAGCCATAAATAAAAGTCAATAAACAAACCAACAGACACCATATTTAAAAAGGCACCTGATTGAGGTTTCTTTTTAGTTAGTAAGGATGTAGCTAAGATGACGAAGAATCCCATTATGATCGACCATGTGCCTATGGAAAGTCCAAACTGTGCAAACAGTCCGATATGAAGAACGTCCCATGGAGCACTTCCGAGGTCTGCCTTAATCATAAGCGCGATTCCGAAAGCCATAATAAATAATCCAATAAAAAATACAGACCACTGAAACAAAAATTTGTTCCATCTTGAATGCTTTTGGTCTTTCACTGTGCAAAATCCTTCCCCATTAAGTTGTCTCAATTCGGTTAATTCCATAAATCTAAAGCTTATTATAGCATGAAATCATTTCAACTTGCATGATGGACTATTGTATAGTATTGTCATATGACGATTAGAACAAGTGTACGGAAGGATGATTGTAATGGACTTGTTTTCTTACAAAGACGAAAGCTCCCATTCATTAAAAAGACCCCTCGCCAACCGAATGCGTCCAAGAAAGATAACGGAATTTATCGGGCAAGAGCATATAGCTGGTGAAGGTAAGCTGTTAAGACGTGCGATCGAAGCTGATCAACTCACACCGATGATTTTCTTTGGACCTCCTGGCACAGGTAAAACAACATTAGCTAAAATAATTGCGAATTCCACATCTGCATGGTTTGAACAACTTAATGCGGTGACGTCAGGAGTCGCTGATCTAAAGGTCATTATGGGAGCTGCTAGAGAACGCCTGTTATTAGAAGAAAAAAAGACAGTGCTCTTTATCGACGAGATCCATCGTTTTAACAAAAGTCAGCAAGACGCTCTCCTTCCATATGTAGAAGATGGATCGGTTATTTTAATCGGTGCAACAACAGAGAGCCCTATGTTCGAGATCAACCCCGCTCTCTTATCAAGATCTCGGTTGTTTCGCTTTGAACCACTAACAGATGAACATATTTCAAAAGTGATCCAGCAGGCTCTTTCTGATAAAGAAAGAGGATATGGCAAACATCCTATATCTATGAAAAAAGAAGCAATCGATCATATAGTGTCTATTGCGAACGGAGACGCAAGGACAGCACTTAATGCGGTGGAGCTTGCTGTGTTAACGACTAAACCAGATAAAGATGGAAACATTACGATCACATTAGAAATCGCTGAAGAATCCATTCAACAAAGAGTCCTTCAATATGATAAAAAAGGAGACAACCATTATGATACAGTCTCCGCCTTTATTAAAAGCATACGTGGATCAGACCCAGATGCCGCTCTATACTGGCTTGCTAAAATGATTTATGCGGGCGAGGATCCTCGTTTTATTGCTCGCCGATTGCTCGTTCATGCAGCAGAAGACGTTGGTCTCGCAGATCCGAATGCGTTACTTGTCGCACATGCTGCTAGTTATGCTGCTGATTTTATTGGTATGCCTGAAGCTCGAATTCCACTTGCAGAAGCTACGCTTTACTTAGCCACTGCTCCTAAAAGCAACAAAGTGATAACAGGAATTGATAAAGCACTTGATGCAGTCAAAAAAGAAAAAACAGGTCTCGTCCCAATCCATCTACGTGATGCTCATTATAAAGGAGCAAAACAACTTCAACATGGTGAGGACTATAAATATCCACATAATTTTGAAGATGGGTATGTACCACAAGAATATTTACCGAAACATCTGCAGGGTAAAACGTTTTACGAACCTACTGAACGTGGCTTTGAAAAGAATCTTAAGAAGCGCCTCGACTATTTTAATGATCGTAAGAAAAAAGGAAAGTAAATCTATGAGACTTGAAAACTTAGCAAACTAGCAAAAGTTCTTCAGAAGTGTGTATAGGATTCTCTCTGATTGGTAAACATGAAAATATCAAATGAATATTTTTGTAGCTAAGGAGAGGATTACCGTGTCAAAAATCAGACAGGACGCCTGGTCAGAAGAAGACGATCTATTGCTTGCCGAAACGGTCTTACGCCATGTGCGTGAAGGAAGTACACAGTTACATGCTTTTGAAGAGGTAGGAGATAAATTAGAGCGTACGAGTGCAGCAGTTGGATTTAGATGGAATGCAATCGTGAGAAAAAAATACGAACAAGCATTAAAGATTGCTAAAAAGCAAAGAAAAGAACGGCAGCGTGCGCTAGCAAGGTCACAACAGCAACAACAACAGTCGAAACCTGCAGCTAAGCCAGTACAATTGAATAATGCTCCACAGATGCACGATGATGAAACCTATCATCCTGAAGAGTTCTTCAAAACACCTTTTACGTATGAAAGAAACTCAGCAACACCAGCTCCAGTTGCTTCGTCACCCGCAGTTCCAGAACAACCACCGAGTTATGTTCAGCAAACTGAAGCGGAAGCACCAGAAGTTACGAGCTTACAAGGGTCGCAACAGCCTTCATCACTGAATACCTATCGTCAAGCTTCTCAAGCTAGCAACGAACATAGTCTTACACTTGATGAAGTCATAGATTTTCTGAGTGGTTTGAAGCGAAACGGAATGTCGAGCGGCAAGCTCGTTCAAGAAAACATGGAACTTCGTCTTCAGATGAACGAGTTGATGCAGCAGAACAAAGTGATGAAAGATCAGCTTTCTGTTCTTGAGAAAGAGCACCAGACGGTTCAGGAAGATTATCAAGCACTGATCCAAATCATGGACCGTGCAAGAAAAATGGTATTGTTCCAAGACGAAGATACCAATCCTAACGTTACCTTCCGCATGGACAAGAACGGAAATCTAGAAAAACTAGCAAAATAATAATAGATGACTCATAGGGTTAAGCCTACGAGTCATCTTTTTTGTGCGGTTATACGCAAAAAAACGGATAAATTATTTTATCTGCGGAATTATTTTGCTTATACCTGGATATATTTCAAATTACCCCGGAATTATTTGAGATTACCTCGTAATAATTAGAAGTGTTCATTTGAGATAAACATTTTCTTCACCACGTCCTACTGGAAAGCACAATTCCTTTCACCAACATTTATAAGTAGTAATAAATATATGAATAAACGAAAAAAAGTCCTGACTTTAGAACAGTCAGCACCCTTTTTCATCAAATTATCGTATTCTTTCGATCTTTATATTATTATTTTCAATGATTTTGTTAATCACGTAACCTGCCATGTAAAGTCCTGAAACAGATGGTACAAATGCGTTTGAAGATGGCGGCATCTTCGCTTTTCGAATGCCAGGAGCGTTCTCAGGTACGATCTCTTTTCGAATCTCTTCACGAATTTGGATTGGCTTTTCATCTGAGAATACGACAGGGATTCCTTTTGTGATTCCTTCTTTTCTTAGTCGCTGGCGAATGACCTTAGCGATCGGATCATAGCTCGTCTTAGAGATATCAACGATTTGAAGACGTGTTGGATCCAGTTTATTTGCCACACCCATGCTCGAGATAATTGGTATTTTGCGGTTTAAACATTCTTTCATGAGGTGGATCTTATAGGAGATCGTATCGGATGCATCTACTACAAAATCAAGCCCATATTCAAAAATTTGTTCATATGTCTCTTCTGTATAAAACATCTTAAGAGCGATAACTTCACACTCTGGATTAATAAGCGCGATTCTTTCTTTCATAAGATCTACCTTTGGCTGCCCAACGGTATTCACAAGTGCATGTATTTGACGATTCACGTTCGTGATATCGACATCATCTTTATCGATAAGGATCAGTCTGCCAACTCCTGATCGAGCTAGTGCTTCAGCTGAAAAGGAGCCCACTCCTCCGATTCCAAGCACAGCAACAGTTGAGTTTTTTAAGACGTCTATTCCATCTTTTCCGATGGCAAGTTCATTTCTTGAGAACTGATAAAGCATATTAGTGAAATCTCCTTTCAAACGTGCACGTAAAATAAAGAAAATGCATCTTTATCAGCATATCCACTTTTGAAAACAAAATCAATATGCTTACTTGGTTTTTTTCGCACAAAAAAATGAGCCCCAAAAATGCCGTATCCCCTTAGTTTTGAACCTGCTCTCGCAGGTGGGTGCCCTGTTTCGCATTTTGTCCGTCCCCTAGCTTTCAGGGCATGGACGCTGTGAGAAAACACAAACTCCCTAATACTTAATGTTGGCTCAAAACTTCGGGTTGTTAACGGTCACCATAGGACCCATCGCTTAATTTCATACTATCACACGAATAAATCAAATACAAGACAAAATGTGTCTCTTTATAAAACGATTCGTATTTTTCTAAATATTCACTTACTTGGTTTCTTGCTTCACTTTTACAGATAGGTGAAGTTCATCAAGCTGCTTTTCGTTTACAGCAGATGGTGCATTCGTCAGTAAACACGATGCAGAAGCTGTTTTCGGGAAAGCAATCGTGTCTCTTAAATTACTTCTTCCGGCTAGTAACATCACCATACGATCAAGTCCTAATGCAATTCCACCATGTGGAGGCGTTCCATATTCAAAAGCCTCTAAAAGGAATCCGAACTCCTCACGTGCTGCTTCCTCAGTGAATCCTAATGTTTTGAACATTTTCTCTTGAATGTCACGTTGGTAGATACGCTGAGATCCTCCGCCAAGCTCATACCCGTTAAGAACTAAGTCGTATGCTTGTGCTCTTACTTCAGCAGGATTGGAATCCATTAAGTGAAGATCTTCTGTCTTAGGCATCGTGAATGGATGGTGAAGCGCCACAAAACGGTCTGCATCCTCATCGTATTCAACAAGTGGGAAATCAACGACCCACAAGAAATTGTATTTCGATTGGTCGATCAGATCTAAATCTTTTGCTAGCTTTTGTCTTAACGCACCTAGGCTGTCTGCTACAACAGACGGCTTATCTGCTACAAACAACAACAGATCGCCTTCTTCTGCTTGTAGTGCGTTCGTTAATTTAGCTGCATCTTCTTCGTTAAAGAACTTTGAAATAGGTCCTTTTAATCCTTCTGCTTCTACTTTCATCCAAGCAAGGCCTTTTGCTCCGTATCGAGCAGTGAATTCAGTGAGACCATCAATATCTTTTCTAGAATAATTTGCTGCTTTTCCTTTAACGTTGATCGCTTTAACTTGACCACCGTTCTCCACTGCTGCTGCAAATACTTTAAATCCAGAACCCTTAACGATTTCTGAGACGTTTCTCAGTTCAAGACCGAAACGCGTATCCGGCTTATCTGAACCATAACGGTCCATCGCTTCTTTATAAGTCATTCTTGGGAAAGGCTTCGGAATCTCTACACCTTTTACCTTTTTCAAAAGTCCAGTCATCATCTCTTCCATCATAGCTAAAAGTGGTTCTTGGCCCATGAAAGAAGTTTCGATATCGACTTGAGTAAATTCTGGCTGACGGTCTGCACGCAGATCTTCGTCTCTGAAACAACGAACGATCTGGTAGTATTTTTCGAAACCTGAAACCATTAACAATTGCTTAAATAATTGTGGAGATTGCGGCAATGCATAGAACTCTCCCGGGTGCACACGGCTCGGTACTAGATAGTCACGCGCTCCCTCAGGTGTACTCTTCGTAAGCATCGGTGTTTCCATCTCCATAAATTCATCGTTCTCCAGGAAGTTACGGATATAACGAGTTACTTCATGTCTCATCTTCAATGTTTCCTGCATGATCGGACGTCGAAGGTCCAGATAGCGATACTTCAGACGGATATCTTCTGTAATATCCATATCTTCGCTGATGGAGAAAGGTGGTGTTTTCGCACTGTTTAAAATCTTAACTTCTTCACCAGAGATTTCAATCTTACCCGTATTCATAGCTGGGTTAACCGTGCTTGGGTCACGCTCAAGCACTTTTCCTGTGATCGTAAGAACATATTCACTTCTTACTTTTTCAGCCGTTTCTAACGCTTCAGGTGATACTTCTGGAGAAAAGACGATCTGAACAACTCCAGAACGGTCACGCAGGTCGATGAAGATCAGTCCACCTAAGTCACGTCTTTTTTGTACCCAACCTGTTATTGTTACTTTTTCACCGATAAATTGTTCTGTAATCTTTCCGCATTGATGTGTGCGATATTCCATGAGATGTGTCCTCCTTATTTACCTTGCTTCAAGAATGTGCTGAGCTCTTCGATTGCAACTTCCGACTGTTCTCCGGAATCCATGTTCTTCACGTTGATGATCCCTTTTGATAGTTCTTCTTCACCTAGAATCGCTACAAACTTCGCTTTTAATCGGTCAGCTGCTTTAAATTGAGCTTTCATCTTTTTATCTAAATAATCTTTGTCACTCTTAATGCCTGCTTGGCGAAGTTGACTTAAGATCTCTACTGATTTCCGCTTGGCTTCATCACCTAATGCTACAACATAACAATCTATTTCTTCTTCTGTTTCAAGTGTGATACCTTCTGCTTCAAGTGCTAACAACAAACGTTCTAAGCTCATCGCAAAACCGATACTTGGCGTAGCCGGGCCGCCAAGATCTTCAACAAGACCATTGTACCTGCCGCCTCCACTAAGTGTTGTGATAGCACCGAACCCTTCAGCCTCACTCATGATCTCAAAAGCAGTGTGGTTGTAATAATCAAGTCCACGTACGAGTGTTGGGTCGATCACATAATCGATGTTCATCGCATCCAAGCTCGTCTTCACTTCTTCAAAGTACGTTTTCGATTCTGCGTTTAAGTGCTCAAGAATTGAAGGAGCGCTCTTCATGAGTTCATGCTCTCGATCTTTTTTGCAATCTAGAATTCTTAAAGGATTCTTCAATAATCGATTTTGACAATCTGAACAAAATTCATCGATTCTAGGTTCAAAGTGTGCGATCAAAGCTTCTTTATGAGATTTACGGCTCTCAGCATCACCTAACGTATTCAATACGAGACGGAGTTTTTTTAGTCCTAGCTCTTGGTAAACCGTCATCGCAAGTGAAATTACTTCTGCATCAATGGCAGGATCAGCTGAACCCATCGCTTCAATACCGAACTGTACAAACTGACGATATCGACCAGCTTGTGGTCTTTCGTATCGAAACATAGGTTGAATGTAAAAGAGTTTTACAGGCTGTCCTGGTAATCCAAACATTTTATTTTCAACATAAGAGCGAGTTACAGGTGCTGTCCCCTCTGGTCGAAGAGTTAAGCTGCGGTCGCCTCGATCATTGAACGTATACATCTCTTTTTGAACGATATCTGTTGAATCTCCTACACCGCGTTGGAAAAGATCTGTGTGTTCAAAGATCGGTGTTCGAATCTCTTTATAATTGAATCGCGCTGATACTTCTTTTGCTTTTTGTTCGATCAGCTGCCATTTTTCTACTTCTCCTGGGAGTATATCTTTCGTTCCCCTTGGAATGTTAATACTCATTTTCATTCATCCTCCCGTTTTACATGTTCGTTAAATTCAAAAGTTTCTCCCTTAATCTTTGTTGCTCTTGATAGGGTTTGATTTCCGTTCCAGGTGCTCGCTTTCCGCGGGGCAGGCGGTGAGCCACATTTGTACGTTTTACTTTTAAGTGTCTCACCTGCCCGCCTGTCCCGCAGGAGTCTCACACCCTTCACTCCAATCAACTTGTCAGTGGAGATAATAGATAAAATTACCAAAGTAACAAGCTTATTAAGGAAGCAAGGCTTTAGTAAAAATAAAAAAATCCCGTCCCTTATGAAATCTGTCATTTCATAAGGGACGGGATTTCCCGCGGTGCCACCCTGCTTCGAAGCTAAAAATAGCTTCCTCATTTATGCAAGTAACGATTGCCCACGTGTAACTCTACTGAGGTCAAAACTTAACCGTTCGAATTAAAACCTATGAAGTGTCTTTCACTTTATCATCAGGGAGAGATACTTTCAGCCATGGTATCTCATCTCTAACCCTGTGGGGTAAAGCTACTTTTCTTCGTCATCAGTTTTCATTTTGGAATTGTAGATTATCATACTTTTAGATGGGGTGTGATGTCAATAGTTTTCGCGTTTTATTTTTTTCTTTAACTGATTCACTTGATATAGATTCATTCCAAATTCTTCAGCAAGCTCCATCGTGTTTGCTGATTTTTCAAGAGAAAGAAAATCATGAAAGCTCAGCTGCTTCCATTGAGGGATTCCTTCTATGCCTTTCCGGTTCTGCCTCATACAAAAAACCTCCACCTTTTTGATTTAGTCTTTCCATCAAGGTGAAGGTTTCATTCATGATTATGAACTTTTAGAGTCCATGATCAAGGTTACCGGTCCATCATTCGTAAACGAGACATCCATCATCGCCCCAAAAACTCCTGTTTCCACATGTACACCTAAGCTCTTAAGCTTGCTATTAAAATAGTCATACATCTTGATCGCATGGTCTGGTTTAGCAGCATCCATAAAGTTTGGACGTCTTCCTTTTTTCGTGTCACCGAATAACGTGAACTGAGAAATAGATAGGATGCTTCCTTCTGTATCTTTTAAAGAATGATTCATCTTTTCATTTTCATCTTCAAATATGCGAAGATTTACGATCTTTTCTGCTAGATAATCCGCATCTTTTTCTGTATCTTCATGTGTAACACCAACTAAGAGTACAAGGCCTTTATCAATTCTGCCTTTTACTTCAGAATCCACTATGACCTTCGCCTCTTTAGAACGCTGTAATACTATTTTCATTGCAGAATCACTTCCTTAACTCCTATTGCATCAATCTTCTAACCGCATAAATGTCAGGAATTCTTTTAATTCGTTCGACCACTTTTTGAAGGTGGCTGACGTTGTGAATCGAGATCGACATACTGATCGTTGCCATCTTGTTGCGATCTGACTTGCCGCTTACGGCTGTTATATTCGTTTTGGTTTCCGCAACTGCATGCAGAACCTCATTTAGAAGACCACGGCGGTCAAAACCATTGATCTCAATATCAACGTTATAATTTTTCGGTTGCTCTAGATTCCCTTCCCATTCAACAGGTAAGAGACGTACTTGTGCATCTTCGTTGTGGACGTTAACACAATCCTCACGGTGAACAGAAACACCCCTGCCTTTTGTGATATAACCAACAATGTCATCTCCAGGAACGGGATTACAACATTTAGATAATCGAATCAGCATGTTATCAATGCCTTTAACCACAATACCAGAATCTGTTCTACGTTTTGGTTCAGGCTTTTCAGCAGAGTCTCTTATCGCATCAAGCAACTCAGAATTATCCGGGTCCTGCTCTTTTTTACGGCGGACTTTATCCGTTAATCGAGTGGCGATCTGTGCAGCAGTTATACCGTTGTAACCTACCGCAGCGTACATATCTTCTTCGCCTGCAAAGTTATACTTTTGAGCCACATATTGAATGTTGTCATTCGTAAAGATGTCTTTCAGA
The DNA here is from genome assembly GCF_015903855.1 of Fictibacillus sp. 18YEL24. Lineage (GTDB taxonomy): Bacteria > Bacillota > Bacilli > Bacillales > Fictibacillaceae > Fictibacillus > Fictibacillus phosphorivorans_C. The sequence continues at coordinate 1,034,728 of NZ_JACZDT010000001.1, forward strand.
TCATAACCGCGATTCTTTATTTCTTTTTCAACGAGTTCTTTACCTTTTGCGACGTTTTCTTCTCTTCTCTCACGCTTAAACCATTGACGAATCTTGTTTTTCGCATGAGAACTCTGTGTGATCTTCAGCCAATCCTGACTCGGTCCGTAAGAATGTTTGCTCGTTAAGATCTCAATAATATCTCCCGTTTTCAAACGGTAATCTAACGTAACCATCTTACCGTTTACTTTTGCGCCGATACATCTGTTACCAATCTCGGTATGGATGCGGTATGCAAAATCAATTGGCACCGATCCTGACGGAAGCTCGTAAACATCTCCCTTTGGAGTGAACACGAACACCATATCAGAGAAAAGGTCGACCTTAAGAGATTCCATAAATTCTTCAGCATCTACAACATCGTTTTGCCATTCAAGAATTTCACGGAACCATGTTAATTTATTTTCAAATGAGCTGACAGGAGCTTTCGTTGCACCTTCTTTATATGCCCAGTGTGCTGCAATCCCGTATTCAGCTACGCGATGCATATCAGACGTTCTGATCTGGACTTCAAGTGGATCACCTTTTGGTCCGATTACCGTCGTATGAAGAGACTGATACATATTTGCTTTAGGCATAGCGATATAATCTTTAAAACGGCCTGGCATCGGCTTATAAGCCGTATGGATGATACCGAGGGCAGCATAACAATCTTTAATATTCTGAACGATAATACGAACAGCTAAAAGGTCATAGATCTCATTGAACTGCTTTCCTTGTTTAGCCATTTTTCGATAGATGCTATAGATATGTTTCGGTCTTCCAGAGATATCAACTTGAATGTTAACTTCTTTAAGTTTACTCTTCATCTCATCCATCACTTGATGAACATACTCTTCCCGTTCGGCACGCTTTTGCTGCATCAAGTTAACGATTCTGTAGTATTGCTGTGGATTAAGGTATCTTAAAGAAACATCTTCAAGCTCCCACTTTATCGTTGAAATCCCAAGGCGATGGGCAAGCGGAGCGAAGATTTCAAGTGTCTCATTCGCTTTTTGAATCTGTTTTTCTTTCGGCATATGCTTTAATGTGCGCATATTGTGAAGTCGGTCAGCCAGCTTGATCAAGATACAACGAATATCTTGGGCCATAGCGACGAACATCTTCCGGTGGTTCTCAGCTTGCTGTTCTTCCTTAGACTTGAACTTGATCTTCTTCAGCTTCGTTACACCATCAACAAGCATTGCCACTTCTTCATTAAATTGAGTGGAAATATCTTTTAGTGTGATCGGTGTATCTTCAACTACATCATGAAGAAACCCTGCTGCTACAGTCACAGGATCCATCTGGAGATTTACCAGAATGGCTGCTACTTCAACAGGATGATGAATATAGGGCTCTCCCGATTTACGAAATTGTCCCTCGTGTGCATTCTTTGCGTATTCATAAGCCTTCGTGATGAAGCTTAAATCGTCTTTAGAAAGATAGCTCTCCGCTTTTTGCAATACTTCCTCAATCGTCATGGAATCACCTTACGTTGTCATTGTATATTGCTTCTATTATCGTTAAATTGGTCCTTCATGTAAAGCAAAAAACGAAATTTGTCGAATGATTGGGCAGATTTTGTGACAGGATTGTAAAAAATGTCTGTATTTTCACTTGGTGTTTTGAAAGTAGTTGATTTCCGTTTCAGGTGCTTCGCTTTCCGCGGGGCAGGCGGTGAGCCACATTCGTACGTTTCACTCTTAAGTGTCTCACCTGCCCGCCTGTCCCGCAGGAGTCTCACACCTTCCACTGCAACCAACTGTTCAAAGAAGATAGTAAAAATAAAAATAAGAAACAACAATCCTTTAGAACTGACTCTCCAAGAACAATATTTGAAGGAATAGTAAAAAAAGAGCCCCTT